>DASRSE010000116.1:0-41385 GCA_035656655.1 Pirellulales bacterium
CGGCGATGCGGGCTTCATAATAGTCGATCACCCCTTGCAGCACGGCCTGAAACTCAGGCGGCAAGGCGGCCAGTTGCTCGGCGGTAAGGGGAAATGCAGGCGACATGCCCTCAGTTAACCAGAACCCCCCCGTGCTAGCAACCAGCAAAATCCCTTCCCGGAGCGTGAACGGTTACAAGGTGCCAGCCAACCACATCGCGAGCCTCCTTGGAAGGCCGGGATTTGATTCTCCGAAAGACATTCGTCACGAAGCGCGCTCCATTTTGTAGCTAGCAACAAACAGCGAAACTTGCAGCGAGGGAACTGGACCATGTCGGACAGCGACGATCACGTGAAAGCGGTTGGGCAATCAAGCTCGGCCGCGCTCCCATTGCCGCCCGCGGTTCAGTCGGAAAAATCGGGAAATCGACCGCCGGGCGAACCTAAATCGGCGATGACGCTCGATGCTCCGCGGCCGTTGCATTGGCCGGTCGCGATCGCTTTGGCCGCCGGGGGGTTATCCGTCGCGCTCTTGTTGGTCGAGCGTCAACTTCGCGTCGTCCACCCGGCATGGTTCCTGTTCGTAATTCTGCTGGTCGTGATCGTTGGGGCTGCGTTCTGGGCGGTGGCTCGCGGGCTGCTGCAAATCTGGCGCGGGCCGCGGCGTCGAAGCGCGATCGCCTGGGTCACCCTCGGCTTTACTCCGCTCCTTTTTTGGGCGGCTCTCGGCTGGTATGGCCAGCGGCAGTGGTCGGTCCGCGACGTTCCGCACAACTTGCCACTCGGTTTGGCGCGTCTCGCCGGAACCAACCTGATGGAGGCCCAAGCCGTCAACTTTTATCCGCATCGACTTGAAAGCGAGCGTCTGGTCATGTTCTTCGACGACGGCGTCGCCGACCCGCAGGGCGATCTTGAGGCGATGGACCGACACGTCGCGGCGCTAGAACAGATGTCCGGATTGCCCCTCCGGACTAAGATTTGGTGGGTCCGTGGGTCCGTGCTCGGTCAAGAGGGATTAGCCCTCAGCGGGCTTGCGCTCGGTAGCTCGAGCAGCCCAGCCGATCATCGCGACCGGCACGAGCTCGCCCACGCGATCCTCTACCAAGCGGAATATCCCGACACGGACCCGCCGACTTTGTTAACGGAGGGTTGGGCCGAAAGCCAGTCGGTCGCTAGTGTGACGCTGGCGAAAAGCGCCGCGCGCTGCCGCTCGTATATCGTGGACATGGGGCAGCGGTGGGGCGAGCTGACCCGCGGTCCCGAGGGGGCGAAATACCTGGCGGAGTTCTTCCGCACGTCGCCGGACCCGGCAGGCAACCAGCGACTTTACGCCCAAGTTCGGGACGAAGGGAAGATCGGTTCTTACGTGCATGAATTGACCAATCCGTTCTGGTATCACCACGATGCCGGTACGGTCTACCAGATTGGCGGCGCGTTTGTCGACTTCTTAATTCGCCGCCACGGCCCGCAACGATTCGTGCAACTCTACTTCAAGGTTCGGCCAGGGACCTTCGCGGCCGATTGCGAAGCGATTTACGGCATCAGCCTGGACAAACTAGAGGAACAGTTCTGGGAGGAAGTAGAACGTCGCGCCGGTGCAACCAAGCCGTAACGGTGGAAATGCCCGTGTCGAAAGCCGAACTGCTAGCAGGCAAGCTTTTGCGGCAGGATGTCTATAAAGCCAAATCTCATCGATCGCCGTATGGGTCACCTCCTGGCCGGTTGGGCGAAGCGGCTCGCGGATTCTGGCAATTTCTAGGTCGCGGCGCGGATTTCGGCGTCATATTCGATTGGATCGGTGTGACACGAATGAACGGGCTCTGCGGACGGGCTACGCGCTTTCTTTTCGCCACGCAAACCGGCGATGCAGCCAAAAGTCGACGGCTTTCTGGCCGGCCATGTCAATGGAATGACGTATGTTTTTCTATCGTGGCGGCGCATTGTTCGTTTGGCCGCAACCGGTCGCGGTGGCGAGCTGGCCAGCGGTAGCCGTGTTGGACCGGCGGCCCCCTCGCCAGCGAACCAGCGGGGTTCGGCGCGATCGTCGCCGGAAGAATATCCGCGGCGGCGCGCGGACGCCAGATCGACGAGTTCAGAGGTGGCCTTGTGGCGCGCGGGGATGTTGCTCTTCGCCGTGCGGTTCAAACGATGCCGAACGGCGAAAGCGAACGGCGAAGTCAACCAGGGATGCGAACATCAATAAGTCGCCCCAGCAGGCCCGGCGGCTCGTCGGTTCAAAGCGAGACCAATTAACGGACCCCTGAATCGACCACAAACGATTTCGTAACCTCGTCATTCGACGTAGTCGTTCAGCCAAATCATTCATTCGACCATTCAACCAGAGGATTCCATGGCATCCGGCTCGTTGCTCCGTCCTGTCGATACGAACGTCATCAAGGAAATCGTGCTCGAACATCTCGGTTCGGCGATCGACGCGGATCGCGTTCAGATCGACAGCGATCTGTACAGCCTGGGGCTGACTTCGTTGGCGACGGTCGGCTTGATGCTCGCACTCGAAGACCGCTTTGAAGCTGAATTTGCCGAGTCGATGCTTGGACGAGCGACGTTCCGCAGCGTAGCGAGCATTGCCGACGCCATTTGCAAACTTTCTCAATAAGGACTCCGCCTGCGCGGCCACATTTTATGAGCAGCATGGTTTTGGATTTTGCGTTGTCCGAGGCGGGCCGGGGCGAATTGTTGGCTCGAGTTCACGCTATCGGCAAGTCGGTTCTCGCCGCGCATGCGGTCCGAGTCGATCGCGACGCCGTCTTTCCTCAAGAATCGATCCGCGCGCTGCGCGAGGCGGAGTTGCTGAGCGCGTACGTGCCGGTGGAATATGGCGGAATGGGCCTCGATGTCGTGCATACGGCCAAAATTTGCGAGGCGCTCGGCCATTATTGCGGCTCTTCGGCGATGATCTATGCGATGCATTGCATTCAGGTCGCGTGCCTAGTGCATCATGCCCAGGAGGCGCCCTACTTCCGCGATTACTTACATGAGATTGTGGAACGGCAATTGTTGCTGGCCTCCGCGACGACCGAGATCGGCACCGGCGGCGACCTGCTATCGAGCGTGTGCGCCGTCGAGACAGCGGGCGAGCGCTTTACGCTCACCAAAAAAGCGCCGGTCATTTCCTACGGCGAACATGCCAACGATATTTTGATTACTTGCCGGCGCAATTCGGCGGCTCCCGCCAGCGAACAGGCCTTGGTGCTGGCGCGGCGCGGTTCGTTTACGACCGAAGCGCTTTCGACCTGGGACACGCTCGGATTCCGCGGCACGTGCAGCTCAGGATTCACGGTCTCGGCACAAGGACCGGTCGAACAGATCGTGCCGACGCCGTTCAACGACATTTTGTCGCAAACGATGCATCCCTATTCGCACATTGTGTGGGGCGCCTTGTGGACTGGCATCGCCGCCGACGCGCTGAACCGAGCACGGTCGTACGTGCAGGCCGAGGCGCGCAAAACGCCGGGCGAAGTGCCGATCTCGGCCGTGCGGCTGGCGGAGGCCGAGACGCTCTTGCAAGAAATGCGGCACAACGTCTACGCGCTGGCGGCCGAATATCAAGGCATGCTCGACGGGCCAGGAACGGCCGCGGTCCACGGCTTCGGCTTCTCGATCCGCACGAACAATCTGAAAGTCTCTTGCTCGCAGCGGATCGTCGAGATCGTCGGCCGCGCGTTATTGATTTGCGGGATCTCCGGATTCCGCAATGATTCGAAGTACACATTGGGACGCCATCTTCGCGACGCGTACGGGTGCGCGTTGATGGTGAATAACGACCGGATCACCAAACTGAACGCCACGATGCTGCTGGCTCACCGCGAAGGACTTTAAACCATGCTCTGCTGCCCCACCGAGATCACCGACGCTTACCGCGAATGCCGCCGCCAATTGCTCGAGGCCGGGATTTTGATTTCGATGCAGGTCGACGGCCTGTATGGATTGAGCGGCGTGTTCGAGGACGTCGTCGAGCGGTTTGAGCAACTCGTCACGCGCCGGGCGCGGCGTCTGCGGGCCGAGGTGATGCGATTTCCCGCGATCATGAGCCGCGACGCCTATCTGAAAATGACGCACCTGGATAATTTTCCCGATTTGCTGGGCAGCGTGCACAGCTTTACGGGCAACGAGCGCGACCATGCGCGGATGCTCGGATTGCGCAATCGAGGCGAGGACTGGACGCAGGCGCTTTGTCCGACACAAGTCATGATGACCCCGGCCGCGTGTTACCCGCTTTATCCGACGGCGACAGGCAGCCTGGCTGACGAAGGTCGGCTGATCGATTTGCGGTCGTTTGTCTTTCGGCATGAACCAGCGCTCGATCCGGCGCGGATGATGATTTTCCGCCAGCGCGAGTTTGTGCGCCTGGGCACGGCCGAGCAGGCGCTTGCGCACCGCGAGTTTTGGCTTGAGGAAGGGACGGAGGTTCTCAATTTGCTCGGCTTGCCGGTCGAGCGCGTGGTCGCGAACGACCCGTTCTTTGGTCGCGCCGGGCGGTTGATGGCCGATGCTCAGAAGGACCAGATTCTCAAGTACGAGCTAACGATCACAGTTGCCAGCGAAGAAAAGCCGACGGCGATTGCGTCGTGCAACTATCACCAAAATCATTTTGGAAAGACGTTCGATATTATGACGCCGGACGGCAACCCCGCGCATACCGCTTGCATTGGCTACGGCCTGGAGCGGATCGCGCTGGCCTTGTTCATGCGGCATGGCTTCGACACCGATCGGTGGCCCAACTCGGTTAAAAACACCCTCGATCTATGAGCACTTCGCTATTCGCAATCACGCCGGAACAGTACGCGCGGCATCCGCTGCACACGCAGGAGCGCGACTGGGCCGAGACCAATTGTTACGTCGATATCTGGATCGAACTGCTGCACGCGCTGGGGCACGAGCCGCTGGCGGCGCTCCCCTTTACGGTCGGAATCGACTTTGAAGGAGATCAGTTTACCTTCTTCAAATTTCCGCACGCCGATCTCCGCGACCTGTTCGGGCTCGACGTGCAAGAATTGGCCGTTTGGCGGCCGCTCGCCGCGCATCTGCATGACCAAATTGCCCTCGGCCGACCGGTGCTGGTCGAGCTCGATTCGTACTATCTGCCGGACACGGCCGGCACGGCCTATCAGCGCGAACACGTAAAGTCGACCGTGGCGGCCGTCGAGATCGATCTCGAGCGGCAACAGCTCGGCTATTTTCATGGCCAAGGCTACTACCAGCTAAATGGCTCCGACTTTACACACGTGTTGCGGGTCGGTTCGACCGATTCGAGCTACTTGCCCCCGTACGTCGAGGTGGTGAAGCCGAGCGTGAAATGGCGCCCGAGCGACGAGCAGCTATTGGCGACCTCGTGGAGCTTGCTCGTTCAGCACGCGCAGCGGCTGCCGGAAGAAAACCCGTTCAGCAAATTCAAATTGCAATTTGCGGCCGATCTGGACTGGCTCTTGCGCTCGCCGATCGACGTTTTCCATCAATACTCATTCGCGACGTTGCGGCAGTTCGGGTCGTGCTACGAGCTGACGGCGAACTACTTCCGCTGGTTGCAGTCGCAGCATATCGGCGATCTGGAGGGCTTGATCGCCGCCTTTTCGAGACTGTCGAGCAGCGCGAAAACGATGCAATTTCAGCTCGCCCGCGCCATGGCTCGTAAAAAAACCGTTGACTTGTCCGCCATCGACGAAATGGCCGCCACTTGGAACCTAGCCACAGAGTTGCTGCTGGTTCGGACCGAAACGTCGTTGGAGGAGCTCGCTTCGTGACGAACTTAAGTCTTGCCGAACCGGATTTTGCCGAACCGGATCTTGCCGCGCTGGCTCCAGCGCTGCGCGTGAACTGCTGGGAATGTTCCGCGCACGAACCTGGCACGATCACGCATCCCGATCAGCTTGCAACAGAGGGCATCGTCTGGTGGCGCGTCGGTGCGCCCTGCACGGCGGCTCAAGCGCTGGCCGCGGCCGGCCGCTGGAATTTCGACCAGCCAGTCGATATCGACGCCTTCGATTGGTGCTTTCGCGCGCGCTTCGCAGCGGAACGGGCGACGGCCGAAGATTCCGCCGCCGTACTGCATTTTGAAGGATTGGCCGGCGTCGCCGAAGTGTGGCTGAATGGCCAACCGATTTTGACTGCGGACAACATGTTCCGCTCGTTTCGGCCCGACGTAACCGGGCTCGTGCGCGCCGAAAATCAACTCGTCTGCATCTTTCGCTCGCTCAAGCAGCAGCTCGCTGGCCGCCGACCTCGCCCGCGCTGGAAAACGAACCTCGTGCAGCAGCAACAACTGCGCTGGCATCGCACCAGTCTGCTGGGGCGAATTCCAGGCTGGGCTCCCTGCGCGCCGGCTGTTGGCCCGTGGCGCGAGGTGCGCCTCGAGACCGCGCCGATTCAGATCGAAGCCCTGGCGCTGCGCACCGAGATCGAGCACGATCTGGGCGTGGTTCACGTGCGCGGCAAACTGCGCTCGCGCGCACCGCTGGAGGGGGTGGAAGTACAAATCGGCGAGGAAACCGCGCGCTTGCCCCTGTTTCTGGTCGATGATCGGTGGGAGTTTGCCGGCGAAATTCGCGTCCTTGAACCGGCGCTCTGGTGGCCGCACACCCACGGCGAGCCGGCGCTCTACGATTGCACCTTGTCGGCCGAAACGGCGGAGGGGCGATCTCCGCTCGGCGAATATCAGATTGGCTTTCGAACGTTCGCAGTCGATCGTTCGTCGGGCTTTGCCGTGAGCGTGAATGGCGTGCCGATCTTTTGCCGCGGAGCCTGTTGGACGACGGCCGACCTCGTCTCGCGCCAAGGAACGGGCGAATCGCTCGCACAGGATTTGCGACTGGCGCGCGAGGCCGGAATGAATATGCTCCGCATCGGCGGCACGATGGCGTACGAAACCGACGCGTTTTATCGCCTCTGTGATGAGCTGGGGATCTTGGTTTGGCAAGATTTCATGTTCGCCAACATGGATTATCCGGTTGACGATCCGGCATTTCGCGAAAACATCCGAGCCGAGGCGGTGGAACAGATCACGCGACTCGCGCAGCATCCCTCCGTGGCGATCTATTGCGGCAACAGCGAGATCGAGCAGCAGGCGGCCATGCTAGGAATGCCCCGCGAACGCTGGAGCAATGCTTGGTTCGATGCAGAGTTGCCGGAGCTGTGCGCATCCTTGCATCCTGGAACGCACTACGTTAGCGCCACGCCGACCGGCGGCGTCCTCCCTTTTCAAACGAATGCGGGGGTAACGCATTATTATGGCGTCGGGGCGTACTTGCGCGATGCGAGCGACGTTCGCCGCGCAGACGTGAAGTTTACTTCCGAGTGTCTCGGCTTTGCGAATGTTCCGGACGCGGCGACCTGCTTCGAAGCCATGAACGGCCTCGCGCCGGTCGCGCATCATCCGCGCTGGAAAGCGCGCGTGCCGCGCGACACCGGCGCCGGCTGGGATTTTGAAGACGTGCGCGACCACTATCTGGCACAGTTCTTTCATGTCGACCCGGTGCGGTTGCGCTCAGTCGATATGCGGCGCTATTGGCAACTGAGCCGCGTCGTTTCCGGCGAAATGATGACCGCGGCCTTTTCCGAATGGCGCAGCGCGCACTCCAGCAATTCCGGCGCGCTGGTGTGGTTCTTTAAGGACCTGTGGCCCGGGGCAGGCTGGGGCCTGATCGATTCGCACGGCTCGCCAAAGGCCGCCTATTTCGCCCTCAAGCGACTCGGCAACCCGCGCCAACTAACGCTCACCGATGAAGGGCTCAACGGGCTGGATATTCACCTCACCAATGAGACGGCCGAGTCCGTGGCGGGGACAGTCGAGGTCACCTTACTGCGGGAGCCTCAAACGGTAATTGCCAGGCAGGAGATTCCGTGTGTCATCGGACCGCGATCGCGCGAGCGGATTCAAGCCAATGAGATTCTCGGTCGGTTTTATGACATCAGCTACGCGTATCGCTTTGGGCCGCCGCAACATGAGGTCGTGATCGTGACCTGGTACGACGAAGCGCGGCGCGTCCTGAGCGAGGCCTTTCATTTTATCGAGCGGCAAATCAAGCCGGACTCGGCGCCGGCGGACATCTGTGCCGAATTTGTCGAAATTGGCGCCGACGAGTTTGAAGTCACCATGTCGAGCGATCGATTTCTGCATCACGCGGTTTTGCAAGCGGAGGGATATTTGCCCGACGATAATTACTTCCATTTGCCGCCGCAACGTCAGAAGCATGTCCGCTTTCGGCCGCTAAAACGCCATCCGCCCGCCTTCGCGGCGGAACTCGAGGCCGTCAATCTCGCTGCGCCGATTCCGATTGTCGCGCGGCGCGAGACGGAGCCGAGTTAAGGCGGTTCAAGTATTCAATCCTGGGCGTCATCGCCGGCTGGAATGGCAAAATGACAGCGTAAGTCGCGATTGTGCGAGCTGCGCGGAGCGACGCACTGCACCTGACGAAATTTAAGAATGCCAAGAGAGCATTTTTCCATAGGCTGACGGAGACTCCTCATGAACGAATCATCCTCAGCGGCCCTCGCGGACCGTCCGGTTTGTGCGCCGATCGGCGCGAGGCCTTTCTATTTACTTAGTCGCGGCCACCGGCTCTTGGCGTGGCTCCATGCGCCGGAGAACGACATCGTCTTCGATCATGGCGTCGTCCTGTGTTCCTCGGTCGGGCATGAGCAAGTGCATGCGTACCGCGGGATCCGGCATCTGGCCGAAGTTCTGGCTCAGCACGGCGTCGCCGTGTTGCGCTTTGATTGGTACGGGACGGGCGATTCGGCAGGCGACGACGCCGCGCCCGCCCTCGTCGCGAACTGGCAAGCGAATGTGCGCGACGCCGTCGCCTGGATGAAAATCGAGTTTGGATTGGAACAGGTGAGCGTGATCGGTTTTCGCATGGGCGGCTTGTTGGCGGTCGAAGCTTGGGCCGGCGACGAGTCCGACGCGGAAGACCTGCCGAGCCGCGCGATCGAGAATCTGGTGTTGTGGGCCCCCGTGACCAGCGGCCGCGCCTTCACCCGCGAACTGCGCTTGGTCAATGCGGTCGCGAACAGCGCCGCGCGAACCGAAACCTCGCGTGCGGAGGCCGGGCTAGAGGCCGGCGGGTTCCGCTATTCCGCGGAAACCCTCACCGCTTTAACCGCGCTCCAGATCACCGGCCGCGGCGCGGCCTATCGTCAGGCCTTGCTCATCCAGCGCGACGACGTTGCCGCCGATGGCAAGCTTGCCGTCAAACTCGCCGCGAACGGAGCGGCCGTCGAAACGCGCACGCTGCCCGGCGTAAAGGATTTATTGGTTGAACCCCATTACACGCACGTTCCGCGCGACACCATCGCCGCCATCTCAGATTGGCTGCTCGAGCGCATCCAGGCGACGGCGGATCGGCGTCCGTTCGATTCTCGCGTCTGCGGCGAGACCAGCGTCAGACTCCCCGTCGAATCGTGCTTAGATGATTCGTCCGGCGCGGATTCCGGCTGCCGCGAGACGATCTGGCGATCGCCAGGGCCGGCGTTGGCCGGAATTGTCTGCGAGCCTGCCGGAATTGCAGCGGCGCAGCGTAGCGCCGCGCGGCCGTTGATCGTCCTCCTGAATTCCGGCGCGGCCTATCGCATTGGCGTCGGCCGCTTGAACGTGCTGCTGGCGCGGCGGCTGGCGAAGCTCGGCTTTCGTTCGTTGCGGTTCGATCTGCGCGGACTGGGGGACAGTCCCGCCGAGCGAACGTGTCCAGAAAACGATACTTATCCGTCGACCGGCTTCGCCGACCTCGCGGCCGCGCTGGAAGCGGCCAAGAGTGAATTGGGCCATGCACGGTGCGTCTTTCTGGGGCTCTGCTCGGGCGCCTACTTCGCATTTCAAGCCGCCGCGCAATCCAGCGATCCGGCGCTCGTGGAAAGCATCGTGATCAACCCGCTGACCTACTACTGGCGCGAGGGGATGACGATCGACGATCCGGAACTGCGCGCGGCGCTAGAATCCCAGTGGCGGTTCACGCGCAAACTGGACGGCCGGCGGATTTGGAAATTCTTAACCGGCCGGAGCCGGCTCGGCTATTTCGGCGCGGCGCGCGAAGCTTACGGAGGGGCGGCCCGTTTTATAAAATCCCGAGTGCCGCGGCCAATGGCCCTCGACCAGGCAGGCGCGGTCGAAACGGATTCGGCATTGGCCTGCCAGCACCCGCTCACAAAAAACTTGCCGCGCGATCTGCTGCAAATCGCCCGCTCCGGCCGCAAGCTGACGATGTTTCTGGCGCAGACCGACCCTGGCGAAGCCATGCTTTATTCGCAGGCGCGGCGGCAAGCCAAGCAACTGATCCGGCAAGGGGTTCTCACAATCACGCACATCGCCGATGCCGATCACACATTCAGCCAAAGCGCGGCACGGCGGACACTGATCGAACAGGTCGCCGCGCACCTGGGTCGAACCTATCCCCTCGCGGCCCCTTGAGAGGTTTCGGCGACCGGGCGGCTCGGGCCGGCGGCGCGCGCCCCACAGCGCAGGCGGATTGAGGATGGCCTCCGCATTTGTTACCTTGATGGCGGCCCCGGCAGGGTCAGGAGCGAATGGCCATCAGGTTCCGCTGCCACACAATGCGATGGTGGCTGTAGCGGATTCCAATCTGAAAATTCGTTCTCCGCATCGACCCTGCTTCGGGGTCTCTTTTACTGTTTCCCCGTTGCCGCCGTCTCCGAGCCCCGCACCGAATCATGCCGCGCCGCGAAATCATCATCAAGGATACCCATCGCGGACTATGGTACGAAGATGGCAAGATGACGCGCGTCCTCGATGCGGGCCGGTACGTTATTCCACGGCGATTCGATCTCCCTTTCTATCGCACGCCGCGCATTGAGATCGTCTTGGTTGATGTGCGCGAGCGCGAGTTGACCATCAAAGGCCAAGAGATTCTGACGCTGGACAAAGTCGCGATCCGCGTGAGCATTTTGGTGCAGTACCGCGTCCTGGACCCGAAGGCGGCGCTGCATGTCGTTGCCAACTACGAAGAGCGGCTTTATTCCGACGTGCAGTTGGCCGCGCGGCGTTCGCTGGCCTCGATGAGTCTGGAAGAAATCCTTACGAACCGCAACCGCCTGAGCGAGGACATCCTGCGCGATGTCAAGGAGTCGGCCACCGGATATGGCGTCGCCATCGTGCGGGCCGATGTGAAGGACTTGGTGTTTCCGGGAAACCTTCAAGAGATTATGAATCGCGTTTTGGCGGCCGAGCGGATGAGCCAAGTCCAACTCGTCGAAGCGCGGACCAAAGCGGAAGTGCAGAAGTTGGACACGCAAGCGAAAGCCGAAACGATGCGCGTTGAAGCAGACGCCCAAACCGCGGCGCAGAAAATCGCGGCCGAAGCACAAGCGGAAATTGGCCGCATTCGGACCGAGGCGGAAGTGCAATCCGTCGCGAAGCGGGCAGCCAGCGCCGCCGTCTATGCCGCGCATCCTGCCTTGCTCCGGCTTGAGGAACTACGCGCCCTACGAGAACTCTCGCAGGTGGCCCGCGCCCGAATCTACATTGGCTTTGACAAACACACGACGATCGCGAACCAGAGCCCGTAGCCGCGTTCCGCGAGCATTGCGTTTCGAGCAGGCGCGGCGGACCGAGGGGAAAAGGCGTACCAGGAGGGCCGCGATTATCGCCAGCGAATTTCTGGGCACGGACTCCCGCGAACCGTCGGCCCTGCGTTATGGGCCGGACTCCTTGCCGAACTCGGCCCGGCAACTCTATAATCGTCGCGGCGGAACTGCGCAAGGCGGACGGCTTCCGCTGGCGTGGAATCAAAGAGGGGCGCCGGCCAAGCGTTCACCGCCATTGCCGAAAGACAACGGCGAAACGACGCGGGGCCGGGCTGTTAGCTCGTTCATGTAAGCCGACGGGACGGAGAATTCCTGAACGGATCCTCCACTGCGCCGGCTTTTGCTGTTTATCACACGAATTGGCCGCGACGATCTCGTTCTCGCGCCAAGTTGTTCCTCCGCGTTCGCCGCGCGAGGATCCTCGCTTATGCCCAGCACGCCACACGGTTCTACGAACGCTCCGGTTCGCCATCCGTCCCAGCCCTTCGCTCCCGGGGCGTTGAAATTTGGCTCTGAAGACATCTTCTATCGCGAACTACGCCGTCGCGTTGAGGAGTTTTTTCAAACGACCGGGCGGCGGCAGCGCGACTGCCCGCGGATGTATCTCAAGACGGCGATCATCCTCGCCTGGTTCGCCGCGTCGTACGCGCTGCTGGTGTTCGTCACCGCAACGTGGTGGGGGGCCGTCCCGGCGGCCGTTTCGCTCGCGCTGTCGATGGCCGCGATTGGCTTCAATATCCAACACGACGGCGGCCATGGCGCGTACTCGCGCTTGCCATGGCTCAACAAGCTCATGGCGCTGACGCTCGATCTCATGGGGGGCAGTTCTTACGGGTGGGACCGCAAGCACAATGTGATGCACCATACCTATTCCAACATTGCCGGTTACGACGATGACATCGACATCGGCATCTTCGGCCGCGTGTCGCCGCATCAGCGGCGGTTGGCGTTCCATCGCTTTCAGCACCTCTATCTCTGGTTCCTCTATGGTTTCTTGCCGCTCAAGTGGCAAGTGTATGACGATTTTCGCGACGCCCTCACCGGCCGGATCGGCGGCCAGCCTCATCCACGCCCCAAGGGCTGGAATCTGGCCGTATTTCTCGCCGGCAAGGCCCTCTTCTTCTCGCTCGCCCTGGCGATTCCCATGCTTGTGCATCCGGTCTGGGTTGTGCTGGCGGGCTATGTCGGGGTCACGTTCGTGCAGGGGCTCGCGCTCAGTTTCGTGTTTCAGTTGCCGCATTGCGGCGACCAGTCCGACTTTCCTGCGCCGCACCAGGAGACGGGCCGGATGGAAGCCTCCTGGGCCGTCCATCAGGTCCAGACGACGGTCAACTACGCAATGCGGAATCCGCTTGTGACCTGGTACGTCGGCGGCTTGAATTATCAAATCGAGCATCATCTTTTCCCGCGCATCTGCCACGTGAATTATGCGGCGATCTCGCCGATCATCGAGGCGACCTGCCATGAGTTCGGCGTCCATTACAAGTCGCACCGGACCTTCCGCGGTGCGCTAGCGTCGCATTTTCGCCAGCTTCGGCGGATGGGTTTGCCGGACTAAGGAATCGCGGCACCGGCGGCACGCAGCGCGAGCCGGCCGGCGGAACTAGAATCCGCCGATTCCCCTTGGTGATCGCTCCTGGCACGGCCACGCGTGTTGCGCACGCGCGCCCCGCCTTCTGAACTCCATTGTGCCCGCGGTCCAATTTTTCAGGGGGGATACTGTTTTTCTCCTTGGCGCCGGATTACATTCAGCTTTGCGCAATCAGGCCGGTCCCACCTTTTACAGAGAGCGAACCCTTCCGGCCGGGTATCTCTGTTGTCCCACCTGTAGAGGAGCGATGCGATGGCGAAAATCGGATTGTCGATGGCGCTGCTGTTTTGTCTGGGCATCAATGTCGTCTCGGCCAAGGAGGTAAAGTCCGACCAGGACAAGGCACAGGCGGCCATCGATGCAAAGCAGGCGGAACAAGCTCAGAAAATCGCCGACCTCAAAGCCAAGGTCGAGCAGGCGAAAAAGGCAGCCGAAGCCGCCGCCCAACAACTGGACGAAGCGCTGGCGCGGCAAGTCGCCGACGCGAAAAAGGCCGACGCGGAAAAAAAGGCCGCTCATGAGAAAAAAGCAACGGAAGCCAAGCAGCCGGCCGCCGAAAAGCAAGCCGCCGACGCGAAGCACGCGGAAGAAGCCAAGAAGCTCGACGTTGCCAAGCAGGCGGAGCGTGAAAAGAAGATTGCCGAAGTCAAGAAAAAAGTTGAGGCGGCCCAGCACGCGGCCGAAGCGGCTCAGCAACTTGCCGCAACCCAGGAGAATGCGGCCAATGCCGCTGCTGAAGAACTCGCCTCGCAACTAAAGCGGCAAGCGAAAGACGACAAGCTCCAGGAAGAAGCGAACAAGGCCCTCGCCGCGAAGCAGACTGCCGATGCCCTGGCCCGCGCCGAAGCGGCGAAGGCCGCCGCTGCCAAAGCCGCGAAGCTCGATCAAGAGGTGGCCGACGCCAAAAAAGGAGCCCACGATGCCCAACAAGCGACCGAAGTGGCCAAACGCGCCGAAGCGGCGGCGGTCGGCCGGCTCAATGAGCAATTAGCGCGGCAAGCGGAACACGCCAAAAAAGCGGAAGCGGCCAAGCAGGCCGAAAAGGAGAAACTGGCCGAAGAAACCAAGAAGGCCGCCGCCGCGAAAGCCGCCGACGACGCGAAAGTGGCCGAACAACAGAAAAAACTGGCGGACGCCAAGAAAAACGCCGCGGACGCCAAACTAGCGGCGGAAGCGACCCAACACACGGCGGAAGCCAAGAAAAAAGAAGCGCAGGCAATTGCCTTGCAACTGGCCGACGAACTAAAGGGGCCTGGCCTCGAACACAAGCGGGGCGACAAGCCCAAGGCCGACACGGCGCGCAAGAATCCTTAGCCTGTTGAAAAATGCCGGCTCGCCTTTTCCCGTCGCCCGAGGTCGGCCCTCATTCCGCAGGGCTGACTCGGCGACGAAATGGGCGGGTTCGATGGATGATGCTCGTGGCCGGACCTGGCAGCTCATGCTGGGTTCGGCCACTTGCGCTAAAGCAGCCGGTGAGCCCGGCCGAGCCACCGCGCAAACTTCTAGGCGCCGCAGGGGTCGGTCGAGTCGTAGCGGTATCGTGGCCTACTCGACAGGAAAGCTGACCTCGTATCGCGTTCGGCCGTTGATCTTTTGCGAGAGGGCGTTCACCTGACAATCCACGCGGCATTCGGAAATGGTCCGCTCATAGCTTACCCATTGGCCGCCGCGATAAATAAAGACGTTCTTTTGACTATCCTCCAAAAGGATAATCGGCTTGCCGTACGTCACTTTCGCTTTCGGTTCGTACAACTCCTTCGCCGGCTGAGCAATGGGCGGGGGAGCGGCGTTGCGCCGACGCGGTTGCTTCGCCTGGTAATTACGCCGTTGGACCATAAGTGAAACTCCTAATGCTGGCAATCGAAAGTTTAAACTACAAACCCGGCGTGCGAAATAAATAATAAGGGGCCGGCACGCCGCAGGACAGCGTCCGCGGCCCCTCGCAACCGACCGTGAGAAATCTCGCTTTCCGCGACCGGATACCCAACCGGCCATGAATCCAGCCAGCCCTGAACTCAGGCTGTCGTTTCCACCGACCGTTAGCGACGACCGTTAGCGACGACTAAAGCTGCCGCGGCGGCCGCCGGAGCCGTGCTCCTCGCGCGGTTTGGCTTCGTTCACCGTCAAGGCGCGGCCACCCACATCCTTGCCATTCAGTTCAGCGATGGCCGAGCGTGCGGCGTTGTCGTCGGACAATTCGACGAAGCCAAAACCCTTGCTCCGGCCCGTGTCGCGATCTTGAATCACTTGGGCGCTCCGCACCGAGCCGAACGGCGTGAACAACTCCTCCAAGCTGGCGTTGTCCACGTCATAGCTCAGGTTGCCGACGTACAATTTCATTCCCACGGTATCTACTCCTTGAACAAAGAATCCGACCAAACGGGCTCCCGGGTCGATGCGGAAGTGGCCAGAATGGTGGCCTGCCAAGCGGGAGCGGCGAGAGAAGGGGCAGATTCGTGTAGAATCAATGCTCGAACGTCGTCATACCGACTGCCTGAACTATAGCAGGACCTGCCGCGGCGAACAGGGGAAAAGCCCCCTTTCGCGAACATGGCGGCAGAAAATCGCGCCGCCGGCATGCCATCCGCCATTTTGCCACTAATGACTCAGCGGCCGCGCCGCCACCGAGTGGGCAAACCACGCGATCGCCGCGGTTGCCTCCGGACGGATGACAATCGAACCCCGCGCGGCGCGCAGCCGGGCGATCGCGTCCTCCGCGCTCGATGTCAAGCCAATGTCGAGCAGATAGCTTCCCACCACGGCGGCGCTTCGCGAATAGCCGATCTTGCAATGGACATAAACGACGCCCCTCGACGCGTTGGCCTGGATGAACGCGATCCCCATTTGAATCTGCTGCGCGGTGGGGGCGGTGAGATCGAGGATCGCGATGTTCAAATAGTTCGTCGCCAAGAACGCTTCGGCTTCGGAAAACTCCGCAGTCAGGTCGAGTACGGCAATCACCCCGCCACGAACGGCGCCGGCCGCTTCAACTTCGGACAATTTACGGCCAATCCAGACGCCGGGGGCCACTTCGTCCCAGGCGCGACACTGCCGACGATAGTGGCACAAAGACAAATACTGTCCGATAAGCAGCGGGGCCAGCACGAGGCGCGTGCTCAGCGGCAACCGTCCGTCCTGTTTACGGTAGATTGCGGCGCCGCAGCCGAAATAGCCGGCTGCGGCAATCAAACAAGCAACCGCGAGCCAAAGGAGGAATCCACCTGCTGGCCAAAATGCGATGGCCCCTGCGCTGGCAATGACCGTAGTGGCGAGGTAGTAAAGGCCGATTCGCCGATTCCGCATCACTCCCGCCGGCTGCGGAATGGGGGGAATCAAATAGAAACAGAACAGCGCCAAAACAAATCCGCCGGCGACGTCGACGAGATGATGCTGATACGTCAGCAAAGTGGATATCCCGACCAGACTGAACCAGACATTCACGGCTCCGCGCCACAGGCCGCGCGTATGCCGGGAGTAAACGTCGGCCAGGATCGTGCGCAGCGCAATATGCAGCGACGGAAAGAGATTATAGGGAAGATCGGCGGCAAAGAACCAACCGAAGGCATCGCCCATCCAGCCCGTCAGCGGCGGCCGGACCACGCCGAGTTTGAGCGGCACGAGGAGGAATAGGGCGCCGGCCACGCAAATGGCCAGCGCAATGCGTCGGCAATAGGTCCGTAGCTCCAATTGGTCGGCACACAGGAATGGAGCCGCGATGTAAAACAGATCGATCGACATGTACGGAATAACCATCAGCGGCACAAAGGGGATCCACCGCTCCCAGGCGTAGTACCAGGTCCCCACGTCGCTGCGTTGCGAGGTAAGCCAATTGGCGCCGCCGTACACGCAGATGAACAAAACCGATAGGCCGGCCGCCGCTACCGCCGCCGCCTTCAACGAGCGGCGCGGCGCGCGAGCGACACGGTGAAAATTCCCCACGGATCGATCTCCTGAGCTAACTTTTCAAATCCCGCGACTCGGATCAAATCGTCCATTTCCTGTTGGGTCCTCCGCCGCATGATCCACGGCTGCCCCTCGCGGTTGACGAGCACGCGACCGATCATTTCGACTTGGGGATGCCACGGCTGACAAGTGTAAACGAGATATCCGCCGGGGGACAAAGCCCGAAACAAGCCGCGGAGCGAGCGCCGGATGGGATCGTTGTCAGGAAACAACTCATATAGTCCCGACACGACCGCAATATTCGGCGCGGGGTCCAGCGCGGCGAGCGACTCTTCATCAAAGGCATCGCCCGCTTGAAAAGTCACGTTGCTTATTCCCCAGTCCAGCGCCAGTTGGCGTCCAGCTTGCAAATTGGCCTCGACATTATCGCGCAGGACCGCGGACAGATCGGGTCCCGCCAGCCGCTCCAAAGTCTTTAGAACATACCGACCTGGGCCCGCCGCAATGTCAACCAGCCGCACCGGCTGCCCCGAGGCGCGCACCAAGCCGATCGCTTCCGCGAGCAGTTTTTCCAGGTTTATCCGCCGTTTGCGAATACCGCGCCAACCAATGCTGTTGAGGTAACCGCGATCAATCCACCGGCCCAGCAGGAGCGCTCCACGCGGACGGTTTTCATAGACGTAGTCCAAAGTCTGGCCTGAATCAAAGCCCGTTCGCCAGCCGAGCCGCACGCCTTCGCTCAGCCGTCCGACCGTGCGCATTCCGGCTTGTTGGATCCGATACGCCCATCGGCGTGCGGAATGCCACGGCAGGGGTTCGGTCAGTCGATCGTACTCATTGAGGGTATACCCCGAACGATCCGGGGCAAGAAGTTCTTGTGGCGCAAGATCGCGGTCAAAGGCCTCTTGAATGAATGCTCGGGCTTCATCGAGCACCGCGCTTCGATCCTGCTCATGGAGCAGGTCGTGGTACATCCGCGGAAATACTTTCATCCGTTTGAACGGCGCTCCGAGGCGCTCAAAAAACCGCCGCTGAGGAGCGAGTTTGACGACCCAATCGGCGCCGGCGGAAAGGAGGAGGGTGGGGGTTTGAATCGCTCCGGCATCGGCGATGAGCCGCTTCGAGGTGTCGTGCAAATCAACCAGCACATTGGCGGCAATCGATTTGGCAATCAAGTCGTCGGCCTCATAGCGGCGGGCCTGCTCTTGGTCATGCGTGAGCATTTTGGGCCGAACGTAGCTTTTGATGAATGTTTGACGGTGGCCGCGGACTTTGAGCAGCAGCCGCAGACTAGGAATTGCCAAGGGGACGTAGAGCTTGATCTCGAAAGCCGGCGCGGCCAACACCATTCCTCGAATACGCGGAGCGTAGTCGTGCGCCCACGCGGCCACGCTTACGGCTCCGACGCTTTGCGCCAGAATGACCATTTGCTCCGGTCGCATCTGATGGGCCAGCCCGAGATGTCGGATGAAGACCTCGACATCGTTAATGACCGTCGCAAAACTGGGCGCGTATCCGCGCGGACCCGGCGTGCGACCGTGTCCGCGAGCATCCCAAGCGAAAATCGCCAGATCGCGCAAGGCGAGCGCTTCGACAATGTCCTGCACTCGTCCCGAATGCTCGTGACCTCGATGAAAAATCACCAGCGATCGCGCGGTCGGATGTTGCGGGAGCCATGCCCGGTAGAAGAGGGAGGTTCCGTCCGCCAAGACTGCCGTGTGTTCGCTGGGAACAAATTCAGAGTCATCTCCGACGGTTGCAAAGCGAGTCACGCTCATCTTGGTGTCTCCATCGGAAGGGCGCCGGCCGGATGCCAGCCGTATTATGGCGCGCACGCCTGGCGATCAGGCGAACGCCGGTCGATCGAAGTCATTGCATCCAAAAATAGTAGCCGGCCATGTGAAAGAAAAGCGGCGCCGCATAGATCAGGCTATCGATGCGGTCGAGAAAGCCGCCATGTCCGCGAATGGAACTACCCATGTCTTTGACGCCGACATCGCGTTTGATCACGCTGATCGACAAATCGCCTAATTGTCCGCCAATCCCTACGATGAGCCCGGTCAGAACACACTGCAACGGCTGGAAATAGTCGAATGAAAAATGCAAAATCCAAGGGAGTAGCATCGACACACTCAGCGCGCCGAGCGCCCCTTCCCAGGTTTTTTTGGGACTGATGTTGCTTCGCAACGGGTGTCGCCCGAACAATTTGCCAAACGTGAACGCGGCGACGTCGTTCAACTCCACGGCGAAGAGGATGTAAAACAAGTAGCCATAGGCATTGGTGGCATTCGTCATGAACGACAAGTGTCCAAACATCCAACCGATGTAGATGAATCCCATGATCGCCAGTGCCAAATTCTGCAATTGTTCCGACGCGCGATTTCGCAAGATGGGAATAAGCATCAAAATCGCGACGACGAATACGGGCTCCGCAATAAACAGTCCATACCACCCGCGCGCTCCGGTGGTGGGGTCCGGCATCGCCGATATGACACCGATGGAAATAATCGCCAAGTAGACCGCCCCGCTCATCCAGCGATCGCGGGCAAGGCCCGTCGCCCGGGCGTACTCTCGAAAGCCCAAGAGCGAGAGGATAGTAAAAAAACCAATCGACACGAAGCGCCCCAGAAACAAACAAAGCACGGCCGTCGGCGTCATTATCAGCCAGCCTCGATACGCCCTCCAGGCGTGGTCCACGTTGGTGCGCCGTCCCCAGCGGACAAATGCCAGACAGCCGCCCGCAAAGACCAACAAGCTGAGCAAAATCGCCGTGTAAATCCGGAAGATACTGCTGTCCATTGCGGCCTCGGGCGACATTGCGTTCCCTCACATCGGCGACAGCGACGAACGCGCTGGCGAGGTTCCATGGTTTTGAGTCGGCATCCGCGGACGAAAGGCTGTGACAGCGATCCTATTTCCTAACCGGCTCGCGCTCCGCCAGCCGACGCATGATCTGTCGCAGTCGGACAACCATCGATTGTGCGCAGCCAAAGATGACCACAAGATTCGTCCAGTCCAGCGCCGTCAGCGAGCCGAGTTCGATCGATTTGCCAGTCCAATGAAGCCCGAGCGCAATCCACGATCCAACGTGCAGCGCGACCATTCGCCAGGGCTTGGCCATCACGCCGCCAAATTGGCGACCGACCCCGAGCGCCTGCCCGAACGTTCCGACATAGGCAGTCAGCAAGGCAAATATTGCCGCCCAATAGCCGGTCGCTGGAAAACAAAGGCCACTTTCGGCGATTCCTCCGAAGATGAGCGCGTCCGAAATGCGGTCCGGAAGATCGTTGAGCAATTCGCCGCGCAGGCTGGCTTTGTTGGCGGCCAATGCCACCATGCCATCCAGCATGTTCAGCCACAGCCTCACGTAGCAAAAGAAGACCGCCGGAATCACCAATGCGATCCATCGTCCCGCCTGCCAGAAACAGAGGGCAGCCGCTGCTGCCGCCACAACCGAGCTATACGATACCGTGTCGGGAGATACTCCGCGGCGGACGCAAAACCGCACTGCGCCGTCGGCAGTCCGACGAAACAGATCCGCAATCGGCCGGCGAGCGGTCGGTTGATATGCGTCCATCCAATTCACTCGCACGGAACACGGAAGGCGCGCGATTCCTGCGCCATGGCCGAGGGCATTGTGGCAAGACTGACAAACCATGTCAATCTCCAGTTCACGTTAATGGAACTTTGAACTCCTCATGAGAAGAACGCCCGCGCAGCGAGAAGATTTCGGCGACGAGCGCAAAAACGCGGTCGCGGCGGAAGCGGCGAGCCAAGAACGCAGTTTGCGAAGCGTGTAGAATGCGCGAGCCGAGGGGGGCTGGGCGGCGAGAGATTGCGATCCTTGTCTTGAAATATGCCCTGTGCGAACATACAGCACGGTTAAGCATTCGATTGAGGTTAATCGAGAGGGCTTCGGGTATGCGGCTGGCGCGATTTCTAACGGATCTCTTCGAGTCAGGGCACGTTCGTCTTAGCGGCGAAACGCTCGATCTCGATGACGAGGAGGAGGCGGAGGCGGGCGCAGAGGTCGAACGGATTTTGGCGGAACGCGAAGCAGCCGTCGCGAAGGAGTTTCCCGCCCCAGTCCCACCGCTGGACGGTGCGACGGCCGTCTGGGCGGCGCGGCAATTTTACACGGCGTGTTTTTTCGTCCTCCATCGCGCGGCGCTGCCCGCAGAAATGCAGGCGGCGCTGAGCGAGGCCGGCCCTGAAGGAGAGCGCTCCGCGCAGCACTATGCGATTGATTTGGTCTGGCGTTTTTTGCCTGACCTGGACCGGCTAACGGCGACGCTCGCGCCGCACGATCCGCTGCGTGAGATTCTCCGGAGTTGGGGAAACGCTTGGCCCTTGTCGTCGGTCGGCGTGCCCGGCTGCGAGCCCAGCGGCATCGCGGAAATTCTCGCCCACCGCGGCTTGCGGCAAGCCTATATTGATCGCATCATCGAGCGGAACGACGCGTCGCGGCTCCGCGAGGCGGCAGTGCTCGATCTGGTGAAAGCGGCGCTCGGGGACGAGCGCTTTCACGCCGCCGCCTGGTGCAATCAACTGGCCATCGCGGCTTCCGGAGGCGCGGTGGAAAAATCGCCCGCGGCAGCCCAAAGCGACTTGGTCCACCTCCCCAGCGCAACGGAACGCTCCGCGCGGCTCGCGGAATAATCAGGGCGCCGTCCCTGGAAAGCCGCAGCGTCGCGAGGCGCGCGGGCGCAGCCTGTCGAATGCTTCGACGGGCTGCTAAAGTAGGCTTTGGTCAGTCGGCCGATTTTTGTCCAACGTTTGGTGGGAAAACCTCATTTTTATGGCCACGCCTCTGGAAATTGCGCGCCGCTTGAACGGCGAAATTCTCAACCATCTGAAATCTGCCTTCGTGGGCAAAGACGAGGTCCTCGACTTGCTCGGCGTCTGTCTGGTGGCGAGCGAGCACTTGTTTATTCTCGGGCCGCCAGGGACCGCGAAAAGCGCGATCGTGCATCAGCTTGCGCGCCGGCTCGAGGGCCGCGTGTTCGACTATTTGCTAACGCGGTTTACGGAGCCGAACGAGCTCTTTGGCCCGTTTGATATCCGCAAGCTGCGCGAGGGCGAACTCCTCACGAACACGGAGGGGATGCTGCCCGAGGCTTCGTTCGTCTTTTTAGATGAATTGCTGAATGCCAATAGCGCGATTCTGAACAGCTTGCTGATGGTCTTGAACGAGCGCATTTTTCGTCGCGGGCGCGAGACCCGCGCACTCCCCTTGCTGATGGTCGTCGGCGCCAGCAATCGGTTGCCGGAGGAAGATGCGCTGGCCGCCTTGTTTGATCGGTTTTTGTTGCGGGTGCGGTGCGACAATGTTCCGGACGAACGCTTGGCGGAAGTGTTGAGCGCGGGTTGGCGGCTGGAGCAAGCCGAGACGCCGGACGGTCCGACCATTTCGGTCGAAGAGATTCGCGCCGTACAACTGGCCGTGCGCGACATTGATCTGCTGCCGGTACGCGAGGCTTTTGTCGAGTTAGTCGCGCGCTTGCGCAAGGCGGGAATCGAAGTCTCCGATCGCCGCGCGGTCAAGCTGCAACGGCTGATTGCCGCCAGTGCGCTCCTTTGTGGAAGACTGGCGGCGCAGCGGACCGATCTCTGGGTGCTGCGCTATATTTGGGATACGGAAGAACAGCGCGAGGTGCTTGCCGCGCTCGTGCAAGAGTTGCTGTCGCACGCCGAACCAGAGCAATGGCCCGTCAGCCATCCGCGCGCCCGTGATACAGACGGCCCCGACGCCGAAGAGTTGGCCCGCGATTTGAATCGCCTATCCGCAGCGTGGGATTCCGAGGCGATGTTGGCGGCGGATCGGGCCGCGTGGCAAGATCAATTGGCGATTCTGGCCGGCCGCTGCCAATGGGTGCGCGACGAGCAGCAACGGTCGTTTTTGCAACAGCAGGTTGATTCGTTATGGAAACAGGCGTCCTAAATCAAGCCTGGGCGGTCGTGCTAACCGAGCCTCCATCCGCCGCCATCGGTCTGCTGCGGACCACGCCGGGCATTGAGGTCTGCGCCTGCGACCAGCGGATTTGGCTGCGCGGCGCGGCACTGGAGGCAGCGCTCGAACAGCGGCTGCGCGGACTGCCCGCCCTGCAACGCTACTGGGTCGCGGCCGATGGCGCGCTGACCGCCTGGGGACAACGGGTGCCGCACGGCACGCTGCCGCGCGACGGTTGGCGGTCGTTGCTTGAATGGTGCGCTCTCGACGCGCCTGCCGCCGGGTGGCCGGCCGAAATCGCCGCGCCACTGAGACTGACGCTCGTCCCCAGTTATCGCGAACGTCCGGCTGGCGCTTTGCTGATCGATTGGAATGTCTGGGCCGCTTATGCGGAAACAGCTCCCAAAGTGCGCTTGGAAGGACTCGCTTTCGCGCTGAACGAGCGGCGCCAAGTGATGGTTCGCGGCGAAACGCTCCCACCTGTTCCAGGCCAGCGCTTGGTGTACGAGGCAGGTTTGCTGGTGCCGGCGGGAATGTGTTGGCAGCCGGCGGTCGAGGCCGCGGTTGTTCGGGCGGCGTTTGGTCTGGCGGAAGGCGAATGCGCACTGTGGCTGACGGCGGATCGCTGGGAGCGGATTGCCCCTGACGCTTGGTGCAAGGCGACGCGCTCGGCGGTGCGGGCGTCTGCTCCGGAGGGCGACTATGTTCGATGAAATTCCGCCTGCCACGCTCTACCTTTCAGCGACCGCGTCTGGCTTTTGGCAATGGAGCGAGAACGGGCGAGAAATTAATTGGGCCGACGGGCGGCCGCTGACGTTCTTGCCAGAATTGATTTCGGTGCTGCAACGGCTGATCGGCGAGGGATTGCCGCCGCTCGGCTCGATCCTGCTGTTGATCGCCGCCAGCCGCAACAATTGGCGCGATTTGCCAAGCCGGCGCGAGCTTTTGGTGGAGGCGATCGGCTCGTCGGCAGAAGGCGCTTCACGGAACCTCTTGGCGGAAGTGTGCGACGGCCTGGATAAAATCCGTGCCTTTCCGGCGGAACTAAGGACTTCGACGACGGCCATCGCGGAGTTGGCGGCGCTCGTGCTGGAGGGCGCGCCGAGCCGGATCAATGCCGCCGCGTCGCAGTTCGTGGTTGAATCATTATCGCACGGCTGGAGCGGCCGAGCGATCCGTCCCAAGGCCGCCGAAACGGTTTCTTATCTGCTGCTGCGCGAATTGAAGGCGCTGCGCGAGGGCTTGCGCCGCGTTGACGAAGCCGCCTTGCGGATGCGGTTGAAAACGAGCTTGGAGACGATCCCGATTCCGGCTCCCATCGAGCCTCCTCCGGCAGTCGGCCGCGATTGGCTCGCCCAGTTAGAGCAAAACGAGGAATTTGCCGGGCTCGCGCGGCTGGCCAAGCGATTGTCGGCGGTCGTCCATTTTCCGCGGCGCTTGTCCGACGCAGTCGATCTGCCGGTGGGCGGCGTGACGGATATTGCCCCGCGCGGTCCGCTCGATCGGCTGCTGCTCAGCGAATTGGCCCATGACGATCTGACGCTGGCGGTGCGCGTCGCCATGAATGAGGCCTTGTACTATCGGCGCGAATCGCCGCCTTGCGCCCCCCTCCGGCAACGCCACGTCCTGCTCGACGCCGGGCTGCGACTCTGGGGGCTGCCACGATTGTTTGGCACGGCGGTGGGACTGGCGATGATCGCGCGCAGTGAGGCTCGCGTGGAAGTTCAGGTCCATCGCGCGACTGGGTCGGGTTTGTCCCCGGTGATGATGAATACCTTGGACGGGCTCCGCGAGCATTTGGCAGCGCTCGATTCGCATCTCCATCCGGGCGCGGCGTTGCCGGCGTTGCAAGCGTTGCTTAAGGCGAGTCCTGGCGGCGACGTGGTTATCGTGACTTCAGACGACACGGTCGCCGATCCGGCATTTCAGCGAGCCCTGGAGCGATTTTCAACCGGCGCCGTCTATCTGGCCACCGTGGCGCGGTGCGGCCAGTTTACCTTGCAACATTATTCGCGAGCCGGTCTCAAGCGGCTCAGCGCGGCGCATTTGCCGCTGGCGGAGATTCTCAAGCAGCCGGCCGCCACGGCCGCCTTGCGAGATTCCAGCCGGTCGCCGCTGCCGGCGATTTTTCATTTACAATCGTTCCCGCTCTTGCTCTCGGTTAACGTCCAACCGGAAAACTCTTGGCACCTGGAAGGCTTGGGGGTCTATACGCTCAGCCGCGACGGCCGGCTGTTGCTCTGGAGCCATCCGGCGCGCGGAGCATGGCAAATCGCCGTGGGACTGCCCACCGGCCATATTTTTGGCGCCACGCAAACCGCCTCGGGCGAAGTCTGTTTGGTCATCGGGAGACGGAGCCAACACGGCCTCCATGCCCTCTGGATTTCAAAGGAATATGAAGTTTTAAGTTGCGTCGACTTGCAACCTGAGGAACCGCACATCTTGGAAGTGACCGTGGATACCACCTGCGCGTTCGTCCGTTCACCCGAGTCGGTACAAGCCATCGACTTGCACACGGGCATTGCGGCACGCCCCAGAAAGCTTGGCCTCTACGAGGAACATTACGGTTTGTTCTACCAGTCCTATCCCCCGCACGGTGAGCGGTGGTCGCGTTTGACGGTTCAAGAAGGCGTGACGAGTCTGATCACGGTAGTGGGCGCGAGCGAGGCAGAAAAAGAGCCTGTTGTGATTCGCCTATTTGAAGCCAAACAGAGCGAAGGGCCAATCGGCCTCACGCAAGCGGGAGATCTGTTCGACATTGCGGAGCGGACACTCTGGGTCATTTCACACGGCCTCCCCAAATACGTTCGGCTTGAATCGCTGCGCCGCGATGGCGCTCAATTGGTTTTGGAATCGCGCGGCAACAGGGCGCTGATTGATACTCGAACCCAGGGCACGTATCCGCTAGCCGCCGCCATTGACTTGAACGAAGTCCAAATCGCGAGCATCGCCCGCCCGCGTCCGTTGCGCTGCCGGTTCGCCGGGCTGGGCGTCGATCCGACGGGCAGCCTGATCTTGGTTTCGGCCAAGGCCGCGCGGTGGAAGTTGCACTTGCCGCAACTCGTTTTCCAAAATGCGCCGAATCCAGACGACGGTTTCGAGTGGAAGCCATTTGTGCCCTGGCAACAGGCCGGCGTCTCCGGGTTCCAGCTCCATCGCGTGGAATTCCCCGAGGGCAGTTCCGCCGTGCTCGACAGCCGCGGCTTATTGCATTTGAAGAGTTCGGACTCGAACCTTTCTGAATGTACGCTGGTCTTGCGTGAAGGGGCATGCGCCGGCTGGTGTTCCGATGGGCGAGTCTGGGGCCCGAGCTACTTCATCGGCGACCGGCAAACGGCCCAGGTCGAAGAGATCGCACGCGATGTCCTGCGGCCCTTTTTGGAGCGTCTGCAATGAACTGCCAACTGACGCTGCGGCCGGCCGAGATCGCGCAGCGCGAACCTTGCGCGTGGTTCGTGCGCGGCGATTCGGCCGAGGTTTGGCTCCGCGCGCTGGCGGCGCTGCCGATCAATCAGACCCGCGCAAAGCTGCTCGTCATCGGCGCTGCGCTGGCCGATCGACGACCGCTGGGCGCGCTGATCGTCGCGGATTCCTCCCTGCGCCGACCGTCCGCAAACGAAAACCCAGCCGCGCCGTTTGCGCAGCCGTATGGCTGCATCGCGGGCCGGTTGTTTCTGCCGATCGAAGGCATCCTCAGTCCTCCCGCGACCGCGGCGGAGATCGCCGATCTTTTGGCCGACGATTCGCTCTACGTTTGGCATCCAAGCGCCGGCTTGACGCAATTTTCCGCGCACGATTGCCGCTCGGCCGCCGACTTCCTGTGTCCGCCAGCGGAGTCTCGCGCCGACTGGAATCGCGCGGCGCAAGGCACGGCGTTCAATACACGGCTCTTGTCCTTGACGGTGGAGAGCGTGCCGACCGTCGAGGAGATGATGAACGACGTCCGCGGCGATATCGGCACGCGCGCGGCGAGCTTGGGTTCGCTGCCCGCCAGCCGGAACGAACGGCGAGCGGGTCCCTTGGCGCATCTCACGGTGGCGCTTGCCAACTTTAACCGGACGGGATCGTCGCAGCCGACCTCGGGGACACGGGCGTGGGAGCGGTTCGCCATTGTCTGCTTCATTTGGCTGTTGATGTTGGCGTTTTTCAATCGCTCTCGGTCGCTTCCGCACGGCGGGGCGCCGCCGCTCGCATCAACTCCGGCGGCCCAGCCGCCAACAACGCCTCCGACCGCAAAACCGCCCGCGAGCACTCCTCCCGCCGCGCCGGCAACGAGCCCGCCTGCCGGCGACCGGACACTGCCTCTGGCGCACCCCGTGGCGTTTTTGTTGGGTATGTGGGTCTGGAGTTTCCTGATCTGGTGGCTGCTGGTCCGCTGGCGGAGAAACCGCGGAGGGCGGTCCGCGCAGGCGACAGACGCGCCCCGATCGCATCGGAAAATCCACCGCTATGTTTCGGCCTGCGCCACGGCAGTGATATTGCTCGGGCTGTTGGCGATCCTCGTCGGACTCGCGGGCAGCGATCAAACCGCGGTCACGGTTTTAACCATTTTGACGTTGACGCTGGTTTATGTGACGGTCATCGCACTGGTCGTCCGCTTCTCGCTCTTTTTCCGCCGCTCGCGGCCCGCGGTCCCTCGTCGACCGCAGCTGGCGATGACACGTCCGGAACCGTCCGTGAAGCGCGCGCACAAATGGTTGCGGGTGTACTTGCCGATCGTCATTCCAACCCTGTTTCTCTTTTTCTTGGCTTGGCTTGCGGATTTGGATGTGGCGACGACGTGCGTCTGTCTCGTGGCCTTAACGGCGCTGATGATTCTCTTGTCGCAAGCGGTTCGCTGGGCCGCGCCGCAACGCGGCCACGATGGTTCTTCGCCCGTTGTTCAGCCGGCGCCGGCGCGCGCGAACCATCCCGCGCCCGTGAAGCGTGAGGCCACTCCGGCGGCGAGTGCCAACAAAGTAATGAGGTTGCTGCTGGTGGTGCCCCTGCTGCTGTTCGTGCCTTTCGTTGTCGTAGCCAAGCTGAATATGACCGAAGCGGTCGCCGCGCTGGTGGAACTCGCCGCGCTCGCGTTTCTGTTCCACTCCACGCTGATACTCCTGATCAAGGGGAGCCGATCGAATCGAAATCGGCTGGCGGCTAAACGGGCCCTCGAAGCCAGAAAGGCGGCCTCACAACCGGTCCAATCGACATCGCAACCGGTTGTGCCCGACCGCCGCCGGTGGTTCGCAAAAATGAGGGCCTGGGCCACCGGCGCTGCAAATCGCGCGGCGGAATCGATCGAAGCCGCGCGGCATCGCGAGCTCGACCGGCTCATGGACATGCTCGAAGCCAACCCGGACAAAGGATTACAATTCGCTTTGCCATTGGCGGGAGACGTGATGCGCGGGCTGGCAACGCCCGGCGCACGGCTCAACAACCGCGTGGTCGATTTTGGCCGGCGCCAAGGAGGAAGCAGGCCGGCCGATGTTTGGGACATCCATCAAGAGTATCGGCGCAAGCTGACGCTCCGCTATCGCGATTTGGCCAATCGCGAGATCGGGCTCCAGCGGCATCGCCGAGCCGCCTACATTTTGGCCGATCTGCTCGGCGATTGGAACGCCGCGGCCCAGGCGCTGGTCGCCGGAGCGCACTTTCATGAAGCGGCCGTCATTTATGACGAGCGCCTGCAACGGCCATTGGCGGCTGCCCAGTGCTTGGAACGGGGCGGACAGATCTCCGCCGCGCTGGTGATCTACGAGCGGTTAAAAATGCCCGAGAAAGTCGGCGATTTATACCGCCAACTCGAACAGGCGGACCAAGCCGAAGCGGCCTATCTTCGCGCCGTCGAAGCCAGGCGAATCGCCGGAGACCGGCTCGCGGCGGCGCGGCTGCTGGAAGACAAGCTGGGACGGCCAGAAGAGGCGTGGCAAGAATTAGCCGGTGGTTGGCCCAACTCACCTCACTTGGCCGGCTGCTTACAAGCGGCGTTTGAATGGACCGAGCGGCATCGCGATTTCGCGCGGGCGCAGGGCTTTCTGCATGAGGCCTCGGCGGCGGCCATTTCCGCCGGCCAAACCAGTGTATTCGTTGAGCGGACGGCCGCTCTGGCGACCGGCTATCCAAATCCAGACGTCCGCGCCGCGGCCGCCGAAACGACCATGCAGGTGGTCTCGGCGCGGCTGCCAAGCGCCGCGCCAGCGGAACTAAAAGCGCTGACCAAAGCAATCCGCCGATTGTCGCCGGACGATCGGCTGCTGATCCGCGATTGCGATCGCTATGCGCGGCAGCAACCAACTGCGGCGGCGCAACGAGCCGCCGCGCGCTCCGAGAAGCAACTCGAACTGCGACTGCAACGGACCTTTCCGATCGCCAATGTTTGCGCGTGCGTGGCCTCCGCCAGCGCCTTGTATCTAGCCGGTTGGCGCGCACAAGAACTCGTCCTGGTGCGCGCCAATTGGGACGGCGTGTTTCAGTACCCCGACCAACCGCCGTGGGTACATCCGACTGCGACGCCTGAAACGCCAATTTTGATGGCAATCTGCCAACAGACCGTCGATTGGTTATACGTCCAGCCGTTTGGCTCCAAGCGATGCGAAGTCCTCGGCAGTTTTCTTGAAACCGATGCCTTTCGAGACCAAGTGCAGATCCATTCAACCTTGTCACCCCACACGGTTGGCCTGACGAGCAACGATACGTTGAACTTTGCAGTCTATGCGGAACCGCGATTATTGACCATCCAACGTTACAGCCTGAATCCGCAGGTCTTGCAAGGAACGTGGATCTACACGCTTCCCAGTCCCGTGCCGATTCCATTGATTTATCAAGAACGACAAGGAACGCACTTTCTAGCGTTGGAGGATCGGATTTATTTCACCCACGCCAGCGACCTGCTGCCACTGTTTGAGTTTGACGCGGAGATTGTGCGTCTGGTCGCTTCGCCCGTACATACGCGGCCGCGGCTGATTGCCTCGTTTGCCGCGGGCGCGCAGATTCTGTGGGGAGTCGCGTCGGGGGTCGCTTCGACCCGCTTTGCAGAAGACCTTGCTGCGCCGCAGATCTTGATCCACCGCGACGGCTGGATCATCGCCGCCGACCGTGTGCGCTGCGAAGTCTACCGTCCCATCAAAGAGTCACTGCGGCTGCATATCGCTCTCAACTGGGAGGATCTCGGCGAGGTCGTCGCCTTGACCTCGGCACGTGCGATCAATGAGTTCGCTGTCGTCACGGCGCGCGGCGCTTTCCGCATCTTTACGATTCCGCCTCTCGATTGACGTGCGAACTGCATTGGCGCTTGGCCGCGCGCGGAAATCGTGGAGACGACCCCTATTTTGCCGCGCGCCCTTTGATCTCAAAATGGCTCAGGTACATTCCCTCCGGCGGCACGCTGGCCTGCATGTTGGCCGGCATTTGCTCCAAGTTTCCTTCGACCAGGACCGGCTTATCAGTCAGATTTTCGAGTTGCCGGACCATCACCTTGTCTTCGCTGATCCACAACCAGACCCGCGTTTCGCGATCCGGTTTTTCGGCCGATTTGACGGAGACATAGTAGGTATGACCCGCCTCGAAATGCAGAACGCCGCGAACTTCGGCCTTGATCGATTGCGCCGCGGAGTCCGGCGGCGTATCCGCTTTCTGTGCCTGGGGCGACCCGGCGACGGCCAGCAAGGCAGCAGCCACGAACAGCGCGGAACCCAAGAAAACTCGTGACATGCGATTTCTCCTGTTTCAGTTGTGCCGAAAAGCGAAAACAGCCTCGAGCGCGCTCGCGTCCGCGGCGCACCGAGGGAATGGACGCAGTCGAGGCCGCTAAAGTTCCACAGCATCGCAAACCGATCGCCAACCGCGACGGCGAGCCATTCAGATATCCCACGAATTTGCCACGGATTAGCCCCTTCGTTTGCGATTTGGCGACGGCGGCATCCCCCTGTCGCCGCTGCCGGATGACTGCTAAAATAGCGCTCGCTGGCCGGTTTCGATCGGCCGTCGGAGTCGATGCGCGATTGCAGATTGCCGTTGATTCTGCCCACCGGAGGACGCCTGTCGAGCCACGCTTGGCCGCGACGGCAGCCTCTGCAGATGGCCCACCTCGCCAAATGCTGGGTTCGGCTCGCGGAGCGCGGCGCCCAGCCCACGCGGTCGAGCGGTTCCCTCCATCCGGCTGGCATTGCGCCAATCGGAGCTTGATTATTTCTTGAATTCCTCATTCATCCTTCCGCAGGAGTCCTCCGGATGAAAATTGCTTTTGCGTCGCTGTCGCTGGTCTTGGGGTGCGGGTTACTGGCCGGATGGGCCCACGGCGAAACTCCGCTGAAATCGACTGCCGCGCCGGCCGCCTCCGCAGCGACGCAAAAAGTGCTGCTGGGCAAGGGCGAATTGACCCGGGGCATTCCGGGCGACGGCCCGCTGACGCAGGCGCAGCTTCGCACGTGGCTTGACAACCCGCACAACCACGAGGCGCTCGAGATCGAACTGCCGCTCGGCTTGGCGGCCGGCGTATCGCAAGTGAAGGGACTCAAGGAGAATCCTCTCACCCGCGCCAAAATCGAACTCGGCCGCCAGCTTTATTTCGACAAACGGCTGTCGGCCGATGGCACGGTCAGTTGCGCCACCTGCCACGATCCGGGCAACGGTTGGGCGAAGCACACGCAATTTGGCGTGGGGATTCGCGCGCAGCAAGGCGGGCGCAATTCGCCGGTTGCCTTTAATCGAATCTTGAGCGACAAGCAATTTTGGGACGGCCGGGCCGCTTCGCTCGAAGAGCAAGCCATTGGACCGATTCAAAATCCGATCGAGATGGGAAACAACCACCCGGCCTGCGTGAAGTGTCTCGCCGGAATTGAGGGCTATCGGCTGGAATTCGCCAAAGTGTTCGGCGGAGCCATCACGATCGAACGGGTCGGCCAAGCGCTGGCGAGTTTCGAGCGAACCATCGTGACCGGTCCGTCCCCTTACGATTATGAAGAGGTGGTCCGGCCCTTTGCGCGGCTCGACCCGGACGACATCAAGGACGATCCGGCCTTGTCGAAAAAGTATCAACAGGCGCTGGCCGACGCCAAAGCGCATCCCATGAGCGAGAGCGCCAAACGCGGCCGCGATCTGTTCTTCTCCGCCAAGGCGAACTGCACCGCGTGTCACGTCGGGGCGAATTTCACCGACGAGCAATACCACAATCTGGGCGTCGGCATGAAGGCCGACAAGCCGGACCTCGGCCGCGCGGCGATTTCAAAAAACCCCAAGGATACCGGCGCGTTCAAAACGCCGACAATTCGCAATGTGGCTTTGACCGCCCCTTACATGCACGATGGGAGCCAAAAAACGCTCGCCGAAGTGGTCGAATACTATTCCAAAGGGGGCGAGCCGAATCCGCATCTCGACGAAAAGGTGAAAAAGCTCGACCTGACCGCGCAGGACAAATCAGACCTGGTCGAATTCATGAAAGCCTGCACGGGCGAATTCAATCCCGCCAACCCCGGCCGGCTGCCTGAGTAGACTCCGGAGCGCCGCATCGCGGACAGCCGGCGCGCGTCGCCGGCGGCGCCGCGCATTGCGAATGCGGCAGATCAGTCCGCCGCGATGGGCGGCTGGACCACTGCGGTAAAATCAAAGAAGGGGCGTGCCGCCGCCCCTATAGGCGGATTTTGCCGCGGCCTATATCATGGGGTCGGCTGGCTTTTTCGCGTGGGCTCCGCGGCCTGGGGCGGCGAGCGGCCTGGCGCGCGACGCTGGAAACCGCAACCACCGGTGCCGGCCGGCCCGTTGGAAAGCGCTCGCGCCCACGGCACGCCGCGGGCTACAGCCTCTTCTCGCGATCCTTTCATTTGGCACAACTACGGACGGCTCTGGCCATGATCAAAACCGACGAACTTCGTGAAAAGTATCTCGCCTTTTTCGAAACCAAAGGCTGCGTCCGCCGCCCGAGCGACGTGCTGGTGCCGCGCTGGGATCCTTCGGTGCTGTTCACGCCGGCGGGCATGAATCAGTTCAAAGACCATTTCCTCGGCAAGTGCAAGCTGGACTTTACCCGCGCGACGACCTGCCAGAAATGCCTCCGCACGGGCGACATCGACAACGTCGGCCGGACCGCCTATCACCACACGTTTTTCGAAATGCTGGGCAACTTCAGCTTCGGCGACTATTTCAAGCGCGAGGCGATTAATTGGGCTTGGGAGTTTCTGACCCACAAGCAATGGCTCGGTCTGCCGGCCGATCGGCTGACGGTCACCGTCTATCAAGACGACGATGAGGCGGCGGCGCTGTGGCAAGGAGACATTGGCCTCAGTTCGGATCGGATTGAGCGGATGGGCGAGGCCGACAACTTTTGGCCGGCCAGCGCGCCAAGCCAAGGGCCCGATGGCGTCTGCGGGCCGTGCAGCGAGATCTATTATCATCCGCCTGGCGGCAAGTCGGTCGAAATCTGGAACCTCGTCTTCACGCAATTCAATCGGGTGGGCGATCCGCCGAACAACCTCCGCCCGCTGCCGAGCAAGAACATTGACACCGGCATGGGTCTCGAGCGAACCGCCGCGACCCTGCAAGGGGTCGACACCAACTATCACATCGACATCCTCCGCCCGATCGTCGAGACCGCCGCGGAAATTGTCGGCGTCAAATATGACCCGGCCAGCGACAATGGCCGCCGTCTGCGGCGGATCACTGATCACGTGCGGGCCTGCACGTTTGCGGTGCATGAAAACGTCTATCCCGACAATAAGAAACAAGGCTACGTCATCAAACGCTTGCTCCGCCGCGCCGTGCTCGACGGTCGCCAGATGAATCTGCACGACCCGTTTTTGTTCAAGCTGGTGCCGAAGGTCGCGGAGATGATGCGGGCCCAATATCCGGAATTGAGCGGCACGATCGACCGCGTGCAAATGGTGATCAAGCAAGAAGAAGCGAACTTCTTCTCGACGATCGATGTCGGCTTGAACCGCGTCGAGCGCGTGTTTGAAACGATGAAAAAGGCGAATCGGACAACCGTCAGCGGCCACGAAGCGGCCGAAATGTACACGACGCACGGCTTTCCGCCGGAGCTATTTGAAACCTTGGCGGCCGAGCACAATTTCACGTTTGATTGGGCCGGATTTCAACAAGAAATGGAGGAGCACGGCGAGGAGTCGGGCCGGCAGCGGCACGAGCTCTTCACCACCGGCCCGCTCGATGCGCTCAAGAAGACCCTTCCCCCGACCGAGTTTCTCGGCTATCAATCGACCGCGGCCGAGGGGAAGATCGTCGGCATCATCGCCCAAGATCAACTCTGCGATTCGCTCGACGAGGTCGGCCATGCGCAGCCGGTCACGGTCGTCCTGGACCGCACTCCTTTCTACGGCGAGAGCGGCGGGCAAATGGGCGACGTCGGCGAGCTGATCGGCAAGGGCTTTCGCTTCGAGGTGATCGACACCCAGCGCGAGAGCGGCTTTATGTTGCACATCGGCCATCTGCGGCTTGGCAAGCTCGCTCTGAATGCAACCGTGTCGGCCAAGGTTGATGTCAAACGCCGCCAAGGGATTCGCCGCGCGCACTCGGCCACGCACGTGCTGCATCATGCCTTGCAAAAACACGTCGGCGGGCATGCCCAGCAAAAAGGCTCGAAGGTCGATGCCGATTGGCTCCGCTTCGACTTCAGCAACTCGGCCGCGCTGGGGCCGGACGATTTGCTCCGCATCGAAAATGAAGTCAACGAGCGGATTGCGTCGGCCGAGCCCATTACGTGGCGCACGTTGCCCATCGCCGACGCGCGGCAATCGGGCGCGATGATGCTGTTCGGCGAAAAATATCCCGACATCGTGCGAATGGTGACGATGGGCGCCTTCAGCAAAGAGTTGTGTGGCGGAACGCATCTCGACAACACGGGCCAAGTCGGCTTGTTCAAAATCGTCGGCGAAGAAAGCGTTTCGGCAGGCACGCGCCGCATTACCGCCTTGACCGGCCAAGCCGCGCTCGACCACGTGCGCAAAACGGAAGCAGCGCTGCACGAAGTCGCTGCGACTCTCAAGATTCCGCTGGCCGACGTTCCCGCCCGCGTCGCCGCGCTAGTCAAGGAATTGCGCGAGTTGAAGAAGCAACAAGCGGCCGGACCCAAGTCGGGCGAGCTTTCGCCGGAGCATTTCTTGACGATGGCCGAAGAACAAAACGGCGTGAAGATCGTCGTGGCCGAAGCGCACGGGGCCTCGGCGGACGTGATGCGCCAAGTCATTGACCTGCTCCGCCGCAAGGCGAGTCCGATCGCGGTGCTGCTCGGCGCGCGCGAAGAAGGCAAGGTCACGCTCGTCGCCGGCATCAGCCGCGAACTCGAAGCACGCGGCTTGCATGCGGGCAAATGGGTCGGCGCGGCGGCCGAAGTGGTCGGCGGACGAGGCGGCGGAAAGCCTGACATGGCGCAGGCCGGCGGCAAACATCCGGAACAGCTTCCGGCGGCCCTCGAATCGGCCAAGCAGCATGTCGCACAACTGCTCACCCACAGCGAGTCGTGAGCCCCGCGTTCCCGGATGGGCGGACGAAGCGCTCGGGCCACGCGCGCGCCGATGACGAAGCGCTCGGGCCACGCGCGCGCCGATTCTGAAATCAGCGCTGCTTCTGCTACGCGCATCCTAGGCGCCGCGTCAAGACGAGTTTTGGCCTCGCGCACGGAATTCACGTTCAGTTCGTATCTCCTTGCCTGGCAAGACTTCTCTTAATTGCGCCCCATTGAACTGGACGACTGCGCAAGCTCTGCCTATGATGAATCGACTTCCCGCATACGATTTCCCGCCGTGAACTAGCGCGGCCCTCGGGCAAGTTCCGATTCGGAGCCGAAGCGCTCCGAACCGGTCCAGTCTGTTGGTCGCAAATCCGCCTTGGCAGCACCCGCCCATGGAGGGCACCATGAATACGACGACCTTCTACGAAGGCCACCCGACACTGACGCTCGGGGGGCATACTTCGAATAAATGTCCTTTGGAGTTGGTCGAGCGCTACGACTCCTTGCTGCAAACACCGCGGATGAGCTGGACCGAGCATCATCGCGTGGTCCGCGAGCTCGGCCGCGGCGGCCAAGGGGTCGTCTTTTTGAGCGACCGCCGCGGCACCGATGGCTTCACCTTGCCGGTTGCGCTGAAGATTTTTTCGCCGAAGAATTTTGACGATGCGCGCGGCTACGACGAAGCGATGTGCCGGATTGCGAATGTCGCGGCGCGCGTCGCCCAAATCCAACAAGACAACCTGCTTGATGTGCAGAACTTCGTCGATCGCAATCGCATTCGCATCATGGAGATGGAATGGATCGACGGCTACGACCTGAGCCAATTGCTGACGCGGCAAATGCTCAAGCGGACGCGGGAACTGATGAGCGCCAAAGGCTGGGAGCATCTCACGAATGTGATTGTGACCGAAGGTCCGCAGCAACCGCGGCTGAAGCCCGGCGTGGCCATCTCGGTGATTCGCGAATGCTTGGCCGGACTGGCCGCGCTGCATCGCAACGACATCGTGCACGGCGACATCAAACCGTCCAACATCATGATCAAGCGGACCGGCAACGCGAAGATCGTCGATATCGGCTCGGCCGTCGCACTGGACGATGTCCCGCCGAAGCGCACCGTCACGCCGACCTATGCCGCCCCAGAAGTTTTGGAAAGCGGCGCCTGCACCCCGCGCTCCGACTTGGCCAGCTTGGGCTACGTGCTGATCGAAATGCTGTCAGGCAAGCAGCCCTTCGCGGGTTTGCGCACCTGCGCGGAATTGCTCGAAGCCAAACGCTTTCTCGCCCAGCGCCTGCCGCAGATTTTGCCGCCGGATGTTGTCGTCAACGAATTATTGATGAACTTCTGTCGCGGGCTGATCGCTCCCGATCCGAATCGGCGCTTTGGCTCCGCCGAAGCGGCCGACATGGAACAAAAAGGGGCCGCCAGTTTTCAGCGCCAGCTCATCAAGGGCGATCTGGCGAGCGAGTACGAAAACGATCTGCGCCTCTGGCTTGAGCAGTTGGACTAATCGCGACCCTCCGCGCGCGGCGCATTTCCTTCGTCATTTCCGCATCGCGGCTCCGTCCCCCTTTCGTCATTCCCGCGTCGCGGCTCCGCCGCCCTCCTCTTCGTCATTCCCGCGTCGCGGCTCCGCCCCCCCATCGTCATTCCCGCGCAGGCGGGAATCCAGTTTCCGCCGGGCGGCTGGTCGTCGCGGGACGTTCAACGCCGCCTCTCCGCGCACGCCGCTGGATTCCCGCCTGAGCGGGAATGACTAAATATGCCGGGACTGCCTGCGCGGAGATGGCGTCGCGGAGCACCTTGGCGTTGGCACTTGCAATGCCTACCAGACCGTCATTCCCGCGCAGGCGGGAATCCAGTTCCCTGCGGGCGGTTGGTCGTCACGGCGAAGGAGCACCTTTCTCGTCCGTCCCGCGTCGCGGCTCCGCCGCCCTTTCGTCATTCCCGCGCAGGCCGCGTCGTCCTCCCCTTCGTCATTCCCGCGCAGGCGGGAATCCAGTTTCCGCCGGGCGGCTGGTCGTCGCGGGACGTTCAACGCCGCCTCTCCGCGCACGCCGCTGGATCCCCGCCTGCGCGGGAATGACGAAATATGCCGGGACTGCCTGCGCGGAAATGGCGTCGCAGCGCACCTTGGGGCCGGCACTTGCAATGCCTGTCAGACCGTCATTCCCGCGCAGGCGGGAATCCAGTATCGAGCAAGCGGACCAGCACGGCGGCGTCCTTCCCCTTCGTCATTCCTCGACACGTTCGATGCGCGTGCTTGCACTTCCATGGCAGACTCCGGATAATTGAAGCAGCGCTTCGGCGCTCGGCCGAGCGCGCTTGCACGACAGACCTCTCTCTTCGTAAACCGGTGAAATGTTCTCATGGCCAGTCGAAGACAGTTGAAAATCGGCCTGATTCTATTGGGCATCGTGCTTCTCCTTGGGTTTCTGTGGCTCGAGCCGTGGGCCTGGATTTTCGGCCAGCCGGCGGTCCGAATCAGCCGGCAGACCACCTATTTGACTGAGCCGGTTGCGGCCGATGGCATGATCGACTATGTGAGCGCGGTCAACGCGCGCTGCAGCGCAGGCGTCACCCCGGAAAACAACGCGTTCGTTCCGCTCGCGCGGGCGTTTGGCCCGCAGCACGTTCCGGCGGCGGTCGTCAAGCGACTCGGGATGGATCCCTTGTTAAATCAAGGAAGCTATTTTCAAGAAGCGCGGACCCTATTCGCGTCGCGCATCCCGCCGAAGGGAGGCCGTCAACCGTCACTCGATTCAGAAGAGTTAGAGTGGATGCTCGATGAGGCGCGAGAACGCCCTTGGACCGACGCCGAGTTTCCGGAAGTCGCCCAGTGGCTCGAGGCCAACAAACAGCCGCTAGCGTTGATCTCCGCCGCTTCGTTGCGCCCGCGCATGTATTATCCCGTGATCGGTGCCAACGCACGGCCCTATTTGCTGACCGACGTGGGAGTGGACTCGTTCATCTTCGTAAGCGCTGGTAATCTATTGGGGACCCGGGGCATGCACCGGATCGGCGTGGGAGAAACGGACGCCGGCCTCGACGATTTGCTGGCAGGTTGCCGGTTAGCTAAACGGATCTCCGTCTCTAGCGCCAACCTAATCGATCGGCTCGTCGGATTCAGGATAGCGGACAATTTTCTGCGGCAGATTGCCGCAGCAGCAGGTTCAGGGAAGTTGACGCAACCACAAATCCAAAAGCTGCAAGCGGAACTGTCCGCGCATCCGCCCGACCTCGACTTGGCCCGCTCGATCGACGAAGGAGAACGATTCACCTGGCTAGAAGCCATCGCGAGCGTTCCGACTGTGAATGTCAATTACCGCGGTAATGGGTTCCAAGATTCCCGCGGGTTTTTCCGCACCGTGGGCGATTTAGTGGATCGCGCCAAGATCGATCGCAATGAATCGCTCATTGTCGTCAACGAATGCTATGATCGATTGGTCGCCGCGCTTCGCGAACAAGACCACGCTCTGCGCCATGCGGAACTGAAGAAACTCCTGGGTGATGCTGCGCAGCGCGGGGCAACCGCTCGGTCGACTTCGTGGTTCGCTCTGATCTGGATGAATCGCACGGCCCGCGGTCGGCTCAATGGCGACGCGGCAATTTACTTATTGGGCGGAACTTTTGGAGCTTTGGACTCCGCCCAAGGCGATTGCGAGGCTCGGTACGGGCTCGCGCAATTGTGCGTCGCCTTGGCAGCGTATCGACTCGATCACGCGGCGTATCCGCAGACGCTTGCGGAATTGATCCCACAATACTTGCCCCAATTGCCGAAAGATCCGTTTGGCGGCAAAGATTTTCAGTACGCTTCGCAAGCGGACGGCTATCGCGTCTATAGCATCGGCCGGAACGAAGTTGACGATGGCGGCGTCGAATCGGACCCGCAAAATAACAAAGACGACATTGTCGCGCAGATTCCACGTCAGCCCCCGCCGCGGCCGAGTGAGTTAAAGGCGGCCGAGCAGCAAAAAAAGGCGGCCCCTGAGCAGGACGATGCCAGCCCGCGAGGCGGCGCAAGCCAGGATAAATAATTCTCAGCGGGGTTACCTATTTGCGGCGGCGGATTCGCCTTGTCCTGCGCACGCTTCGTCATTCCCGCGCAGGCGGGAATCCCGTCTATCTCGCCGCCCCACGGACCCGCCGGCGCAATTATGGATTCCCGCCTTCGCGGGAATGACGGATTGCCGCGCAACGCGTTGCGGCCCCGCGGACTTCCCTTGGACCGCCTCCAATTCTGCCCGTGGCCCAGAGCCTTGCGCACGTCCTGCGTGCCCTCATTCCCGCGCACGTCCCCACGCTTCGTCATTCCCGCGGAGGCGGGAATCCAGTCTGTCGCGCCGCCCCACAGACCCGCCGGGGCAATCATGGATTCCCGGCGGTGGTGGAATAACGAAGAAAGTGCGCCGCCGCCAGCGAGACGCGGCGCAACGTCACGGGTCGCGGTGGACGTTGTTTGGCGAAAAGGCAGGCAAGCAAATCGCCACGTACTCGGCGCCGTCTTGGTCCGGCGTGCTGTAGCGAATCCATTCGCCGGCGGGAGCGTGCACCGCTTGGCCGGCCCGCACGTCGAACGCGGCGGCGCGGGTTTCCACATGAATCAAACCGTCGAGCACGATCGTGTACTCGTCGAACTCCGGCGTTTGTCCCGGCTCGATCCAGCCGGAGGGGCTTTTCATTCGGGCGATGCTGATGTTTTCGGATTTGCTGTTGACGCGGCCGAAGAATTCTTCGATCCGTTTGGGCAAGTTTCCGGCGGCAGTAATGATCGTCGGCTGCGGAATGAGTTTGGCCATCGTGGATTCACTCCTGGCTCCGAGGAAGAACGGCGCCGCCTCGGCAGTGCGCCGTTCGCAGCAAGTTGCTTACCGTTTCGGCAATTCGGCCGCGCGGATTTTGCGAAAAGAAAGATCGGTCGTCGCATCGTGCCCTTGCAAGATGAACGTGCCCGGCCCGGTCTTCGAACCGTTGCGCGGGTTGTTGTTGGCCGGCCGGGCGTCGGTGAAGTCGCTCACCTGATAACCGTTGACCCAGGCGGCCATGTGCAGCCCATTGGTACATAAGGTGAGCGTAAACCAAGTGAAATCGTCGGCGACGCACTTGCGGGCGTTTTGCCGGCGATAGATTCCGCCGGTGCCGCAATCGGCCGGCTTGGTCCGGTCGTTGTCCTTATAACCGTTTTGGATTTGGCATTCGTAGCCATTTTGAAAGTCCCCCGGAATGCTGCGAAAAAACACGCCGGAGTTGAGGCTTTTGCCATTGGAGAAAACATCGAGCTGCAAGGTGAAGTCGGCAAACTGGTCCGCGCTTTCCAGTTGGCCGGGGCCCTTCTTGAGATGAATGGCGCCATCGTCCACCGTCACGACACTCTTCTGCCGGTCGCCGGCGAAGGGCTTCCAACCGGTCAGGTCGGTGCCGTTGAACAAGCTCTTTTCGTGCAAGGGTTGTAGTTTGATGTCGCGAAATTCGCATTCGCCCGCGTTGAATTGCAAGCCGATAAAGCCGCGCAGCAGCGGCTTCTCGTCGGTGTAGTCGAGCACTTGCTGACCATCGAGATGCACGACGAAATGGCCTCCCTCCGCGGTCAAGTCGTACGAATGCCACTCGCCGGCCGCGGCTTTGGCCGAGCCCAATTTGCGATTCACGAAGCTGCCCGTCGGAAATTTACTGATGCTCGGATCGGCTATGTTCAGTTCATAGCAATCGACCGCCGGATCTTTTGGAGCAGCGACCGTGCGGAGAAAGACGCCGCTATTGGTCGCCTGCGGCGCGCGAAAGTCGACCTTCAAATGATAGTCGGCAAATTCACATGTCGTGTGCAGAATGTTCTGTTGTCAACCATTAGAAATGTCCCCTATTTTGCGCCAATAGAAATGTCCCATTGGTTTGAGGGGTGCGGCATGGAAAAAAACAAAATTTTCTCGCGTTACGAGGTGAGCGCTAGCGAACCGAAGTGACGCGAGAAAATT
>DASRSE010000117.1:0-3563 GCA_035656655.1 Pirellulales bacterium
GCCGCGCGCTGGTGGGCCTGCGCACGGCGTGCGCCGTGCTGGTCGCCACCCTACGAACCGCTTGGTCAAAAAGGGAGCGCACAGGTGTAGGGTGGGACCAATTCGCGCAGCGAATGCAGGCCCACCAGCGAACGACGTCGCTGCGGAATCCGGTTGGAATGCTTCACGCCGGCGGGCGCGCCGCGCCAGCAACTGGCTGGCTGCCGCGCGCTGGTGGGCCTGCGCACGGCGTTCCGCCGTGCGGGTCCGCAGCATACAATGGGCGGAGTGATCGTATAGGAAAGCGTGGTAAGCATGGAACGCCGTTTGCGGGCCGGCCGCACGTGGCAATCTCGCGGGGTAAGCAATGGTCTCAACGCTCAGGAGAAATTTACGATGCGATGCGCAGTATTTTCCGTGGGAGGAATTCTGTTCGCGGTTTTAGCTTTCGGCGCGCTCGTTGGATCGCGCCGCAGCGTGTCATCGGCTGCCGACGAGCCGAAAAACGCGCCGACCAGCGCGAGCCTTAAAGCCGAAATCGAGCAACTTAAAAAGCTCTTGCCCGACCAAGCATCCGCGATGTTGGACGCGGCGCAGCAAGCGGCGCAGCTCTACCACGCCGGGGCGCACGAAAATTGGCCGCTGACCCAATTCTATTGGGGCGAAACGCGTTCGCACCTGCGGTGGGCAGTGGCTTTGAAGCCGCTCCGCCAAGACAGCCAAAAGCACGAGATCAAGCTGGCCGACATTTTGGAGGCGCTCGAAAACGGCCCGCTGAAGCAGGTGCAGACGGCAATCACCGCCAAAGACAAGTCGCAATTCATCGCGGCCTATCGCACGCTGCTCGAGGGTTGCTATGCGTGTCACAAAACCGTCGAGAAGCCGTATTTGAAGTTACAGCTTCCGCCGCTGCCGTCGCTGCCGATCATCAATTGCGATCCGCAAGCCGACTGGCCCAAGTGAAGATCGGCCGAAAAATAAGCGTGCTGATCCGTCGGCCATGATCGCAGCCGCTGGCAGCGGGCTTTCGTGGAAGGACTACCAGGGTGGCGGACTGCGCCAATGTAGCGTGGGACCAATTCGCGCAGCGAGCACCGGCCCACCAGCGAATGACGTCGCCGCGGAATCCGGCTGGAACGCTTCACGCCGGAACGCTTTGCGCTGGAACGCGTCACGCTGGAACGCGTCACGCTGGAACGCGTCACGCCGGCGGGCGCGCCGCGTTATCCACAGGCTGGCTGCGCCGCGCGCTGGTGGGCCTGCGCACGGCGTGCGCCGTGCTGGTCGCCACCCTACGAACCGCTTGGTCAAAAGGGAGCGCACAGGTGTAGGGTGCGGACAAATTCGCGCAGCGAATGCAGGCCCACCAGCGAATGACGTCGCCGCGGAATCCGGCTGGAACGCTTTGCGCTGGAATGCTTCACGCGGGCGCGCCGCGACATCCGCTGGCTGGCTACACCGCGCGCTGGTGGGCCTGCGCACGGCGTGCGCCGTGCTGGTCGCCACCCTACGAACCACTTGGTCAAAAAGGGAGCGCACAGGTGTAGGGCGCGGACAAATTCGCGCAGCGAATGCAGGCCCACTAATGCATAGGGCCACCAGAGCATTGCCGCGCATCAAAAAACCGCGCTGGCAATCCGGTTGATTGCCAGCGCGGTTTGGATTTTTCGTCCGTCCGGCGCCGCACTAGACGTTCGGCGCGCGTGGTTCTGCCGAACGATCGCCGAGATACGTTGGCGAATCAATGCCTGTTAATACATGTCGTAATCGCCGCCGTGTCCGCCCTTCTTGCCGTGCTTATCGTCCTTCGGCTTTTCGGCGATTAGCGCATCGCTAGTCAACAGCAACGTCGAGACGCTGGCGGCGTTTTGCAACGCGGTCCGCGTGACCTTGGTCGGGTCGATCACGCCGGCCTTGACCAGATCCTCGAAGACGCCGGTCGCGGCGTTGTAGCCAAAGTTGCCCTTGCCTTCGATCACCTTTTCGCAGATCACGCTGCCGTCTTGTCCGGCATTGCTGGAAATCGCCGTGATCGGTGCCCGGCAGGCGCGAATCACGATGTTGTAACCAACCTCTTCGTCGGCAGCGAGCCCGTCCGGCTTGAGCGAACTGCTCGCCCGCAATAGGGCGACGCCGCCGCCGGGCAGAATTCCTTCTTCGACCGCCGCGCGGGTCGCATGCAAGGCGTCTTCGACGCGGGCTTTCTTTTCTTTCATCTCGCTCTCGGTCGCGGCGCCGACGTTGACCTTGGCGACGCCGCCGGCGAGCTTCGCCAGCCGTTCTTCGAGCTTTTCGCGATCGTAGTCGCTCGTCGAGATGTCGATCTCGCGGCGGATTTGATCGATTCGCGCCTTGATGTGCTCTTTCTTGCCGCCCCCTTCGATGATCGTGGTATTGTCCTTGTCGATGATCACCTTCTTGGCGCGGCCCAGATCCGCCAACGAGAGGCCTTCGAGCTTGATCCCCAGGCTTTCAAAGACCGCCGTGGCGCCGGTGAGGATGCCAATGTCCTCGAGCATCGCCTTGCGGCGGTCGCCATAGCCGGGCGCTTTCACGGCACAGCACGAGAAGGTGCCGCGGAGCCGGTTGATGACCAAGGTCGCCAGCGCTTCCCCCTCGACCTCTTCGCAGACGATCAGCAATGGCTTGTTGGCGTTCGCGACGGCCTCCAAGACAGGAATGATTTCCTTGACGTTGCTGATCTTCTTTTCATAGACCAGGATGTAGCAATCTTCGAGCACGCACTCCATCGTTTGCGAATCGGTGACGAAGTACGGCGAAAGATAGCCGCGGTCGAACTGCATCCCCTCGACCCAATCGACTTCAGTCTTCAGGCTCTTGCCTTCGTCCACCGTGATCACGCCATCCTTGCCGACCTTTTCCATGGCGTCGGAGAGGAGCTCGCCGATTTCGCTATCGTTGTTGGCGGCCACGGTGGCCACTTGGGCCATCTCTTTCTTGCTCTTGATCGAAATCGACATCTTCTTCAGCTTGTCGGTGATGTCCGAGACCGCCTTATCGATGCCCGACTTCATGTGAATCGGGTTGACGCCGGCAACTACGGCTTTGAGGCCTTCGTTGAAAACGGCTTCGGCCAAAACGGTGGCCGTGGTGGTGCCGTCGCCTGCCACGTCGCTCGTCTTGCTGGCGACCTCGCGAACCATCCGGGCACCCATGTTTTCGTAGACGTCTTCCAGGTCGACTTCCTTGGCGACGGTCACTCCGTCCTTGGTCACGGTCGGCGAGCCGAACGACTTTTGCAAGATCACGTTCCGCCCCTTCGGGCCGAGCGTCACTTTAACCGCCCGGGCGAGCTTGGAAACGCCGCGGCGCATGGCCTCGCGGGCTTCTTGATCGAAAGCCATCATTTTTGCCATCTGCAATACTCCTGTAGATTAAATCGAAATTGAATTGGACTATTGGAATTCGGTCGTGCTTGAACGAAAGCGACCTGCGCCGAAACGATTGAAATGAGACCGTGCTGCGCCGCTTGGGAACTCGCCGCTGTGAAAGTCGCCGCTGTGAAAGTCGCCGCCTCAGATTGCACTACCTCGCAACGCGCCGCCGGGCGTTTTGGTCGGACC
>DASRSE010000118.1:0-5619 GCA_035656655.1 Pirellulales bacterium
TGATCAAGGGAGCCAGCGGCGCGGCGGTGCAAAACTTTAATTTGATGTACGGCCATCCGGAAACGACGGCGCTGCTCTAGCTTTTCGTGGCGCTCGGCTGCGGCGCCGACCTCGGTTGCAGGTCTTCTCGGTTTTCTCCTCTTCGTTCCTTTGAGAATTACGCCTCCCATGAGTTGCTTGTTGCCACAAGGTTTTCGCGCCGCTGGACTCTATTGCGGCATCAAGCGCGATACGACGAAGCTCGATCTGTCGCTAGTGGTTTCGGATCGCGATGCGGTCGCCGCCGGTGTCTACACGCAAAACTTGGTCTTTGCCGCCCCCGTGCAACTCGACCGCAGCCGCACCCCTTGCGGGCGGATCCGCGCGGTTGTTACCAATTCGGGCAATGCCAACGCGTGTACCGGCGAGCGCGGCTTACGCGACGCTGAAACCATGGCCCGCGCCGCTGCCGAGGCGGTCGGCGCAACGGGCGACCAGGCGCTCGTGATGTCGACCGGAATCATCGGCGAGTTTCTGCCCCTGGAGAAAATCACCCGCGGAATTCAAACCGCCGCCGCCCAACTTGGCGACGGCGAGAGCGCGCTGATCGACGCCGCGCGCGGGATGCTCACCACCGACACTCGCCACAAATTGGCCGGACGAACCGTGTCCATCGCCGGCCAGCCGATTCAAATCACCGGCATGTGCAAGGGGGCGGCCATGATCGGACCGCGGATGGGGACGATGCTCGGGCTGATCTTGACCGATGCGCAGCTTACTCCCGCGGCGGCCCAGCAAACGCTTTCCGCAGTCGTGGAAGATACGTTCAATTGCATCAGCATTGACGGTCACATGAGCACCAATGACACCGTCTTGCTGGTTGCCAACGGCGCGCGCGGTCCGCTGCTGGAGGGAGCACAGCGACAAACGTTTCAAGCGGCGCTGCACGAGGTCGCAGCCGAGTTGGCGAAGGCAATCCCCGCGGACGGCGAAGGGGCGTCGCATCTGGTGACGATCGACGTGAGCGGGTGCCTTGATCGCGCGGCGGCGCACCAAATCGCAAAGACCGTGGCCGAAAGCGCGCTCGTGAAATGCGCGATCGCGGGAGCGGATCCGAATTGGGGGCGGATCGTTTCCGCCGCCGGCTACGCCCAAGTGCCTTTCGATCCGCACAAAGTCGACTTGTTTTTGAATGGCCATTCGCTGTATCAACAAGGGACGCCCGTCCCGTTCGATGCCGGCGCGGTTTCAAAATCGATCCAGAGCCAGCGCGACACTCACATTGACCTGCGGTTTGGCGAAGGCTCGGCCCGGGTGCGATTCTGGTCGACCGACTTAACCGCCGAATATGTCCGGCTGAACGCGGATTACCACACCTGAGCCGGCGATCGCGCGGGGCAACTCGAATCCGCGGGCGGTCTGCTCGTTCAATCTGTTTTCACTTCCGCCGCGCTGGCCGGCATCCGTCAATCCGCCTTTTCGCCCCGGCATAACACTCATGACCGAACCGATCCGGCGAATCCGACTGGGCGCGATTCTGCTCGGCGCTATTTTCGTATTGGCAGTCTGCGGCTATCGCTATTTTGGCCGCACGTGGCTCGATGCGATCTATATGGTGGTGATCACGCTGTCGAGCGTCGGCTATGGCGAGCATAGCGACTTGTCGGGCGGCGAAAAACTATTCACTGCCAGCGTGATCGTGTTCGGCATCACCGCCTTCGCGTTTACGTTCGGCGCGTTTATTCAAATGGTTACGCAAGGCGAATTCGCCAAAGCCCTGGGATCGCGGAAAATGAATCGCACGATTGACCAATTGCAAGACCATGTCATCATCTGCGGGTTCGGTCGAATGGGCCAAATCCTCAGCGAAGAACTCCAAAGCCGCCGCGCCGAATTCGTCGTCGTTGAAAAGGACGCGCTGCGGATGGCCGATGCTCAAGGTTTGGGCTATTTGGCTCTGGGCGGCGACGCGACCGAAGAAGACGTCCTGCTGGACGCCGGCATTCTCCGCGCGAAGACCATCGTTACTTGCTTGCCGCTCGACGCGGCGAATGTCTTTATCTCGTTGACCGCTCGAAATCTGAACGCCAAGTTGCAAATCATTGCGCGCGGCGAGCATCGGTCCACGCAAAAAAAGCTGATTCAAGCCGGCGCCGACCGCGTGGTCTTGCCGGCGGCGATCGGCGCGCAGCGGATCGCCTCAATGATCACACATCCCTCGACGGTCGAACTGATGGAGTTAGTCGCCAACCATAATGTGATTGACGTGGAACTCGACGAGATGACGTTGACGTCGGAGAGCGAGTTGATTGGCAAGTCGCTGACGGAGGTCGCCACGCGGCGGAAGCATGGACTGCTCATCGTGGCGGTCAAATTGGCCGAGGGAAACATGATCTTCAACCCGGAGGCCGACTTCGTCTTTTCCGTCGGCAATACGATCATCGCCATGGGCCGGGTCGCGGATATCGAGCGCTTTCGCCGTGAGCTCAAGTTGTAATTGAGGTTACGCAAGGTGAATCCGCGGCGTGAAAACCGCGCAACAAAAAACCCGCCGGCACGCGCAGCCCAGCGGGAGCAATGGCAATCGTGAACCGCGTAGCAGCGGCCGAAGAATAACCGGGCGGCCGCTTTGGCGCGCGGCCTGCTCCCGCCCAGCGCGCGACGCACGAGCAGACGACGCGCTGCATCGCGATTGCCAGCGGACGGCACGAATCTCCAGCCGACTGGCATTTCTTGACAAGCTGGTTAACCTTTGGCAGCGTCGATTGCTTTTTGCAGCTTTTGCTTGGGCTGCACGCCGACGAAGCGCTCGACTACGTCGCCTCCCTTGAAAATCATCAAGGTTGGAATGCTGCTCACGCCGTAGCTTTGCGCGGCGCCCGGATTATCGTCGATGTTGACCTTGCCGATCTTGACGGTTCCCAGATTTTCGGCGGCCAACTCTTCCACCATCGGCGCGATCATGCGGCAAGGACCGCACCACGGCGCCCAAAAATCGACCATTACCGGCTGGTCGGATTTGACCACTTCGCTTTGGAAATTTTGATCGGTAAATTCTGCAACAGAGCCGGCCATAATTGATATCTCCCAATGAATCGGTTTTCCCGACAGGTCTCTTTCCTTGGCCGAATTATAGAGTTAGGGTACAGGCTGTCAACGAGACGCCGCAGCGGCCAAGAACCACGCTGCCGGCGCGGAACGGGCGGTTCGCAGTCGTGCGCGACGACAAAAACGGCCCTCCGTCCCGGATCAATCCGCCCTCACCATCATCGACCCGCCCTCGCCCGGGCTTGAAACCCCTCTGCCGAATCTCCGACGATGCTTACCGAAACCTTTTCCGCATACGTTGTTACAAAAGACGAGGCCGGTCAGGTTCAAGGGGGGGTGCGGAGCGTCTCGCAGGCCGATTTGCCCCCAGGCGATGTTTTGATTCAAGTCGCCTACTCGTCGCTCAACTACAAAGACGCCTTGGCGGCGCGCGGCAATCCGGGCGTCGTCAAGAAGTTGCCCCATGTCCCCGGCATCGATGCGGTCGGAACGGTCATTGAAACGACGTCGAACGAATTCGCGGTCGGCGAGGAGGTGCTGGTTACGAGCTACGAGCTGGGCGCGGCGCGCTGGGGAGGATTCGCCGAACTCGTCCGCGTTCCTGCCGACTGGGTCGTGCGCTTGCCTGCCGGCTTGAGTCCGCGCGAAGCGATGTTGCTCGGCACGGCCGGCTTCACCGCTGCGCAGAGCGTGGACACTTTGCTGAGTCATGGCGTGCGGCCTGAACAAGGCGAGATTGTGGTGACCGGGGCGACCGGAGGGGTCGGCAGTTGGGCGATTGCGCTGCTTCGCCAGTTGGGCTTTCGCGTTGCGGCCGTGTCGGGAAAACCCGACGCGGAAGCGTATCTCCGCGCCCTCGGCGCGCAGGCCCTCCTCGCACGCGAGGACGTAGACGATCGCGGTGCGCAGCCGTTATTAAAAGGAAGATGGGCCGGCGCCGTGGATTCCGTCGGCGGCAATATCCTGGCCACGATTCTGCGCGGCACCATGGCTGGCGGGTGCGTGACGGCTTGCGGTCTGACGGGAGGAACCAACTTGCCGCTAACCGTTTTCCCTTTTATTTTGCGCGGCGTCACGCTGGCGGGAATTGATTCGGCGTGGACGCCGCACGCGCGGCGCGTTCAATTGTGGAACCAGCTAGCGGGGCCGTGGAAAACCGATCAGTTTAACCGCATCCAGAAGGCGACGATTGGATTGAGCGAGGTGAACCGCGCCGTGGAGGAAATGTTGGCGGGCGCGCATCGTGGCAGGACATTGATCGAAATCCGCCCTGATCGCGTTTCCGCGACACGCTAGAATGCTCGTAGAGAGGTGTTTTCAATTTGAATTGCAGCCGAGGAGTGCTGCGCTTCGCGCAAACCATGAGGAAGATGCGCTCGGAGCATCGCGGCCCTTCGCGTTTGAAAACCATCGAAGAATCAAGGGCCGCCGATAAGTTCAAACCGAGACCGCAAAATTTCCAATAAATCTCGCCTGATCAGCGGGTTATGCTTAGATCGGGCTCGCTGCGGAATGTCCTGACAAGCGGCATTTTATGCGAAAAAACCGTGCAAAACGTAAAATTACTAGGCCCCTGCGGTACTTTTCCGGAGCAAGAGGGTTATAGTGTAATTAGTTGCCGAAATCGATGGTGGTAGTGCACGGACCCGCGCTAACAGAGGCTGCTTTCGATTTCGAGGTGGAACGGTAGAAAGAGGCTGAAGCTGTCGTCGGTTGAGTCTTCGCTACCTGCTCTTTCGCTTTGGTTTCTGCATCGGTTCTCGGTGCGTGAAACTCACGACGTGCGAGAGACGCGGGGCGATCGCCTATTCTTCTCAACGACTTTTCTTGGGATTCTACTCCCAGAAAACATCGCAGCGGCTCTTTCTGCGCGCTCCCCGTGGCGACCTGCGGCTCGTCGTTAATGTTTTCCGGCTGGTTCGAGGAGTGGATGGATGATGACTTCGTTACCTGAAAAGCCCGTGGCGAAAGGTGGCAAAACGCTGCCGACATTGCATATCTCGGTTTCCGCTGGCTTCTTGCTCGGCATCGCGGTGCTCGTGGCCGGCGTGGCATTTGCGTTCGGCTGGCTCTTGCCGATTCGCAGTCCCTTGGAAACTCCGAACCTCGCGCCGAACCACCCGGCCAACGTGGCTGTTGCGCCGGGGCGGACGAGTCCCGCCGCGGAGGCGCCGACCGTGCCGCCGGCCGCCAAGGAGGTCGAGGTCCAGACGAAGCCGTGGGGAACGCTCGAGTTGACGCGGTTGACCCTTACGCCGCCGCTGGAGTTCATCCAGCAGATGTCGCTCGATCCGCAGCCGCGCAAGTGGTATTTCCACAACTCCAAGAACGACTTGGTGGAGTTTCTCAAAACGGCTCACCTCTCCGACGCGCAATCGATCGAACTCTGGGGAACGAACAAAGAGGAGTTCGGAGACAATCAGGTTTTCCGGCCCAGCGATGCCTTTGCAAAAAATCTCACGCCGGAACAACGGCGCATCATCTATACGCGCCTGGGCGAAGATGATCGCAACACCGACCAGGTGAACATCTTCCGCAGCCTGAATCAAAGCGTCGAACAGTGGCTCGCGCCCGCGAAACTCCCGCCGGAGA
>DASRSE010000119.1:0-3069 GCA_035656655.1 Pirellulales bacterium
AGCTACACGTACGATCACGATTGGCAGCTCAATTCGGCCGCCGCCTTTGGCGGCTATGGCGGCGCCGGCGGCGGCACGTACGGCTGGGACGCCAACGGCAATTCCACGCTCAGCGGCCGAGTCACCGGCGCGGGCAACCGCCTGCTCTCCGACGGCACGTATAACTACACCTACGACGAGTCCGGGAATATGATTAAGCGAGTCGCGATTTCCGGCGGCGCCGAGAGCGACTACGATTGGGACAATCGCGGTCGGCTGGTCATGGTGACCGACAAGAACTCCAGCGGCACGACGCTGCAAACGGTCGCCAACTCGTACGACATGTTCGATAACCTGATCGGCCGCACCTGGACGCCGTACACAAGCGGCGTCGCCGGCACTCCGTATACATCCCGCTTTATCTACGACGGCCCTTCGACCGGCTCAGGGCAAGCTGGCAACGCCGTCCTGGCCTTCGACGGCAACGAGTCGCTCACCGACCGCTATCTTTGGGGACCGGCCGTCGATCAAATCCTGGCCGACGAGCGATTCATCCCCTCGGGCAGCAACCAGATGCCATCCAGCGCCGGGACGACCTACTGGGCGCTTACGGACAACGAGAACTCGGTGCGCGACTGAGGGAAACAAAGGGGACGGGAGTCGTTTATTGATTCAAAGAATGACTTCCGTCCCCTGGTATGTGGTTTTCTAGCTTAAACAAACATAAAAAAGCGCCACGACAGACTACCTTGCTGAACTGGGGAATGGTTTCCCAAGTTCCTTGTTCAGGAGGTCGTCATGACTACAGCAGTATGTTCGCGGAAAGGGCGCTCGCGCGCCAAGCTTCATCTTGCCAAGCCTACGGGAGTCATCAGCCCCCGGGTGCAGGCCGTCGGTCCGGAGCGGTTTGGCATCGTGGCGGTCGATTGCGCCAAGGCCCGCTCGAAGTGGATGCTTTGCGACTTCTATGGCCGCGTGCTGGTGCCGCCGACGATCGTCGAGCACACGCAGCCCGGCCTGCGGACGGCCGTCGAGCTGGTGCGACTGACGGCGCGCGAGCAGGGATTGAAAGAGGTCTTGGTGTCGGTCGAACGCACGGGGAATTACCATCGTCCCGTGCAGCGGGCCTTTGCCGCGGCCGGTTATGAGACGCGGGTGGTGCATCCCTTCGCCACCAAGCAATTTCGCCAACCGGCCAACCCGGGCGACAAGACGGACGATCACGACCTGGCGGCGATCCACCGCGCCACGACGGTCGGCTTCGGACTGATCGAGTCGCCGCTCGACGAGTCGTATCGCCGGTTGCGGCTGTTGGTGCGGCATCGCCGCGATCTTGTTCGCAAGTGCGCGGCGATCCAGTGTCAGATCCGCGAGCATCTCGAGCTGACGCTGCCCGGATTCGCGGCGCTGTTCGACGAGCGGCTCTGGAAGTTTCCGCTGGCGCTGAGCGTCGCCCGCCACATGACAACGCCCGGCGAGGTGTTGGCTCACGGCGCCGGCGGGTTGAGAACATGGCTTCGGTCGGCCGACGTTCGCTTTCAAGAGCGCTCGCTGTTGAAAATCGTTGCCTGGGCCGAACAGGCGGCCGCGCCCGATCCCGATGCCGCGTTGCACCAGCGGATCCTCATTGACCTTGACGACGATCGCTGCGGAAAAACGCGGCAAATTCAGGCCCTGGAGCTGGAGATCGCCGCGAGCTTGGCGGCGACGCCCTACGTGTTGTTGATGGCGATTCCGGGCCTCAATGTCGTCTCGGCGGGCGATCTGGCCGGGGAAATGGGACCGATTGCCCATTACGCCAACGCCAATGCGCTGACCGGCCGCGCCGGTTTGTTCCCGAGCCGTCATCAAAGCGACGCCGTTGATCGTCAGGGCAAGATCGTCCGTTCCGGCAACAAGCGGCTCCGCTCCGCGCTGATGCTGATTGCCGACAATTTGCTCAGCGTCAACAGCTACTTCAAAGGGCAACGCGCGTTGTGGACCTCGCAGCGAGTTGACCCGCGGCTGCAACGCACGCGCGTCGTCAAGCGATTCAGCCGGCTGGCGTACGCCATGGTCGCGGGCCGGCAAATCGTCGCGCACCCGTGTTGCCGCACGCCGAGCTACGTGCTCGACAAATTGGTGACGTTCCACTTGGAGCACGCGGCGCCGGCCGAGGTCTTGCAGGCCGCGCTCGATGCCGCCGCCAGACAAGTGCCTGTCGGCGCGCACGCCCGCGAGGCCGACGGGCTGCGGCAACGCATCGCGCAACTCCGCACCGCCCGCGTGCCGGGTCTCAAGTCGATGCGGACGCTGATCGCCGAAGTGCTGGCCAAGCGGCTGGATGTTCACGTACAATCAACTCCCGAGGCTTAGGTCCCAACCGACGTGATGGGCAGCGAGCCGATATCGCCTACGTCCCCATGGCGCTTGACGCCTTTAATAAAGACTGGCGCTCTGTCTGATCACCATGCCTGATACGGCGGTTTGGGGCCTGGCCTCTCATGTACCAGTATGGCAATCCGGTGATCCTCTAAACCGGCAGAGATGCTCAACGTTCGTCATTCCTCGCCGACCTAACTTCGAATTTTTTCCCGCACCCCGCGGGCCGGAGATTCCCCGCGCCTCATTCGTCTCCTCAGTTAAAACATGGCGGTCTTTTTCCCTTCTTTTTCCCTTCACGCTGACGGCAGGGACTCAGTCGTCGATTGAAACAAGCCAATTGACGAGTTGACCAAGACAATCTCGGTCCCATTTATTCACGACGCCAAATCTAAGGCAAAGGCAGCATCGTTCGCATAGCTTGCCGGCCTATTTGCTGACGGATAAAATGCTCCCTCTACTATCAATTCGCGTTCACGTACAAAGGGCATCCTAATGGCGGCAGCCAACGCTAAGGCAATGACGAAAGCCGAGAAATACTCGGTTACCCTGTCATCTGTCACTCTCGGCTTGCTCATTCTGGGTTCGGCCGGAGCGGCTCTAAAGTTTCTCGCATTCGATCGCGCTTTGCTCGAAATCGAAAAGAGCACCAAGAGTAATCAAGACAAGGTCGCCGCGGCGGAAGCGCGCAGAGCCGAAACGCCGATTCTCCTCACAACGCTGACTCCG
>DASRSE010000120.1:0-7296 GCA_035656655.1 Pirellulales bacterium
GAGCCGGCCGTTCAATCTTGGCGAAATTGCTTGAATCGAGGCGGGCGGTGGATCGGCTGTCGACGCCGGCTCCGCTTCGAGTAGAATCGTCGCATGGCTTACACTCCATTCGATCTTTGTCAGCGAATTTTCGCGGTCGCCTATCGGCCGCAACCAAACCATCGCGCGTTTCTCGACCGCGCGCAAACGCAAGACGCTCCGGAGGCTGAGGTCACCGTCGCGGTGCTCGATGCGGCGGAAAGCGCGCGCCTGTTCGGCGTTCCGCTCGCGCGGCGCGGAATCCAGCCGGTCTTTCTGCGGATCACCAATCGCGGAACTGCCCCGTTGCGGCTTTATCTCCTCGGGATCGATCCGAACTACTTCACGCCGCTCGAAGCGGCCGCCAGCAGCCATTTTTCGTTTCTGCGGCGGTTCGCGGCGTTCGGCGCGCTCGGGTTGCTCTTTCTGCCGCTGCTCATGTTGCTGATTCCTGGCAAGCTGCTCGCGATCTATTTCGCGAATCGGCGGATGGATTTGTTATTTCAGTCGGCCGCCTATCATTTGCGGCCGGTCCCGCCGGGCAAAATGGCCGAGGGCTTCGTCTTCACGCGGGTTGATGTCGGGCTGAAAACGGTGCACGTCTGTTTGCATGCGGCGAGCGAGTCGCTGTCCGAGGCGATTGCGGCGGCGCGCGACGGCGTGGCGTCGCTGCCGCCGGTTCGGCCCACGCTCGATTTCACCTTTACGATCGCCGTGCCCGGCATTCGGGTTGACCATCTGGGGCGCGATTTCGCGGCGATTTGTCCGCCGGAAGCGGTCGAGGAATGCGACGTGCCGACGCTAGTCGAGCGTTTGCAGGCCATGCCCGCGACGACGCGCAACCAGCACGATAGCCGGTCGGGAGATCCGTTGAATTTGATTGTGGTCGGCGAATTTGAAACGCTTCTGACCGTGTTCAGTGCCCGCTGGGATGAAAGCGAAACAATCACGCTCCGAACCTGTTGGAAGACGGCCCGCTCATTCTTGCTGGGGTCGCAATATCGCTATTCGCCGGTCAGCCCGCTCTATTTGTTCGGACGCAGTCAAGACGTGGCGTTGCAGCGGATTCGCCACTCGATCAACGAGCGGCTGCATTTGCGGCTGTGGCTGTCGCCGCTGCGGATGCGCGGCTTGCCGGTGTGGGTGGGACAGATTAGCCGCGATATCGGCGTGCGCTTTACGCCCAAGACGTGGAACTTAACCACGCACCGAATCGACCCGGACATCGACGAATCTCGCGATTACGTGGTGGAAGATTTGCTGGCGGCCGAACGCGCCCAAGCGGTCGCGTATGTTTCCGGAGTCGGCGCCTGCGTGCCTGCCCAGCCGCGCCACAACTTGACCGGCGACCCGTACTTCACGGACGGGAAGCGCGCCGCGATTGTCCTCTCGGCGCACAAAACCGCGCCGCGATTCGTGGCCTGGAGCTAGCCGCCTGTAACACGATTTAGCACACGGTCCGTTTTCTCAACGGCGTTTAGTTCTTCTTCGCGGATCGCTTTAAGGTCCGCTCGTAGTCTTCGCGGCGAAGTTTGGCGATTTGAGAGCGATCGGCGCTGCGCACCACGACTCCTTCGGGAACGCCATCCGCCTGTTCGTCTAATTTGCAGCGACTCTGCGCGAACGAAAGCAGGAACTGGTACGTTTCGTCGATTTGTGTGGGCAACTGACGCGCGTCGAACTCGAACAGCGCGGGCACGGTTTGAAAGCCAATCTCAGTGGCGATCGACTGGAGTTGGTCGGCGTCCACGTATCGCTGTCCTCCTTGATCTCGCCAAAGCGCGATCCGGGCCGCGGGCCAATCGAGCAACTCCTCATAGTTATCGACTATCAGCAGATCAAACAGACGAAATCCGGCGGCGCCGTGACGCGAGTAATTCTTTGCTCCAGCGCCGATGTTTCGCCCGTACGATTCGACGAAGTATGCGGCGATCCGTCCGGGCTGACAAACCGCCGGAGCCAAGCGGTGGACCGTATCTCGCAGAATATCGATGATCCCCATCGCCGGATTGCCAATCAGGTCGCGGCGTTCCCAAAGCAAGTCCTCGCGACTACCCAGCAGCACGCTGCCGTCGGGACAAAAAATAATTCGACTGTTGGTGCCGTCGACCTTTTCGGTGCCCATCACGCGGCCCGTGAAGGGAATTTGGATCGAATCCCGCAAGACGCCTTTGTCCCCCAGCGTGTGGTACGTCAAGATCGACGGGTATTTCGTCATGCTGTTCAATTTAGCGAGATCGACTCGTCGAATGTCGAACATATTTTGAGCTCCCAATTGAGTTTCGGGGCAGCGAGAGAGGTTCTGCCATCCAGCCGGCTGCCCTGTCGCGATTCCGTATTCCGAGTTTAAGAGCAGCTAACCTGTCGCAAGGTTCGTTCGTCGCCTCCTCACCTCTATTTCGTTAAACTGCATTGCTAGCGATGCGCCAATTTCAGAAGGGAGCGGCACGGCAAACGCTCTCCGCACGGTTTGCAAAATAGCGATTTGCGTTGTCATTTTGGCATCGTATCCGTGCGATGGCGCAGCTTGGGAGTGCTTCAACAGTCCTTGGATAATTCACGAGGCCCATTCGACGTTCGCTTTGATCTTGGCAGCGCGGGCGGCGAGTTCTTCGCGCCGGATTTTTGCGTTGTGCCGTACGTCGACCGGCATCTCGCGGAGAAAAAAGAAGATTTTGATTCCGCGGGTGTGGGCGTACTTATCGGCCAGCGCCTGGAGTTCGAGGACGAGCCGATTGTGCTCGCGCTGGTTCGGCGGCAACTTGTGCGATTGCGTTTCGACGAAGACCGCCGGCTGCTGGCTGCCCGGCCGTCCGATTCCGATCAAGGCCGAGCGAAACACTTCGGGATGGGTGTTGAATACGCTCTCGCATGGAATCGTGAATAGCGTTTTGCCGCGGATTCGCACGCGCTGCGACAATCGCCCGCAAAACCAAAACCGCTGCCGCGCGTCGAGATATCCTACGTCGCCCAGCCGATGCCACGGGCCGGCAGGGTCGGCGACCTTGGCCTTCAAATTGAATTCGACGCGGGTGCCGTATTCGCTCGTGACGACCGGGCCGCGGACAATCAGTTCGCCGATTTCGCCCGCCGGCAACGGCTTGGCCTGCGACAAAGTTTCGATCGGTCCATCGTTGATGGCGATCACGCGCCATTCGATGCCGGGAAAGCGAGTGCCGACGCAGACGCCGGCCCCGCGCTCGGTCTCCGGCCAGGTTTGTTCGAGGACTTCGGTGGCGGAAATCGAGGCGACCGGCAGCGCTTCGGTCGCGCCATAAGGGGTGTAAATCTCGCCATCGGTCGCGATGCAACTTTGCATCGCGCGCAGCACCGGCGCGGCGACCGGCGCGCCGGCGGAATAGACGCGCCGCAAGGTCGGCAAAGAAAGCTTTCGCTCGGCGCAGTAGGCGCCGACTCGGTTCCAGACCGCCGGCGAAGCGAACGACTGCGTCACGCTCCAATCATGGATTGCCGCGACGATCTGGCGCGGATCAACGCTGGCCGGCCGCGAGGCGTCCATATCTGGAACCACCGTCGTGACGCCCCAGACCGAGTTGAATAGACCGAACAGCGGAAAACAAGCGAGATCGATGCCTCCCGGCTCGATTTCATAGCGACCACGGATTTCTTCGACTTGACGGTCGAAGTTTTGGTGGCGATACAAGACGCCCTTCGGCGGGCCGGTGCTGCCGGAGGTAAAAATAATCGCGGCGGGGTCGTCGGGACGCGGAACAAAGCTCTCAAACTCCGGCGCGAAATCGCGTCGCAACTCCTCGAGCGTTGGTCCGCCCCAAAACCAGCGCCGCCCGACCGTGACGTTGATGCGGGCCGCCAAAAAGCGCCGCCGCGCCAGCCGCAGCACCGCGCGGACTGCGTGCGCGGCCGAAATCGCGACGAAGCCCTCCGGCCGGGCCTCGTCCAAACATCGCACGAGATTTTTCCGGCCCATGCCCGGATCGATCAAGATGGCGACCGCGCCGCATTTTAGACAGGCGAAGACGAGCGATACGAAATCAATGCCGGGCCGCACCAGCAGCGCGACGCGCGTTCCCGGCGTCACGCCTTGGGCACGCAAACCGGCGGCCACGCGGCTGCTATCGGCCTCCAGATCCGCAAAGCAAATCGTGCGATAATCACGGCGGCCGGCCGTGACGGTCGCCAAGGGCTCGGCGACCGCGACGGCGCCGGGCTGCGACCGCGCCACCTCCGCGAGGCGGCTGGCCACATTGACCGAAACGAAAGAAGAATGGCTCATGGAATGATCGATCTTCGCATGGAACAACGAACGGCTCCAGAGCCGCCCGGCCGCGATTCGGGACGCCTGTCGCGGCCTCGTTCGCTGGATAAGGCGCAAGTCTGCAAGTCCTGGGCAGCATAAAAGATATTTTCGCGGTTGCGAAGCGGCGATTGGCGAGAAATTCCAGCCGATTGGGCGTCTCGTTGGAGTCGCCGATCGAGACCAATCGATAGCTCTGGGAGATTTAGCCTGTTTCGGGTAATCTTAGGGGCTCAACCGCCGGCGCGACGGCGATTGGGCCAAACCTGGACCGATTGCGCCGAACGCTTTCCGCGCGGCCTTGCCAACCTTCCCTCTTGGAACTTGCTTTTGCTCTTTTATGCTTCGAGATTTTGAAAAACAACCGGTGCGAGTCGCCATTATTGGCGCCGGCGCGGTCAGCGATTATCACCACGTGCCGGGCATCCGCCTTGATCGGCGCGCTCAACTGGCGGCGATTTGCGACGCCGATCCGAAGTTGCTCGCCCAGCGCCAAGGCGAATGGAATTGCGCCAAGACGACGACGGATCCGCTGCAAGTATGCGCCGATCCGGAAGTGGATGCCGTGATCATCGCCACGCCCAACTTCACGCATTTGCCGATCGCGGTCGCCGCAGCCGAACACGGCAAGCACATCATGTGCGAAAAGCCCTTGGGACTCAATGCGGGCGAGGTGCGGGCGATGTATCATGCCGCTCGCGACCATGATGTCGTGCATATGACCGCGTTCACTTACCGCTTCGCCCCGTCGATGCGCTATCTGCGGCACTTGCTTACCACGGGCCAGCTTGGCGAGCCGCGCCACTTTCGCAGTCAGCGCTTTCTCGATTGGCCGGAGACGAGTTGGGGCTGGCGGCAATATCAGGAGAAGGCGGGAGCCGGCGATCTATTCGACATGACCATCCACCGGCTCGATTTTGCCCTCGATTTGCTCGGCCCGCTCGACACGATCTGCGGCGCCGTGGCGCGGTTCGCGGCGCGAACGAAAACGGTCGATGGCCAAACCTGCGCCCCCTCGGACGTGGACGATTGGTCCAGCCTGATTGGCGAATTTCAATCGCGCGCGACTGGCGTCTGGGAAGGGACGACTTTGGCCAAAGGCTATGCGCGCAATGGCTTCGGCCATGAATGGGCCGAAATCAACGGCTCCGAGGGCTCCGCCGTCTATCAGCTTCACGAGCCGAATACGATTTTGGTGGGCAAGACCGGGCAAGACCTGGGACCGGTCGAGGTTCCCGCGGAATTCTTGAAACCGGCCGGTAGCCCGCGCAATCCGAGCGAAGGCAAGGCCGCGACCGTGTTTCGCTACGACTTGATGTGGGAGTTTATCTCCGCGATCGTCGCCCGTCGCCAAGCGGTGCCCAGCTTTTACGACGGGCTGCGGGCGCAAATCGTGGCGGACGCCGTGCTCCAATCGCACGCCGAGCGACGCTGGATCAAGATTCCCCCAGAGCCGCGGTAAGGACCGCGCCTCGATCCCTCTTCTGCGAAATGACGATTGCATGGCCGATTTTGTGCAGCCCGTCCTCCGCTCGCCTGTCCGCAAGTTGACCGGGGTGAAAATCTTGGCGACGGGCAGCTACGTGCCGGAACGCGTGGTGCGCAATGAAGATCTGGCCGAGCTGGGATACGATGCTGATTGGATTTTGCAGCGAACCGGCATTCGCGAGCGCCGGTACGCGGCCCCCGAACAGGCGACAAGCGACCTGGCGATTGCCGCCGCCCGAAAATGTCTCGCTGCCGCCGGCATCAAAAAAGAAGAGATCGACTTGGTCGTGGTGGGCACGTTCACGGGCGACCAGCCGACCCCCTCAGTGGCGTGTCAAACCCAAGAGGCGCTCGGCTTGAATGCCGGCGCCTTCGATGTGAACGCCGCCTGCGCCGGCTTCATGTACGCGCTGCTGACCGGGATGCAATTCGTCGGCAGTGGCGGCAGCCGAATGGCCCTGGTGGTGGGTGCCGATTGCAACTCGCGCATTTGCAATCCGGCCGACCGCAAAACGTTCCCCTTGTTTGGCGACGGCGCCGGCGCGGTCCTCTTGACCCAGGGAGAATCGCAGCAAGGGCTGGCACGCTATACGCTGGGGGCAGACGGCACGGGGGGGCATCTGCTCATGATTGCCGGGGGCGGAACCCGGCGGCCCCTCACGCCGCAATCGCTGGCCAACCATGAGCAGTTTTTGACCATGGACGGCCGGCCCGTGTTCAAGTGGGCGATCCGTCTCGTCAGCGACACCATCTACGACGTTCTCCGCGCGGCCGAGCTGACCATTCCCGAGGTTGACTATTTTATTCTGCATCAGGCCAACATCCGAATCATCGACGCCGTGGCCGCCGAACTGCAAATCCCGGCCGAAAAAATGTTGAATAATCTTGACCGCTTTGGAAACACCTCAGCCGGCAGCATTCCGCTCGTGCTCGACGAAGCCGTGCAAGCGGGCAAGATCCGCCCAGGAGCAAAGATCCTGTTCAGCGGTTTTGGCGCCGGGCTCAGTTGGGGGACCGGGCTCTTTGTCTGGTGAAGCAGCTTGTCTGGCAGGGCGGCGCGGAATAATTACTGCGCCGTGCCTGCCGTCCGCGCGTGATTTCTCGCAGCGGACGAGCGGCTCCAGGGCGAAGTTATTTTTCGGCCGCTCGGGGCTTGGCATCTTCCTCGCCGCAGCGGCAAGCAGATCGAGCCATCGTCCCGCTACCGCTGAGCTGGTTTGCGCTTTTCGCGGACCGCTCCGACGGGCGATTTTTTGCGCGGTCGCAACAGCAACAAAGCAATCATCGCGCCAATCGCCATGGGCAGAATGATTTTGAAACGGCCCGAGAAGTACCAAGCGGAGGTCGCGCTGCCGATGACGAGCAAGCCGGCCCACCAAGGCAGTTTTTCAATGTCGGGCAGTGCGAGCCAAAGCACCATCAGCAAGATGCCGGCGCGGAGCACAAAGGCCGACGTGGAATGTAGCGAATCGTCACCCGCAAACCAGCACATGCCGAACAACCCGCCGCAAAAG
>DASRSE010000121.1:0-16156 GCA_035656655.1 Pirellulales bacterium
ATTTTCTCGCGTCACTTCGGTTCGCTAGCGCTCACCTCGTAACGCGAGAAAATTTTGTTTTTTTCCATGCCGCACCCCTCAAACCAATGGGACATTTCTATTGGCGCAAAATAGGGGACATTTCTAATGGTTGACAACACGGTTGGCCACGGCTCGGCTTCTCGCTGCCGGCTTTTTGCCATAGAATACCGGGCTCTTTTCGCTACGTGCAGCTTAGAATAATCGGTCGCAAAGGAATCGCCATGGCCAAGGCCGCCAAGAACGCCATCAGTCCCACCCGGGCTGAAGACTATCCCGAGTGGTTTCAACAAGTTATCAAAGCGGGCGAACTCGCCGAAAACTCGGCCGTTCGTGGCTGCATGGTAATCCGGCCGTGGGGCTACGCGATCTGGGAGCACATGCAAAAAGTGCTCGACCGAATGTTCAAGGAAACAGGCCATCAAAACGCCTATTTTCCGCTGTTCATTCCGTTGAGCTTTCTGGAGCAAGAAGCCGCCCATGTCGAAGGTTTCGCCAAAGAGTGCGCCGTCGTCACCCATCATCGGCTCGAGCTGGGCGAAGGCGGAAAGTTGATCCCCACGGGAAAGCTCGAAGAGCCCCTCATCGTCCGGCCCACGAGCGAGACGATCATCGGCGCCACCTACGCCAAATGGGTCCAGTCGTACCGCGACCTGCCGATTCTGATCAACCAATGGGCGAACGTCGTCCGCTGGGAATTGCGAACGCGGCTATTTTTGCGGACCACTGAGTTTCTGTGGCAAGAAGGACACACCGCGCACGCCACGGCCGAAGAGGCGATTGCCGAAACGCGTCAGATGCTCGACATCTATGCAACCTTCGCCGAAGAATATATGGCGATGCCCGTCATCAAAGGCGAAAAAACGGCCGGCGAACGCTTTCCCGGCGCGGTGAGCACCTACAGCATCGAGGCCATGATGCAAGATCGCAAAGCGCTGCAAGCGGGCACTTCGCACTTTCTTGGGCAGAATTTTTCCAAGGCGCAGCAGATCAAATTCTTGAACCAAGAAGGGCACGAGACGTTCGCTTGGACCACCTCTTGGGGTGTCTCCACCCGGCTGATCGGCGGCTTGATCATGACGCACTCGGACGATGACGGCGTGGTGTTGCCGCCCAAGCTGGCGCCGGCGCAGCTCGTGATCTTGCCGATTTATCGCAGCGACGAAGAAAAGACGGCCGTACTCGAGTACTGCCGCAGTTTGGAAAAGGAGCTCCAAGCTCAAACGTATGCCGATGAACGAGTGCGCGTGATCACTGATCACCGCGATTTGCGCGGCGGCGAAAAGACCTGGCAGCATATCAAAAAAGGGGTGCCGATTCGCTTGGAAATCGGCCCGCGCGACGTTGCCGCCGGCGGCGTCTCGCTGGCGCGCCGCGACAAAAGCCCGAGCGACAAAACCAGCATCGCGCGGCCGGAACTGGTCGCCACGGTGAGCACGCTCCTCGGCGAAATCCAAACGAATCTCTTCGAGCGAGCGGTCGCCAATCGGGCCGCCGCGACCAAACAGATCAATAGCCGCCAAGAATTTGACGATTTCTTCGGCCCGGCGGAAGATGAGAATGCCGCCGGATTCGCACTGGCCCATTTCCACGACGACCCGGCAATCGACGCCCTGCTCAAAGAACGCAAACTAACGGTCCGCTGCATTCCCCTGGCCGGCGACGATGAACCGGGCGTCTGCATCTTCACCGGAAAACCGAGCCCGCGGCGGGCTGTGTTCGGCAAAGCCTATTAACCGACTCCGTCTCATGAGCCCCACGACCGCGTTCAAAACGTCTTGGATTTGTACGACGGTGGCGGGAGGCAGCTTCATTGTGGCCGCGAATCTTTCAAATCATGCCCCTTGGAACGCGGCAGCGAATGTCTTGTTGTATGCCATTATCATGTCTGGCGTGCATGTGTTTGGGTTCCATTTTTATCAAGCAAACTTGAAGGTATCAACGATCTATCAGCAGCCGACCCGCTATTGGCCCCCGATTCGATCCGCCACGCTACAACAATTGGCTTGTCTCTGGTTAGCGCGTTATGTGTTCCAGGATCGGAGCCTCCTGGGGGGGCAATGCTCGCCTTGTGCGCCGATTGGTTCATGATCTTGGTGCTCATCGCGCGACGCCATTTTAGTCCGACCGCGGGCGACCTCCAAGCGATTCGCTGGGGTTATCTGCCAATTCTCGTCGTGATGGTCATCGTCGTTTCCTTATTCCTCTGAGCGTGAAAAAGTCGGCGAGACGAAATCAACATGGGCGAAATTCTCTCTCCTGCGCCGGTCTTGTTGATTGCCGCGGCCTTTAGTCGCCACGACGCGGCGCTGGCGTGGGGGCTGCACCGCGCGCAGCAAGCTTGGGGACCGGTCGCCTTGCAAAGCGACCGGTTCGAGTTTACGGAAACGGACTACTACGAACCGACGATGGGACCCGGCATCCAAAAGTGCTTCTGGGCGTTTGAGCGGATGATCGACCCCGGCGATTTGCCGCGACTCAAGCTCGCCAGCAATCGCTGCGAAGCCGAGTATGCCGCGCTCGGCAACCATCCGGAGCCGCGGCCGTTCAACTTGGACCCGGGCTATCTCACCGCGGCGAAGCTCGTGCTCGCCTCGACCAAGGACCATGCCCATCGGATTTATCTGGCCGATGGGATCTTCGCCGAAGTGACGCTGTTCTATAAACATCGCCGTTGGCAACCGCACGACTGGACCTTTCCCGACTATCGCCGAGCCGACTATCAAGCCTTTTTCACGGAGTGCCGCGATTATCTCCGCGCGCGGCAACGAGATTAGCAGCCGGCGGCCGGTTTCAACAAGCATTTTCTCCTGCTCGGCCCAACCGAACTCAGGGGGCCAGCAGTTTCGGAAACGCTTCCGGATGAAAGCCGACGTAGAGTTTTTTGCCGCGGCGGATCGTCGGAGCGCGGAGGAACCCGGACGGCCCAAGGATCAGCTTCTTCAGCTCGTCATCGCTGGGCGCGTCTTTGGTCAGGTCAAAATGGACGACTTTTTGTCCTCGTGCGACCCAGATTTCATCCGCGCTCCGCGCCAACTTGAGCGCGGCGGCCGGTTCGATTCGCTCGCGGCGCGCGTCAACCTGGGCAGCGATCGTGAACCGCGCCGCGGTGAGAAATGCCTGCGCGCGGCCGCAGGTGACACAGTGGTTGCGGTGGTAGTACCAATCGATTTTGCCGGCCATGATCCGCTCGCTCGTTTCCAAGACAAAAGAAAAAATCGTCCGGCGGCGTGATCTGCCGCCCAAAAAAACCGCGCCGCGCGGTCCTGCGGCCCAGTATATTCGCGCCGCGCGGTTTCGCTAGCCTGGAGTTTCGCGCCGCGGCCCGTACAATTCGACGTGGCGCCGCCGGCGCGGGCTTTGTGTCCTGCGCCGCGGACGGCTGTCGATTTTCGCGAACCACGCCTTGCGAGCGGCCATGACCGAGCAACCGACGGAACATCTGAGCGAACGGCTGGCGAGCGGCGCGTTCGCCCTGCGCGGTTACAACACGACGAATCTGGGCCGCAGCGCGGAGTTGCTGGAACATCGCGCCTTTGGCGCGGTCGTCGAGAAGTATCTGCGCGAGGCGAGCCAGGTTTGCGGCGATGTCGCTTGTCGTCCGGTAGATCTGGTGCGCCTGGTTCGCGAGCGCGGCGATCCGGCGATGGATCAGTTCGCGGAGGCGGTGGCGCTGATTGTGGCAATGGAAATTGCGCAGCTCAAGATTCTCGAAGAGTTTTTCGACATGCGTTTTGCCGATGCCAAATTGGCCTTCGGCTATAGCCTGGGCGAAATCGCCGCTCTGATCGCGGGGGGCGTGTTTGAAATGCAGCACGCACTGCGGATTCCCTTGTCGCTCGCCCACGATTGCGCGGAGCTCTCCGCGAACACGACCCTTGGCGTCCTCTTCACCCGCGGCGGAACTCTCGACACCGAAGCGGTCCAGTGGCTCTGCGTGCGAATTAACGGCGAAGGGCGCGGGGTGATCGGCATTTCGTCGTTTCTGTCGCCCAACTCGCTCCTCTTGCTCGGCCAGCAGCGGACCATCGACCGCTTTGGCGAACTCATGGCCGATATCTTGCCCAAACAAGTCCATCTTCGCAAAAACGATAGCCGCTGGCCGCCGCTGCACACGCCCATTGTGTGGGAACGCCAGATTCCCGACCGCGCGGCCACGCTGATGCACTCGCTGCCAGGCGGGCTGCGCCGGCCGCAACCGGAGATTCTTTCCTTGGTCACCGGCCGCATCAGCTACACCGACCAAAATTGCCGCGAACTGCTCCGCAAGTGGACCGATCATCCGCAACGGCTCTGGGAGACCATGTACGAAACGCTCGCCCACGGCATCGACACGGTGATCCACGTCGGCCCCGACCCAAATCTGTTTCCGGCCACGTTTCAACGCGTGAGCGACAATGTGAAGGCCCAAATCGCCAGCAAGAGTTGGAGCGGGTTCGGGCTGCGCGCCGTCTCGCAAGCGGTCCGCCGGCCGTGGCTCGCCAAGCTCTTGCCGTCGCGGAGCGCTCTCCTCCGCGCCCCGTTCGTCGAGCATGTGATTCTCGAAGATTGGCTGCTGCAACAACAGGTCAAATAGCCGCGCCGCCGGCCCCGGTCGCGAGCGACGGGTTCCCAGCCTTCTCGTCAGATCGCGGAAGCACAATCGCCCTATTTTTTCGCCTCGGCCTGCTTTTCCACTTTCTTCTCGTCGGGTTTCTTCTCGTCGGCTTTCTTTTCCTCGGCCGGCTTGGCTTCCACGGCGGTGACGTTGACTTCGCCAGAAAACACGAGGTCCGGGTCGCCGCGCTGAGCCAATGTTTTTTCGAGCGTGGCGATCGTCCGCGGAAGCTTCTGGTCAAACAAAGTCTTCTGGTCAAAGACGACCTTAACCGGCTGGTCAAAGTCGATCATGCGATCGTCCACGTGAATCAGCAGCGGGCCGATGGGATCGCACGATTTGATCGTGAACAAGTTGTGGTCGCGATCGACCGTGACCGCCTTGCCCGCCAACGACGGATCGGCCTTGGGAACCGCCAACCAATAGCTCCGGTCGTGGACCGTCGTGTTTTGCATCCAGACAACCCGGTCAGGCACCGGGTTGCGTGTTTTGGCGGCCATCCAAGGAAGCACTTTCGCGTCCTCTAGATCCATCCAGTGGCTTTTGCCGGCGTGGATCTTCGAGAAATGTACGTAGCCTTTGGGATCGGCCTTTTCCAGTTCATCGAGCCGGTCGATCCATTTTTGCGCGATCTTGTTGCGATCGTAGGCGGCGTCGAGCGCCCCGACTTGAATCGCAAACGCGACGTTCCGCAGGCTCAAGGGGGAGGCGTCGTTCGGATGGCCTGCCATCATGGCCGCGGCGGCCCAGCGGTCCGCCATCCGCGGTCCGAGTTGATAGACGCCATCGCCGCCGGCGGAATAGCCCATTACATACACGCGGTTCGGATCGACGTGCTTGAGCACAATCAAATCTTCGATGAGCCGATCGAAGAGATGATCAATGTGCGATTCATGCCACAGATTCCACGTATTCGTCGGAGCCCGCGGCACCAGATACAAACCTTCTTGCAGCTTATACAGTCGTTTTTGGTTTTCGTATTGTTGATCGTTCACTTGCTTGGGCGCGCCTCCGCCGCCATGCAAGGAAAACCACAAGCTCCAGCCGGCCTCCGGCTCCTTGCCGAACTCTTGAATGGTGAACGGCATCTCCATTTTCTCGTACTTGACGAGACCGTTCTTGATCTCTTCAGCGCGATCCTTGGTGATCTCAGCCGCGTGATAATCCCATAGCAATTTCTTGGCGGCCGCCGCATCTTCCTTGGTAAGCGCGACTTTCGCGAAGGCCTGCGACTCGATCGCCGCCGGTTTCACGCCCGGCTGCGCGAGTTGTTTTTGCAGCGCCTCAAGCGCGTCGTGGCTCGCGCTGTTTTGGTCAGCCGCGGCGCTGACACAAGTCAGGGCCAAGAGCAACGCGGCGCTCGTAAACGCAACACGGCGCAGCTTGAGCTTTCGACAAGAGGTCATGGGGTTTTCGCCTTGGAGAAAATGGGGGAGGGAATGCGAGCTCGGTTGGAGCGTGGAGACCGCCTGCGATCCGCGACCGGCGTGTTGATACGACCGCACGGGCACAGCGGCGGCGAGGCCGATTATAACGCGCTCCCGCGGAAAATGCAGCGTGCCGCTTTTTCGTGGGCGATCGCTTTTTTGCCCCCGCAAGCCCGCCGCGCTAAAGCTTCGCATGCCGCAGCCGGAGGGCATTTGCAATGACCGAAACCGAGCTGAGACTCATCGCGGCGCTGGCCAACATCGGGCTGAGCAGCAGTCCGAAGAACGGGTATAGCAACCCCGCGGCAATCGGCACCGCCAATAGATTATATAAAAACGCAAAGAGCAGATTTTGGCGGATATTTCGAACCGTCGCCTGACTGAGCCGCCGCGCCCGCACGAGGGCCCGCAAATCTCCTTGGACGAGCGTCAAGCCGGCCGCTTCCAAGGCGACGTCCGCACCGGTTCCCATGGCAATACCGACGTCGGCAGCGGCCAAGGCCGGCGCGTCGTTCACGCCGTCGCCGGCCATCGCGACCTTGTTCCCTGCCGCTTGCAAATCGCGGATGATTTGAATCTTATCCGCCGGCAGCAGGCCCGCATGAACTTCGCTCAAGCTCAGTTGCGCGGCCACGGCGCTGGCCGTTTTTGGCGCGTCGCCGGTTACCATGACGATCCGCAGCCCTTCGTGGCGCAGTGTTTGAATTGCCTCGGGAGTCGAATCCTTGATCGGATCGGCTAGGGCCAAGAGGGCGAACGGCTGGCTGTTTTTCGCCAGAAACAGAATCGTATGCCCTTGTTCGCGCCACGGCGCCGCACGTTCTTCCCAATCGCCCAGGGCGATCCGTTGCGATTCGAGAAACCGGCGATTGCCGAGTGCCGCTTCGGCCCCATCGATACGGCCGCGGACCCCCTGCCCTGGCACGGCGGAAAATTCAGCCGCTTTGGTCAGCGTCTGATTTGCATCGCGCGCGGCGGCCAAGACCGCGGCCGCCAGCGGGTGCTCGCTCCCCTGCTCGAGACTGGCGGCCAATTGCAAGGCGGCCTGCACGGCGGGCGGCTGCTCCGCGGTCCAAGGCGCGGAACACGATTGCTCGGCGGTGAGCAGCGCCACAACGCGTGGCCGGCCGGCGGTCAGCGTGCCGGTCTTATCCAGCAGCAGCGTGTCGCAGTTGGCCATTTGTTCGAGCGCTTCGGCATTGCGCACGAGCACGCCGGCCGTCGCGCCGCGACCGAGTCCGACCATGATGGACATGGGGGTCGCGAGCCCCAACGCGCAAGGGCAAGCGATAATCAGAACCGCGACCGCATTCACCAGCGCATGCGCCAGCCGCGGCTCGGGACCCCAGATCGCCCAGACGGCAAAAGTCACGAGGGCGACCGCCATCACCAGCGGCACAAAGTACGACGCCACGACATCCGCCAACCGCTGGATGGGCGCGCGGCTCCGCTGAGCCGCGCTCACCAACTGCACGATTCGCGCGACGAGCGTCTCTTGACCCACATGCTCCGCCTCGACCAGCAGCGTGCCGGTCGTGTTGACCGTTCCCCCGGTCACTTTCGCCCCAGCCACTTTTTCGACCGGCAACGGCTCGCCGGTGATGAGCGCTTCGTCCACGGCGCTGGCCCCTTCGCGCACGATGCCATCGGTAGGAATTTTTTCTCCCGGCCGCACGCGAACCAGATCGCCGACCTGAATATGTTCCAGGCCGACATCTTCCTCGATGCCGTCGGGCCGGACGAGCCGCGCCGTTTTGGGCGCAAGTTGCAACAGGCTGCGCAAGGCCGCCCCCGTCCGCTGGCGTGCGCGAAGTTCCAGCACTTGGCCCAGGAGGACGAGCGTGACAATCACGGCGGCCGATTCAAAATAGACGGGGACGGCGCCTCCGTGCGTATGGAACGATTCCGGAAACAGCCCCGGCGCGATCGTGGCGATTGCGCTTTCCAAAAAGGCGGCGCCCGTCCCCAGACCGATCAACGTGAACATATTCCAGCGCTGCGTGAGCGATTGCGCGGCCCGCACAAAAAATGGCCAACCTCCCCACAGCACGACCGGCGCAGCCAGCGCGAACTGCACCCACGGGGCATATCCGCCAGAAAAAAGCTGCGCCAGCGCAGGGGCCATTGCACCCATCGACAGAACCAGCAGCGGCACGGTCAGTCCGAGACAAATCCAAAACCGCCGCTGCATGTCGAGCAATTCTTCATTTGGCGCCGCTTCCGCCGAAACGGTCGTCGGCTCGAGCGCCATGCCGCACAGCGGGCAGATTCCAGGCCCTGCCTGCACGATCTCCGGATGCATGGGGCACGTGAACTGTCCGGCCGCCGCGTGGTGATCCGGCGGCGCGGCCGCGGGCGCGAACATGCCTGTCAATTGAACCAGCGCCGGCGCCGCCTCTTTCGGTTGCAGAAACTGCTCCGGATGGGCCCGAAATTTGTCCTGGCATTTCTGGCTGCAAAAAAAATAGTGTTGACCTTGGTAGTCGTATTCGGCCGCGGCCCGCTCCGGCTCGACCTGCATCCCGCAGACGACATCGGTGGCCGAGGCGTGCGCGCGGTTCTCGCTTTCGGCTTGTTTATTATTTGGATTCATAACTTGAATTGTAGAAACCAGGCGGCGCGAAGTAAGCCTGCCGGCCGATTTTCGGCGCCCGCGCGGCTGCGCCGGGAAGGCGCCGCGGCGCATTCGCGAGCGCCGCACGGCCAGGAGGCCCGCGCAACGCTCCCGCCAAGCCGAGCGCCGAAACCGCCGCCTGCGCGGGACACTGCCGCTCAGCGCGCAACCATACGTGCCAAGCCGGTTTGAATTCTCGCTCGTAGCGGGCATAATAGGAACATGCCGCGCGGCGCTTTTCGTGGCGGCCACGCGCTTTCGCTTCTCTAGTTCTCGCGGTCATGGCCGATTCGTTCGATCCTTATCAAGAATGGCTGGGCATCTCCCCGTTCGAGCCGCCGCCGAATCACTATCGGCTGCTCGGCCTGCGGCCGTTCGAGGATTCGGCCGATCTGATCCAACAAACGGTCATTCGCCTCGTCGCCCGCTTGCACGGGCTCGCCGCCGGCCGCCCGGAAGCGCTGACGCGCCGCATCTTTGCCGATCTGGCCGCCGCTCGCGACACGCTTACGAATCCGGAAGCCAAGCGCGCTTACGACCGGGCGCTCCGCGACCAGTTGGCGAACGGCCCTTCGACCGGAGACGAAAAGACGGCATCCGGACTGCACGAAAACACGATCGCCGAGCGCGAAAATAGTGGCGGCGACGAGGCGGCCGACAGCGTGATCTTTCAAGCGGCCGAAGATCCGCGCGACGCCGGCACGCCGAGTACGATCGCCAGCCGTTCGACTCTCGCTCCAGCGCCGGGAGAAACCCCCAAACCGGCCAAAGCCAAACGAATCGGCGACTACGTCATTCTGGAGCGGATCGGCGTCGGCGGAATGGGCCAAGTGTTCAAAGCACAGCAGCGCAAGCTGAAACGGATCGTCGCGATCAAGGTTCTGCCGCCGCAATGGATCAAGTCCATCGAATCGGTCCGCCGTTTTTATCGCGAGGTCGAATCGGCCGCTCGGCTCAACCATCCGAACATTGTCGTCGCCTTCGACGCCGGCGAACAAAACGGCATTCATTATCTCGTGATGGAGTTCGTCGACGGCAAAGACTTGTCGCAAGTCTTGAAGCAGGACGGCCCCTTGCCGATCACGAACGTCATCGACTACGTCCGCCAGGCTGCCACCGGGCTCGCCTACGCGCATCGCGAAGGGATCATCCATCGCGACATCAAGCCGGCCAACTTGCTCGTCAACCAAGAAGGGCAAGTGAAAATCCTCGACATGGGGTTGGCCAGCAACAAGAGTTCAATCACCGCCGGCGACGACGCGAAACGTGGAGCCGCGACCGGCGGACCGATCATGGGGACGGTCGATTACATGAGCCCCGAGCAGGCCGAGGACACTCAGCAAGCCGACGCACGGTCGGATATCTACAGTCTCGGCTGCACAATGTACCGGCTCTTGACCAACGACTTGATGTATAAAGGCGAAACCAACGCCAAAAAAATACAGAGTCATCGCGCGGGCCCGATTCCCACGCTGCGCGCGCTCCGGCCGGAAGCGCCGGCGTGGCTTGATCAGGTTTTTCAACGGATGGTCGCCAAGCAACCGGCCGCGCGGTTTCAGTCGATGGAGGAGTTGGCCCAAGCTTTAAACGAAGGCCAACAGACGGGCGAGGTGAAAGGGGTGCTCGTCGCGCCCAGCACGCCCCCTAGTTTGCCGCCGCCTCGTCCCCTCCCCTCCTCGTTGCCACCCCCCTTGCCCGTTGCCTTGCCGGCGCCTGCAGCCAGTTCTTCGACAGCGGTGCCGCCCCCCTTGCCCGCTACGACCGCGCCGCGGACTGATTCCAACGCGGCGGTCCCCCCTGCCCTTCCTGAAAAACGCGCCGCGGTCGCGCCCGCTCCACTCGCGTCGGCCGACCTGCCGCCAGACGCACCACCGGGGGCGGGCACCGCGTCCCAGGCGACCTTGCCTGAGTTCTTGATGACGTTTCAAGAGCCGGAGACATCGGCAGCGCCGCTACAGCTTTCGCCGCCCAAGCCCGCGCCGCCACGGCCTGCGCCGCCCAAAGCCGCCGCGCCAATGCCTGCGCCGGCCATTCCTGCGCCGCCCAGGTCGCCGAACCAGCGCAGCGCGCCGCCGGTGGCGCCCCCCTCCCCTGCCCCGCCGCCACGTCCGGCGCCGGCTGCTGTTCCGGTTGCTGCGAAATCGGCGGCAACCAAGTTCGCCGGCCCGCCCGTTTCCGTGAACCCGGATTCCGGCGCGCCGGCGACCCAGCCGGCAAGTTCGCCGCGCGGCCTGCTCTGGTTTGGCGTGGTGGCTGGGGCGTTGATTCTCGCCCTCGCCGCGCTGATCGTAATCAAGCTCGCCTCGCTGTGAGACCGCTTTGTGGACCGCGCACTCGTAATTGCGGCCGTTGGCAAGCAGGCGGTTGAATGCTTCAACAGGCAATTAGCCGATCAGGGGCTGGATGAGTTCGCCGTGAACGTCGGTGAGGCGCATGTCGCGGCCCGAGAAGCGATAGGTCAGCTTCGTGTGATCGACGCCGAGAAAGTAGAGCATGGTGGCATGCAAGTCATAGATCTGCTGCCGCCCCTCGACTGCTTTGTAGCCGAAGTCGTCGGTCGCGCCGTAGCTGACGCCGCGCTTCGCGCCGCCGCCAGCCATCCAGATGGTGAAGCCGAATGGATTGTGATCGCGGCCGTCGGAGCCTTGCGCGAAGGGTGTCCGGCCGAACTCACCCGCCCAGACGACGAGCGTCGAATCGAGCAAGCCGCGGCTCTTCAAGTCGCGGAGCAAACCGGCGATCGGCTGATCGACTGCCAAACAGTTCTTGGTGTGGCCCTCTTTTAAGCCGGAGTGCTGGTCCCAGCGGTCGCCGCCGCTGGCCGGACACGTTAGCTCGACGAACCGCACGCCGCGCTCCACCATTCGCCGCGCCAGCAAGCACTCGGTGCCAAACGTGCGCGTCTGCGGAAATTCGGCGTCGAGGCCGTACAGCTTTTTGGTCGCGTCGGTTTCTCCCTTTAACCCCATCAGGTCAGGCACGGCGGCTTGCATCCGCGCGGCCAGTTCATAATTGGCAATCGCGCTTTCAACGGCGTCATTCGGGCCCAGTTGGCCGAGCAGGCCTTGGTCGAGCGTCCGAATCAAGTTGCGCTTGCGGTCCTGCAGTTCGGGCGACCGCTCCAACGGCTGCGCATTCGCGACGCCAGCGCCTTGCGGCTTGAAAATCGAACTTTGATACGTGGCCGGCAAGAAGCCCGAGTTGAAATTGTCGAGCCCCCCCGGCGGTATCAACCCGCCATCGATCGTGATGAAGCCGGGCAAATTCTGGCATTCGCTGCCGAGACCGTAGGTCACCCAGGACCCCATGCTGGGGCGGCCCTGCAAACCGTTGCCGGTGTGGAGAAAATAATTGGCGCTGGTGTGCTCGGAAAAATTGCTCGTCATGCTTTTGACGATCGCCAATTCGTCGGCGACTTCGGCCACGTGCGGAAAGAGGTCGCTAATCCAGTGGCCGCTGTCACCGTGCTGCTTGAACTTCCAAGGCGAGGCGAGCATGTTGCCATTGCTGTCGAATTGGGTCGGCTCGACTTTCCCCAAGACTTTTTGCGGATTCTGTCCGTGGTACTTTTCCAGCAGCGGCTTGTAATCGAACGTGTCGATTTGCGACGGTCCGCCATCCATGTACAAGAAGATGACGCTTTTGGCCGTAGCCGGATGATGCAGTCCAGACAAGACGCCGCCCGGCGCAATTCCCGCGCCGGCGGCCCGCACGTAGTCTTCATGGAGCAGCGTGGCGAGGGCGACCGAACCAAAGCCCAGCGCGCAGTTCGAGAGCATCTCGCGCCGCGAGATCGGGCGCGGGACAAAGCGGCCACAGCCGTGCGAAGTTTTGCTCATGTGCGGAGCGCCTAGCGGAGAAAGGTGAACTCTTTGGTGTTGAAGAGGACCTGAGCCAAATCGGTCCAGGCGTCGAAGTTGCCGCGGCGGCTCGCGGCCGGCGCCCCATACTTGCTGGCTTGCTCGTCGAGAAAGGCCAGGGCCGCCGCCGTCTCTTCGGCCCGCGGCGGCCGCGCGAAGGCCGCCAAATACATCGTAGCTAGATGTTCTTCGGGGCTGCCGGGCGCGGCCAGGACCCGCTTCGCCCAGAGCTTCGCTTGCTCCAACACGAAAGGGTCATTCATCAAGATCAGGGCTTGCGCCGGCACGTTCGAGACCGACCGCCGGCCGACCGTGCTAAACGGAATCGGCGTGTCAAACGCCAGCATCATCGGCGAGAGAAAATTGCGCCGAACTTTGATGTAAATGCTCCGCCGCCCTGACCCGTCCAACGGGCCGGAGCCAGGCCGACCACGCCCTTCCATGAACGCATTGAGATACACCTCGACCGGTGGGCCAAGCACACTCGGGTCGAGCCGGCCCGACAGGTCCAAGATTGCATCGCGGATTGATTCGGCCGGCAAGCGGCGGATCTGCGTGTGTTGCCAGAGCAAGTTTTCTGGATCGAGCTGGCTGGCCTGATCGCTGGCGGCGCTCGACATTCGATAAGCCTGCGAGAGCACGAGCGAACGGATGAGCGTTTTCAGCGACCAGTGTTGATCGTGACGAAACACGTCGGCCAGATGATCCAGCAGCGGCCGATTCGTCGGTCGTTGGCCCAAAATGCCAAAATTATCGACCGAGGCCACAATCCCGCGGCCGAACAGATGATGCCATACTCGATTGACAATCACCCGCGAAACGAATGGGTCGTTTTCCGAAAGGAGTTGTTCGGCCAAGACGAGGCGGCCGCTGCCAGGGCCGTAGCCCGACGGGGCGGCGCCGCCGAGCATTTCCAGAAAGCGGCGTGGAGCGGCTTCACCGGGAGTTTTTGCTTGTCCGCGAATCAGAATCGCCCCGTCCACGCCATTCCCCTCGAACATGGTCGGCGCGGCGTGCGATTCCGGCATGATGCGTTGCAACAGTTCGGCCTGATGCGCAAGCAAAGGCGCGGCGGCCGCGGCGATCTGCTGGCGGGCCTCCTTTGTCGCGTCCTCGTCGCAAAACAGTGTTTCGTGGCGGCGGCACCACCCGAGCACAGCAGCCGACTCGGCCGGCAGCGGCCGCCCGGCCGCCGCTTCCGTGCCAATTTGGGCAAAGGCTTTTTCAAGATATTCTTGGTATTGCTGCGCGACCGATTCCGCGGTCGCGGCGGGAACGGCGCCCGCTGGCCACGCGGTTTGCGCGGGCGGCGTCGTCTCGTTTTCGACCACGCGAGCGATTTCGAGCGGCGCTTGCGGTCCGAGGGGCGAGAACTCGAAATGAGCGCGGTGCCCTTGATACGGAGTCAAATCTTGCGAGACCCATTGCCACTGGTCCGGCTTTCCTTTCCACTCGAACAAGAGCCGGCCATGGAGCGGGCCCGACAACATGATGTGCGAATCGACTGCGGCATAACAGCGGCCCGAGCCGCGCACGAGATAATACATGCGGCCCGACTTCAACGTCACGGTTGGCGTGCGCAGCATTTCGCCCGGCTGTTCATAACCATTGAGATTCGTGCCGTCATGCTCCGTATTCGGAGCGAGCTGGAGGTGAGAAAACGCCAAATCGCGCCGCGCGGCCGAGGTTTCGACCAGCTCCGCGATCGGGTTCTGCGGATCGGCACTAAGAAAAATATCGCCGGGCTGCGCGGCGGCGAGGCCAAACCCCCGCCCATTGGTGAACCAAGTTGGCTTCTCGGCCGTGCTCGGCGCCGCGTAGTCCACGACGACTTGTTGAACCGCAGGCGCGGGCGTGATCGCGGGCGTTGTCTTCGGACCTCCGTTTCCGCTGGGCGCATCGACCGGAACCGCGTCGGGCGCGACCGCCAGCGCGTGCCACGGATGGGACGGAGCTTGCCGCGCGACTTCAAGTTCCTTGGCCCAGGCGCGGAGCCGCTCGGCGGAAAGGTGACCGCTGCGCTCCGCGATGGCTGCGAGCGCGTCCGGCGCCAAGTCCGCAGCCTTGCCCCCCTGGAGCGCTGCGCGGGCTGCCAGCAGATAGGCTTTCGTTTGGGCGACGCCCGGTTGCAGCTTTTTCGCCCAGAGCGGCAATAGCTTTTCGCGCGCCGTTTGGCGGAGTTGGGCAAGTTCTTCAGCCACTTGCCGATTGTGCAAATCGGTTTCAAACCGCGTCTGGCGATAGCTGGCGCTCAGCAAGAAACTGGACAGGGAGTAGTAGTCTTTTTGCGTGATCGGATCAAATTTGTGGTCGTGGCAGCGCGCACATGCGACCGTCAGCCCCAAGAATGTTTTTGACATGACGTCCAGCCGATTGTCCAGCCGATCGGCCTCGTCTTGGCGAATGTCGACGGGCGAATGGACTTCTTCGCCCAGCAGCCAAAAGCCGGTGCCCAAAATCGATTCGTTGTAGCCGTGGTCCGGATTGAGCCGCGGATGCGGCAGCAGATCGCCGGCCAATTGCTCGCGCACGAACTGATCATAGGGGACATCGGCGTTCAGCGCGCGAATCACGTAGTCGCGATATTGCCAAGCGTTGGGGATCGGATAGTCAAATTCATGACCGCGCGTTTCAGCGTAGCGGACCAGATCAAGCCAATGCCGCGCCCACTGCTCGCCAAAATGAGGCGAGGCCAGCAACCGATCAACGACCGCCGCTTCGGCCTCCGGCCGCGGGTCGGCGAGAAACTGCGCCACCTCCGCCGTGGTGGGCGGCAGCCCGATCAGATCGAACGTCACCCGCCGCAACCAAATCGCCTTATCCGCCGGCGGCGCCGGCGTCAGCCCTTTCTGCTCGAGCGCGCTTAACAAAAAGCGGTCGCTGTCGGTCCGCGGCCAACTCGCGTTGCGGACCGCGGGCGGCGGCGTCCGTTCGATTTTCTGCCACGCCCAGTGCGTTTTGCGCTGCTCCCATTGGGCCGCTTTGGCGGCATCGAGTTTTTGTTCGACCTTTTCCGCAGGCCACGGCGCGCCCAACTCGACCCACTTTGTCAAAACGGCGATTTCATCCGCCGGCAGCTTTGTTTTCGGCGGCATTTTGAGCTCGCCGTAATTGATCGCGTTCACCAGCGGGCTGTGTTTCGCATCGCCCGGCACAACGGCCGCGCCGGTCTCGCCCCCTTTTAGGGCGCCGGAGCGTGAATCGAGCCGTAGCTCCCCTTGCAGCTTCTTCGCCGTCGCGCTGTGGCACTCATAGCAGCGTGCAATCAACAGCGGGCGGACCTTCGATTCGAAAAACTCCAGGTTCGCGTCGGAAAAACCGCCGGCCGGGCCTCCGGCCGCGGACGCTGCCTCTTTGGTCGGTGGTGGAGGTTCGGCCGCCAGAGCCGACGGCAAAGCGGGAAAGCCCCACGTCAGCGCCGCGCACCACAGGACGAGCCGCGCCGCACAAGGCGGGGCAATGGCAATCCTACTGACGTTGCCGGCGCGTCGAACGTGAACCACGCGGTGGAACATAGGGACGAGGTCCAAGGCGCAAAGGGGTGAGGCGGGGCGGGCAATCGCCGACGACCGTTTACGCGGCGACGAAGGGAACAGCTAGCGGTTGGCGGGCAAGTCAGGCCGGTCGGCAAACGTCCGGC
>DASRSE010000122.1:0-7675 GCA_035656655.1 Pirellulales bacterium
TTCCGCCGGGCTCGGCCACCGCTCCGGATAGGTCAGCGCATATTGGATCGGCAGCCGCATATCTGGCGGGCTCAGCTGCGCCACGATCGAGCCGTCGATGTATTCTACCATCGAATGGACGACCGATTGAGGGTGAATCACCACGTCGATCTGGTCGGCCCGCAGATCGAACAACCACCGCGCCTCGATGATCTCCAGGGCTTTGTTCATCATCGTGGCCGAATCGACCGAGATTTTCGGACCCATCTGCCAGGTCGGATGGTTCAAGGCCTCCTCGATCGTCACTTCGGCCAACTGCTCAGGCGTGTGCTGGCGGAAGGGCCCCCCGCTGGCAGTCAATATGATCCGCTTGACGTCGGCCTTGCGGCCGGCATGGAGCGCTTGAAAAATCGCCGAATGTTCACTATCGATCGGGAGCAAGCGGGGACGGCCGGAGGCTTGCGCTTCGAGCAAGTCGATGATCAACGGTCCCGCGACCACGAGGGTTTCTTTGTTCGCCAAGGCCACGACCTTGCCGGCCTCCAGCGCGGCCCAGGTTCCGCGCAAGCCGGCGCTGCCGACAATCGCCGACACGATCGTGTCGGTGTCGGCGGCGGTAGCGGCGGCGAGGATGCCCGCCTCGCCCGCGAGAATCTCGGTTTCCGGAGGAAATAGATCGCGCTCGATCGTGGCGGCCGCTTCCTGACAGGCGATCACGACGCGGTCGGGGCGCATCAGCCACGCCTGCTGAGCGAGGATTTCGACGCTCCGATGGGCTGCCAACGTGGTCGCGCGCAGCCGGCCTTCGGAGGCGCGGATCACGTCGAGCGTGCTCCGCCCGATGCTCCCGGTGGAGCCCAGCACGGCGACAGTGGTGACCGGGGCGCGCATGCGACGTTATAATTTCCAATGGCTCAAAGAGTTCGGGAGAATCCGCAAGGCATTCTAAGAGCCGGTTTCGGTTCCGACAACCCAGCTTTCCGGTCCGTTTATTCCTGCACGCACTGGACAATTCGCGGTTTCTCGGCCGGTATTTCGCCGCGCGAGAAATCGCCGTTCGATATAATCGAAGAAACCGACAATCGCAGGAGCCGGGTGGAACCGCGGGCGATGTTGCCCCCGCGGCACCCATTCCCTACGATGCAAGAGGCCGTTCTGTTCCACGGGCTCTTTGCCCAGGCCAAAACAGCCGTTCGGGAGCCGTCCGCATCCCGCAGCCGCGGTCGGCCGGCTCGACCCGCGTCCGTGCGTGTCTTGCTCAGACTGTTCTTCTCTTAAAAGATTGCGCCCGAAATGGATAAACCGCCGAAAATGCCGCCGATTCCGCCCAAAACGCCGAAGGAGAAGGAGCCCAAAAAAGGCCCCCCTTTGAACGGCAACAATCCGGCCCTCTGGATCTTGCTGGGGGCCGGGTTGATTGGAATGGTGCTCATTTGCATGAACGTGAGCACCAGCAAATTTCACCTCAATTATAGCGATTTCCAGCATTTGATCGCGGTCAGCAAGCCCTCCTCGCTCGACAAGTCGATCATTGTCAACGAGCCCGAAGGACGCGAGACTCGCGTGACCGCCCCGACCGACATTTCGATCGGCACGGCGGAAATCACCGGCAAGGTCACGACGCTGCTCGTCAAACCGGCCGACGCCAACAGCAAGGAAGAAGTTCGCGAATTTGAAACGTATCGCGGACCGTTGGACGATAGCAACGGCCAACTGCGCGACGCCTTACGGTCGGCCGGGGTCAAATTCGACTATAGCGGCCCCCCCAGCCCCTGGAAAAGCTACGTGCCCATGCTCGTCATCATGGCGATCTTGATCTTGGGCTTTTTGTATATGGTGCGGCGGCTCGGGGGGGCAGGTTCGCCTATGGCCTTCGGGCGCAGCCGCGGAAAAATGTACGCCCAAGAGGATCTCGACATCACGTTCGAGGATGTCGCCGGCATCGATGAGGCCGTTGACGAATTGCGCGAGGTGGTCGAGTTTTTGAAGACGCCCGAAAAGTATCAACTCCTCGGCGGCCGTATTCCCAAGGGGGTCCTGCTCGTCGGTCCCCCAGGGACCGGAAAAACGCTCCTCGCGAAAGCCATCGCGGGCGAGGCGGGAGTTCCTTTCTTCAGCCTCTCCGGTTCCGACTTCGTCGAAATGTTCGTCGGCGTCGGCGCCGCGCGGGTCCGCGACATGTTTCATCAAGCCGAAGCCAAAGCGCCGTGCATCATCTTCATTGACGAACTCGACGCGCTGGGCAAAACCCGCGGCTCGACCGTGGTCGGCGGCCACGACGAGCGCGAACAAACCTTGAACGCCTTGCTGGTGGAAATGGACGGCTTTGGCTCGAACAGCGGCGTCATCATCCTGGCCGCGACCAACCGGCCTGAGACGCTCGACCCGGCCTTGCTGCGGCCCGGCCGCTTCGACCGGCACGTACTGGTCGACCGGCCCGATGTGCGCGGCCGCGAGGACATCCTCAAAGTGCATGCGCAGCAGATCAAAATCGATCCGGCGATTTCGCTCAAGGAGATCGCCCGCATCACGTCGGGTTTTGTCGGCGCCGATTTGGCGAATTTGGTCAATGAGGCCGCCTTGCTCGCGGCGCGCAAGGGGAACACCTCGGTCGGAATGGCCGAATTCAATGAGGGGGTCGAGCGCGTCACCGCCGGCCTCGAAAAGAAGCAACGCGTCATGAGCGAAGACGAAAAGCTCCGCGTGGCCTATCACGAGAGCGGCCATGCGCTCGTCGCCTATTGCCTGCCCAATACCGACCCGGTTCACAAAGTGTCGATCATTCCGCGCGGCCTGGCGGCGCTTGGCTATACGATGCAGCGCCCCGACGACGAGCGTTTTTTGATGACCCATCGCGAACTCGAAAGCCGGATTCAAGTCCTCCTCTCGGGCACCTTGACCGAAGAATTGATCTTTGAAGACATCTCGACCGGCGCCCAAAACGATCTCGAACGGGCCAGCGAAATTGCGCGGAGCATGGTCATGGATTTCGGGATGAGCCGCTTGGGCCGAGTCAATTACCGCGAGAGCAATCGTTCGCCCTTTTTGGCCGGCGGCGGCGACTTTGGCCATCCGCGCATGCACAGTGAACAGACGGCCCGCGAGATCGACGAAGAAGTCAAGCGGATTCTCGACGAAGGGGTCGACAAGGTGAAGTATATCTTGCAGACGCGGCGGCCGGCCCTCGAGGCCCTGACCAAGCGTCTGATGGAAAAGGAAGTCGTCGAAGCCGCCGAACTAAAGGTCCTGATGGAAACCTACTCGCCCGGCCCGCAACTCGTCCCGGGCACCGAAGTCGAGCGCAAGCGAAACACGCCGGTCACGGTGCGCGAAGCGGCAGCCACGATCGCGCCGCCGCCGACCGAACAAGCCGAGGGCTAGACGCGGTCCAGCCTTGGTCCGCCGGCCGCCGGTTTTGATTTCTCGGCCGGAGGCCGCGCGGCTCCGGCCGCAGCACGGGACGGTCGCGCGTCCAGTCGAATTCATCTTCCATGCCCGAACTGCCTGAAGTCGAAACGATGCGCCGCGGAATCCTGCCGATCGTCGGCAGCCGAATCCGCCAAGTGGATCGCGTGCCGTGCCGCCGCAAGCCGATCGTCATCGCTCCGCGGCTCGATCGCTTCCGCCGCCGAGTCGTCGGACAACAGGTGATCGCCGTCGAGCGGGCTGGCAAGCGCGTGGTCCTCCGCCTGGAATCGACCGATCGGATCGTGCTTGAACCGCGCATGACCGGTCTGGTGCTGCTGGCCGATCCCCCGTCGCGCGAGCACCTCCGCTTTCGCATCGAATTGGCCGGCGGACCGATTGCCGAACTATTTTATTGGGATCGGCGCGGACTCGGCCGGATTCGGTTGCTCTCGGCGGCGGAGTTTTCCGCGGACTGCGGCCGGAGCAAGCTCGGGCCCGACGCGCTAGAGATTTCCGTCGATGAGCTGCGCGACAATCTCCGCGCCAGCAGCCGCGCGATCAAAGTCGCGCTGCTCGACCAGAAGCAAGTCGCCGGAATCGGCAATTTGTATGCGTCGGAAATGCTGTTTGCCGCCCGCATCCATCCGGCGCGCCGCTGCCGCCAGTTGACGCGGATCGAGTGGGAACGGCTGCACGCGGAAATGCGGCGGATTCTCGAAACGGCGATTCGGTATGAGGGTTCGACCCTCTCCGACGGAACGTATCGCAACGCGCTGAACGAGTCGGGCGGATATCAAAACGAACATCGCGTCTACGATCAGGCGCGAAACTTGTGCTCGGCGTGCGGTTCGACCGAGATCGTCCGTATCGTCCAAGCACAGCGGGCCACTTTCTTTTGTCCGACTTGCCAGCCGAAGACCAAACGGCGGCAATAGCTGGCAATCGCCGCCGTTCGCGCGAGTTCGCCGCGCGGCGCGCCCTGCTTGGCCTGCTAGCAGACAGTTGCACGGTTCCGCAAGCTGCGAGCGACGTTTCATGACGGCCGAGTCGATCTTGCTGCCGGCGGGTGATTCTTCTAACATCCCGCCCCTCGTCTCTGGGTCATTCGCCTGTCGCTTTTGGGGCATTCGCCCGTTGCTGGAAATTGACTATGGCTTGGGCTGCAAAACGAATTGCTCTGCTCGTGGCGCTGTGCGCGTCAGGCTGCAATGCGTTGGACAGCCGGCTTGCGACCGATTCCGCGGGGCATGCGGCCGTTCCTGGTTCAAACGGCAACGCCGCCGGCCCGGACACGGGTCCGCGGGCTGGAACGGCAACCGCCACTGTGAATCACGAGGCGGCGCCGGCCGCGCCCGCCCGTTCGACGACCCCTGTTTCGGTCGTGCCTGCCACGCCGTTATCGAACGCGAAGGGAGGGCCCGATCCGAAAGCGATGGCGGAAGTGATGGCTGAGGTTCAAGCGCTCGGAGTCCTCGACCGCGATTCGCAGAATCAATTGCTGAAAGATCTCCAGCAGACGGATCCCGTCTACTGGCCACAAATGGTGCAAGTGGTGCGAGCCTCCGTCGCGTATCGCAAGCAAGCCATGCAAAACCGCGCGCACGACGGAACCCGTGACGATCGAACGGAGATCGCGTCCGCGGCGCAAGACGTTGCGGGCCCGCGCGATGTCCCTGAGCCGGCCGCGGAAGAATCGCCAAAACGAACCAAGCCGGCCGGCCGGCATCGCATTGTCGCCGATACAAGCGCCTCGCGGCGAGCGGAACCGCCAGCACGCGCCGCGACGGACGACTCCGCGTCCAATTCGGACGAACTTTCCGATGACGACGATCCGCGCGCCGCGCGCGTCGCCCGTTCGGCGCCGGCGGAGGACGAAGACGAAAATCCGCCCTCCAAAAAAACGCATCGTGCGGAGCATGACGCGGCCCGGTCCGTCGCTCAGGCGGAGACGCGGGGCGAGAAGCGGGCCCGGCCGAAGAAAGAGGTCGAGCCGGCCTCGTATGCCGAGCCGGCCGAAAAAGACAAGCCCGACGCGAGCACGGATTGGAAAGGGCATCTCGAGCGCGCCGCGCGTTCGCTTGAGGCCGAGTTGGCAAACCACCCGGACGATGCACAAGACGCAACGCGCCAAGCGACGCTCCGCATGCTCTATTTGATGTCGGGGCGGCGCGACGACGCGATCAAGCCGATCCACGGCTTGCCCAGCCCGCAACAAGATTTCTGGTCGAAAGAACTTTACGGGCTGAACATCTATCTCGACGCGCAGCGGAACACGGACAATGGCCGCCGCGCGGCGGAAGCCAACGGCTCGCTCCGCGAAGCGTCCAACCGCTTGGCGGAACTCGCCCCGCTTCAGGTCCACAATCCCAACTTCTGCACGGAAGTGCAAAGCTACGGCGTCTACAAGAAATTCGACAAATACGACTTCAAGCCTGGCCAAGAAGTGTTGCTCTATGCCGAGGTCGAAAACTTTGTCGCCGAGCAGACGCCGCGCGGCTTTCATACGGCCTTGAAAACGAGCTATCAAATCATCGACAGCCGCGGCAATCGCGTGGCCGACCAAGAATTTCCGCTCACCGAAGAATACTGCCAGAATATCCGCCGCGATTTCTTCGTCCGCTATTTCATTTACGTCCCGAAGCAGATCTATAATGGGCAGTACACGCTGCAATTGTCGATCGAGGACACGACCGGGCACAAAGTCGGCCAGACTTCGCTCGACTTCACCTTAAAAGACGGCGCGCATTAGCCATCGCGACCGGCGATAACAACCGCCGCCCGCTCAAGAGAATGCCGCATTCCCACGGCGGAGAGAGCGCCCATGGCGGCTGCGTATGATGTCATCGTGCTAGGGACGGGAGGCGTCGGCAGCGCGGCTTGTTGGCAGCTTGCCAAGCGCGGCGCCCGCGTACTCGGGCTCGACCGTTTCCCTGCCGGCCATGATCGCGGCAGCTCGCACGGCCGCACCCGCATCATCCGCCAAGCCTATTTCGAGCATCCCGACTATGTGCCGCTGCTGCTTCGCGCCTATCAGCTTTGGGCAGAGCTGGAGGCGGAGAGCGGCCAATCGCTCTTGCATGAAGTCGGCCTGTTGCAGGTTGGTCCGCCGGAGGGGCTCGTCGTTCCCAATGTGTTGCGCAGCGCCGCGTTGCACCATTTGAGCGTGGACCGTCTTGCGGCGGGCGAACTGCGCCGCGCCTTTCCGCAGTTCGCCGTCGAAGACGGTTGGCAAGGGGCCTTTGAGCAGCGCGCCGGTCTGTTGCTGGTCGAAGATTGCGTGCGGGCGATGCTCGACCAGGCCGCGCGGCACGGCGCCGCCTTGCGAACCGATCAGACAATTGTGCGCTGGACAGTTGCCGAGAAAGAAGTTCAAGTCGAAACCACGACCGATGTTTTCCGCGCGCCGCGGCTGGTCATCGCCGCCGGCGCCTGGTCGGCCGAATTGCTGCACGGTTTGCAGATTCCGCTGACAGTGCGCCGGCAGCCGCAGTTCTGGTTTCCCAGCCACGATCCGCGGTATCAAGCGAGTCACGGCTGCCCTACGTTCTTGTTCGAGACGCCGAGCGGAGTGTACTACGGTTTTCCTGATTTGTTGGGGTGGGGAGTCAAGGTGGCTTGCCATAGCCGCGGCGAAGCCGTTGCCGATCCGCTCGCCGTCGATCGGCGCATGCACTCGGCCGATGTCGCGGACGCGGCGAGGTTTTTGGAGTGCTGTCTGCCAGGCGTCGAGCGGCGCCCGTCCGAGCATGCGGTCTGTCTGTACACAATGTCGCCCGACGAGAATTTTCTGGTCGATCGGCATCCGGCGGCGGCGGAGGTTTGCTTCGCGGCGGGCCTGTCCGGGCATGGCTTTAAGTTCACGAGCGTCCTCGGCGCGGCATTGGCCGATTTGGCGCTCGAGGGCCAGACCGCATTGCCGATCGCGTTTCTCTCGGCGCGCCGATTTGCGAACGGAGCGCTTGGCTCGTAGGGTGGGACCAATTCGCGCAACGAATGTCGGACCACCAAGGGGATGTCTGCGTGCTGGCGGGAATTATTGAGAAATGCTGATTGCGAATTGCGAATTGCTAAATGCCGAAGAGCGCCGCGAAATGGAAATGCTGAATGCCGAAGTGCGCCGCGAAATTGGGGGACCGGGCGAGGCAGCCGTAGGGTGGGACCAATTCGCGCAGCGAATGCAGGCCCACCAAGGAGGACGTCGCTGGCAAACCGGTTGCAACTTCGTCGCGCAGGCGGGCATGCCGGCCATTCATCGGCTGGCAGCGTCGTGCGCTGGTGGGCCGGCACG
>DASRSE010000123.1:0-11589 GCA_035656655.1 Pirellulales bacterium
ATCGCGGAGGCCAGCTTGGCCGAAGCGTCGCCCGCCGAACGCGTTTCGATATTGGAAATCCAGCTTTGCGGAGCAACGCAAGTTTGTCTTGACATCAGTTCGCGCTTTTTGTTTGAATCGGCGATCTTTCAGAAGCGCGCCGAGGCGGAACTGGGACCCGAGGAAATCTGCGATCTCATGCTCGCCGCGCAGCGCGAAACCTATGGCGATGCGATCGTTCCGGAGACGTATCATCCTTACATGTGGTTGTGGAAGCCGCACTATTATCAGCACGCCGGCAATTTCTATAACTTCCCGTATGCCTTCGGCCATCTGTTCGCGCTCGGCCTGTACGCGATTTATCAACACGAGGGGCCGGACTTCGTTGACGAATATCGCCAGTTGCTCCGTGACACGGGCCGGGCGCACGCCGCGCCGCTGGCGGCCCGCTTTGGCCTCGACATTACGCAGCCCGAGTTCTGGCGCGGCAGCCTGAACATCATCGCGGACCAATTGCTGCGCTACGAGGCCGCTTGATCCTTTTTTTGCGGCGGCCGACGGGCTGCGGCGTCTCTGCTCATGCCCGAAGATTTCCTGCAAATTGCCGGCCAACGCTTTTTGGTGTTCGGCGTCGCCAACCGGAAGAGCGTCGCCTATCACGTGGGCCGCGTGCTGGCCGCCGCCGGCGCGGAGGCGGTGTACATCGTTCGCTCGCAGGATCGCCAAGCGAGCGTGGCGAAGTTGGTCGAGCCCGCGGCGGTTTACGTGTGCGACGTGGAGCACCCGGACCAAATCGCGCGGCTCCGCGCAGAAATCTCCCAGCGCCACGAGATCTATCATGGGCTGGTCCATTCGATCGCGTTTGCCGACTATGGAGCCGGTCCGCTGCCGTTTCATGAAACCGGCAAGGCCGAGTTCTTGCGGAGCGTCGATGTGTCGTGCTACTCGCTGATCGCCTTGGCCAATGCGTTCAAGGACTTGCTGGACCGCGCCGCGTCGGTGGTAACCATTTCGATTTCGACGACGCGGATGGCGAGCGAAAACTACGGCTTCATGGCCCCGATCAAGGCGGCGCTCGACTCTTCGCTCGCGTTCTTGGCGAAGTCGTTCAGCTCCTTTTCGCAGATCCGCTTCAATGCCGTCGCTCCCGGATTGCTGAAAACGTCCGCCTCGGCGGGCATTCCGGGCTATGTCGACGCCTATTTGTATGCCGAGCAAGCGACGCTGCGAAAACAGGCCGTGCGGACGGAGGAAGTGGCCGGCGCGGTTGCCTTTTTGCTGAGCCCGCGGTCGAGTGCGATGAACGCGCAGCATCTGATCCTAGACGCCGGCATGTCGGTGAATTATTTCGACCGCGACCTCGTTCGCCGGGCGCTGCGCGACGACCCGCGCGAGTAGCAAATCGCCGGCGACGGTCGCGTTTCATCGGTCCGCCTGCCGCGCATTCGCCAGGCGTCTCTTGCTCAGGCCGCGCTATTTTGCCAACTCTTTGGTGATGTATTCGAGCGCCTTTTGCAACTGGCGGTCAACGAATGCGTCTTTGTGCTCCGGGTCAGCCTCTTCGTCGCCGGCTGCTTCCTTGCTCGCTTTGACATCGCCGGCTGGCTTTTCATCCGCCGGCTTGTCGGCGCCCGCTTTATCGGGACTGCCTTTCTCCGCGCTCGGTTTGTCCTCTTTGTCGGCGGGCTTCTTGTGCGCCAAGACGAAATCGCGCTCGCGCCGATCGAGCATCATCCGCGCCAACTCCGCATCAGAAAACCGAACCTCGAAGCCAGGGTTGGGTTTGACCCCCCATTCGTCCGATTCTTTCGCGTCCGGATAGCGATGGATGTTGTGGCCGTTGGGCCGAAGATATCCGGCGGTGGTCAGCTTGAGCGCGCTCTTGCCATCTTCGAGCTCGATGACGTTCTGGACACTCCCCTTGCCCCAAGTCCGCTCGCCGATGATGACCGCGCGATCGTGATCTTGCAAACAGGCGGAGACAATTTCGCTGGCGCTGGCGCTGTAGCGATTCACGAGCACGGCCATCGGAAAATTATCGTACTTCGGCACCTGGTGCGCTTCCCAAACCTTCTTGGGGGAATTGCGCCCCTCGGTGCTGACGATCACCCCTTCGCGGACGAACAGATCGCAGATGTCGACTGCGGAAGTCAGCAGACCGCCCGGATTGTTTCGCAAGTCGAGGATCAAGGCTTTAAAGCCTTCGGACTTCAGTTTTTCCAGCGCCCGTTTCAGATCGCGGGTCGTGTCGTGGCTGAAGGCGGTGATCCGGATGTAGCCGATCTTCTTGGCGTCGTCGAGCATGAAGTTCCAATGATCGTCGTCGCCGCGGCGATCGCCGAGCACCGTATCGACCTGGATGACTTCGCGTTTGAGGGTCACCGTTTCAGGTTTGTCTGAATCTGGATGCAGAAACGACAACGTGACCGCGGTGCCGACATCCCCCTTGAGCCGCTTCACCGCGTCGTCGATCGTCAAACCTTCAGCCGGATGGCCTTCGATTTTCACAATCCGGTCGCCAGCCCGAATCCCTGCGCGGTAGGCGGGGGTGTCCATCATCGGGCTGAGGACTTTGATATGCCCGCGATCGATGGCGATCTGGATGCCGATCCCGCCAAATTGGCTTTCGACCGCCGTCTTGAAGCCGGAGAGATCTTCCGGCGGAATATAGCTGCTGTACGGATCGAGCTTCGAGAGCATGCCCTTGATGGCGGCGTCCATCAACTCGCGGCGGCTGATGTTTTTGACGTAGTTGCGTTCGATTTGGTCTACCGTGTCCGCGAAGGATTTATACATTTCATAGTCTTCATCCTTCAATGCTTCCTTGGCGTGCGCGTCCTTCTTGTTTGCCGCGGCCGGTTTTGGCGCGTCTGCCTTGGTGGCGGCAGGCTTCTCTTCCGCCAGCAGCGGCAGCGACAAAAGCCCGGCGAAAAGGGTCGCCACGAAGAACAGCGTTGAGCGAGCGGGCCGAGCGGCGGGCATGGAAAACTCCGTAAAAGTCCGGCGGGAGCCAAGAAAAAGCAGCTTCACGAATTATAGAAGTTCGATTTCCCGCGAGCAAGAACAATCGCCGCCCGGGCCGCCGAGCCATGGCTCCCAATCGCCTCGCCGCGCGACGCCGCCGCGCCGGAGACGCGGCCGCGCGAACGGCATGGGTCGGCGGTCCGCTGATGGAGCGAATCGGCCGCGCGGCGGCGGCTGGGGATAGAGTCACCTTGACTCCATGCGATACAATGAGTCGCTGGTGTCGCTCTATTAACCCGCTCCCTCCGGTGCTATGCCGTTTCAACTAACCAGTCCGTTTCAGCCGGCCGGCGACCAGCCCGCCGCCATTGCCGAACTGATCCAAGGAATCGAAGCCAAGAAAAAAAGCCAGGTCTTGATGGGGGTGACGGGCTCGGGCAAGACGTTCACGATGGCCAACGTGATCCAGGCATTGCAGCGTCCGGCGCTCGTGCTGACGCACAACAAGACGCTGGCCGCGCAGCTCTATAGCGAGTTCAAGGAATTCTTTCCGCACAACGCGGTGAATTACTTCGTCAGCTACTACGACTATTATCAGCCTGAGGCCTACATTCCGCAGCGCGACATCTACATCGAAAAGGACGCGGCGATCAACCAAGAAATCGACCGCTTGCGGCTGGCGACGACCAGTTCGCTCGTCAGCCGCCGCGACGTGATCATCGTGGCCAGCGTCTCTTGCATCTACGGCTTGGGAAATCCCGAGGATTATAAGGCGATGATGGTCGGGTTGCGGCTCGGCCAGCAAATCGATCGCGACGAAATGCTCTCGAAGCTGATCGACATCCACTACGACCGCAACGATGTCACGTTCGAGCGAACGAAGTTTCGCGTCCGCGGAGACTGCGTGGAACTGTGGCCCTCTTATGAAGAATTCGCCGTGCGGATTGAGTTTTGGGGCGACGAAGTTGAAAAGCTGTCGTACATCAACCCCATCAGCGGCGAAATCATCTCGCGCCAAGAGCAACTTTTCATTTATCCGGCCAAGCACTTCGTGATGCCGGAAGATCGGATGAAGGAGGCGGTCGAATCGATCAAACAAGAACTAGAGGACCAACTGGAGAAGTTCAAACAGCAAGGCAAGCTGCTCGAGGCGCAGCGGCTGGCCGCGCGGACCCGCTTCGATATCGAGATGATGACCGAGGTGGGCTATTGTCCGGGGGTCGAGAATTATAGCCGGCCGCTTTCGGGGCGACCGGCCGGTTCGACCCCTGACACGCTCTACAACTATTTTCCCTCGGACTACTTGCTGTTTGTAGACGAATCGCATGTCTCGGTGCCGCAAGTTCGCGGCATGTATGCGGGCGACTACAGCCGCAAGAGCACGCTGGTCGAGCACGGCTTTCGCCTGCCCAGCGCGCTTGACAACCGGCCGCTCAAGTTCGAGGAATGGCAACAGAAGATCAACCAGGCGATTTACGTTTCGGCGACGCCCGGTCCGTACGAGTTGGAACAAACTGGCGGGGAATTCGTCGAGCAAGTCATTCGCCCGACCGGTTTGCTCGACCCGGTGATTGAGGTTTCGCCTGCCCGCGGCCAAGTTCCGCATCTCGTCGAGCAGATCAAAGCGCGGGCGGCGGTGGGCGAGCGCGTGCTGTGCACGACGCTGACCAAGCGCCTCGCCGAAGACCTGTCGGCCTATTTGTGCGACAAGAACATCCGCTGCAAATGGCTTCACAGCGAGTTGGACGCGTTTGAACGGGTCGACCTGCTGCGCGAGCTGCGCGAAGGCCGCTTCGATGCGCTGGTCGGCGTGAACCTGCTGCGCGAGGGCTTGGACTTGCCGGAGGTGTCGATGGTCGCGATCCTCGACGCCGACAAGGAAGGCTTCTTGCGGAGCGAAACGTCGCTGATGCAAACCATTGGGCGCGCCGCGCGGCACATCAACGCGAAAGTAATTCTGTATGGCGACAAAGTCACCAACTCGATGCAAAAAGCAATTGAAGAAACGCAGCGCCGCCGCGCGATCCAAGAGCAGTATAACCGCGAGCACAACATCACGCCCGAAGGGATTCGCAAAAGCATTCGCACAGGCATCGAAGCCGAGGCGGCAGCCCATCAAAAAGCAAATGCGGCGGTCGGCCGCTCGGACGAGGCGCAGTACATCACCGAAGAGTTTCTTAGCGAGCTCGAGGCGGAAATGTATGCCGCCGCCGATGCGACCGAGTTTGAACGAGCCGCGGCGCTCCGCGATCGCATCGTGAAAATGCGTGACAGCCTGGGCAAGCGAATCGACGAAGTGCCCGAGAAAGAACCGCGCGGCAAGCAGCGCGGCCGGCGCGGCGGCGGCCATTTGCCGCGGCCGAAGCGCTAGCCGACCATTGACTGCGTCCGTCAGACTGCGAGCTTCCCTGCGAATTACACTTGCGCTGCCCGCGGTAGGTCTTCCAAGCCCAGCCGCTTCATCTTTTTATAGAGCGTCGTCCGATTGATGCCGAGCAGTTCCGCCGTCAGTTGGCGGTTCCAATCGTGCGCTTCCAAAACCTCGAGAATAATCTGCCGCTCCGGGGCCTCGAGGGCTTGTTTCAGCGATTTTCCGGTCGCCGATTCGACGGCAACCGGCGCGCCGGCGGAGAGCGAACTGGGCAAATCCTCGATGCGAACCACGTCCCCTTTGCCGAGCAAGACGGCGCGCTCGACGACATTTTGCAGTTCGCGGACATTGCCCGGCCAGCGGTGGCGCTGCATGGCGGACATCGCTTCGTCGCTGAATTCACGAACCTTTTTGCCCGACTCCGCGCACACTTCGGCCAGAAAATGTTTGGCCAAGAGGGGGATGTCCGAAATCCGTTCGCGGAGCGAAGGGAGCTCCACGTTGATGACGTTAATGCGGTAAAACAGGTCTTGGCGGAAGCGGCCCGCGGCGACCGCCTGGCCCAGGTCTTCGTTCGTCGCCAGAATCACCCGCGCATCGACGTGAAAGGTCTTGGTCCCGCCGACCGGCTCGAATTGCATCTCTTGCAGGACGCGGAGCAATTTGACTTGCATGCTGGGGCTGGCAGTGGCGATTTCATCTAAAAAGATCGTGCCGCCGTCGGCCTGCAAAAACTTGCCGACCTTGTCCCCGAGGGCGCCGGTGAACGAGCCCGCCACATGGCCGAACAGTTCGCTTTCGAGCAGATTTTCCGGCAGTGCGCCGCAAGCGATTTCGACAAACGGTTTGTCGCGCCGCGAGCTGCGGCGATGGATCGCGCGGGCGACGAGCGACTTGCCCGTCCCGCTTTCGCCCGTGATCAACATCGTGGCTCGGGTGTCGGCAACGCTGTCGACCATGTCGAATATTTTCAACATCCGGTGGTCGTGCCCGACGATGTTCTCCATCCCGAAGCGGAGATCGAGTTGCGCCTTGAGGTTTTTATTTTCTTCGAGGACCTGGCGCTGATTGAACGCGCGATCGATCGCCAGCTCGAGTTCTTCGTCGATCAGCGGCTTGGTGAGAAAGTCGAACGCGCCGGAGCGAATCGCTTCGACGGCGGAATCGACGGTGCCGTAGCCCGTCAGCAAAATCACCGCCAGCCCCGGATAGTTTTCGCGGCAATGGCTCAGGATTTCAAAACCGTCGCCATCGTCTAACCGGACGTCGGTCAGGACCAGGTCGTAGCTCCGCTTGCGCAGCGCCGCGCAAGCCTCTTGCACCGAGACGGCGACTTCCAAGCGATAGCCCTTTTGCCGCAGCCAGTCGGCCATGGCTTCCAAAACTTGGCGATCGTCGTCAACGAGCAGAATCGAACCTTTTTTCATGGCAACTCTCGCAAGGCGAAGTTCGGACGAATAAGTCCGGCGAGGCGGGCCAACTGGCTCCCCCCCCGCCGCGACATTTTGATTCCCATTTGACTAATGCCGTCCGCCCAACTGGCGGCGCAATGAGCCTGTCGTGAAATATCTACGTCATGGCGAGCCGAGTGCCCACGCGTCGCGTTTCTGCACCCTTGAGAAAGTGCAGAATCGCAGCCTTCACAATCGTCACAACCCAAACCGGCAGGAGGGAAAACCGCATTTTCAAAAAAGAACAAATCAGCCAGATTTGATGACTATTCTCTGCGGGGAAGCATTTGTAGAATACGACCGGTGGGGCTAATGCCCAATTGCCAGACGTGTAGTTACGTTTCGCCATTCGGTATTCGATCGACTTCGTGTTAGCGGCACGATTTCGATAACTCGCACGCCAAGTTGGGAGAATTTCGGAAATGGCAATTAAGCTGTTGGTCGCGGACGACCAGGAGGTCGTTCGGACCGGCTTGGTTAGTTTATTGAGCGGCACGGATATCAAGATCGTTGCAGAAGCGAAAAACGGAACAGAAGCAGTCAAGCTCGCGGTAAAACACAAGCCCGACGTCGTGCTGCTGGACATTCGCATGACCGATACGGACGGGCTAGAAGCATTGGAGAAAATCCACAAGCAACTGCCTAATACCAAGGTCGTGGTTCTTTCGGTCTATGATAATCCGACCTATGTCGCCCGGGCGCATGCCCTGGGGGCCAGCGACTATGTGCTAAAAGGGTGCTCAAAAGCAGAGCTGGTCAATGCGATTACGTCGGCGGTTCAAGGGAGCGGCCCGATTCGAACCGGCGAAATGCGACGCGTCGCCTATGCAATGAGTTCGGCCGCGGATCAAAAGCACGAAGACCTGCCGATTACGCCGCGCGAAATGCAAGTCCTGCGGCACATCGCCTTGGGTCTGAGCAATAAAGAGATTGCTCGGTCGCTCGAAATCAGCGTCGAGACCGTGAAAGAGCACGTCCAAAATTTGCTGCGCAAGCTGGGCGTCAGCGACCGGACGCAAGCCGCCGTGCTGGCGGTCCGCAAAGGGGTCGTTTAGTCGCGGCCCGCAAATTCCACGGACTTTTTCCCCAAGCTGGCAGAAAAGCGGCGCCGCGCAGCGGCCATTCGAGCGCTGCCTGCGGCCATCACCGCGCGCGCGGATGGGCTTTGTCGTAGGCTTCTTTTAGCCCGGTTGTGCTGACGTGAGTGTAGATTTGCGTCGTGACCAGGCTTTTGTGGCCGAGCAATTCTTGCACGCTGCGAATGTCGGCGCCCCGATCGAGCAGATGGGTCGCAAAGCTATGCCGGAGCGTGTGGGGCGTGGTGCGCCGGTCGAGCCCGGTCTCGCGCAGATATTTTTCCAGCAACCGCCCCACGCTGCGCGTGGTCAGGCGATTGCCGAACTTATTTACAAAGACCGGGGTCTGCGCCGGCGCAATCCGGCTGTTCACCCGTCGCTGGGCGAACCAGCTTTCCAACGCTCGTTGCGCATACGAGCCAATTGGGGCCAGCCGCTCGCGGCGCCCTTTGCCACGGACCCGCACGACGCCGGCCGCCGGATCAAGATCCGGGTCGTTGATGCCCACGAGCTCGCCCACGCGCAGCCCGGCCGAATACATCGTCTCCAGCAGCGCCCGATCGCGGAGTCCCATGGCGGAGTTGGCCGGGGGCGCGGCCAGCAGCCGCAAAATGTCCTCGCTGGAAAGACAGTGGGGCAGGTCGCGCCCTTTGCGCGGATTGCGAAGCGGCTTGGCGGGATTGTTCGTCGCCCAACCTTCGCGGCGGCCAAATTTAAAAAAGCTGCGCAGCGAGGCCAGCCGCCGAGCGATCGTGCTCTTGGCGTAGCCCGCCTCGTGCATGGCCGAGACATAGCCACGGAGGTCGATCGTGGTGAGCGCGCTCGGGGCGGGGCACTCCCCATGCAGATCGCTTAGGTATTCTACCAGCGCGGTTAAGTCCTCGCGGTAGCTTTTCAGCGTGTAGGCCGACGCATTGCGTTCGACGCGCAAAAACTGCAAAAAACGTTCGGCAGCGGCAAGCATGGCGAGGGCAAATCGGCGTGAGGTGGAAAATAGTCCGGCGCGCGGTTCGACGGCCAAACTTCCGCCTGGCGCTATTCGTCGCTCGGTTGCGGCAATTGAAAGCGGCGTTTGGGCGCGTGGGGCGCCGGCGTCGCCGAATCTTTTACCGGCGAGGCGGTCTGGCGAATCTTTTGGCTCAGCACGGCCGCATCATACCACGTAAAGCTCAAATCCGGATTCGAGGCGAACCGCCCCAGCGTGCGCAGGGTTTCGGATCGGCTGGCGTCATCATACAAAAAGACGTAACGCTCTTCGCCCTTCACCAGCGCCAACACATTAATATCTTGTTGCGACACGTCCGCTAGACTCCTTCCTTGGCTGCACTTCGGGGCGTTGATCGGCGGCGAATCGATCGGTAGGAATCGGCGCTGGTCAGACGCCGTCGCACGCACGGTTGCGAGAGGAACACCTACCTGGCCGCCGAGAACATCCATCTCTCGGCGCGGCCTGTTGTGTTATCGGTCAGTTCCCCAGCGCCACACGACCCGAGTTTCTCCCGCCCCGCCGCGCGACGCTAGCATTTCATGCAGGTGGAGATAGCAACAGAAGCGGATGAAATCGTCGCTCCGCTGCAGGTAAGATTGCCAACCGCCGAACCGTGCGTCGTCGCGAAAGAACACATAATTCTCCAGCGCTTTGGTGAACTCAGGATCGTGTCCGTTGAACGTCCGCGAATGTCGCAAAACTGGTTCGTCAGAAGCAATTAGCGGCGGTTTGCTTGCCGCGGGGGGCGGCGGAATAAAGCCGCGCGGATCGGGCCAGTTGGGCGGCAGGCTGCCGCTGGCCGGCGGACTGCTGGCAAGCGGAGTTTCGACCCGCACTTCATGCGACGCGGTCCGCGCTCGCGGGTCCTTTTTGGCTGCCGATTCCGATTTCGGCGAGTCGTCCGGCGGTTCCGATCCGTCCGGAAATGCCGGTTTTTTGTGCTCATTCACGCCGGTGGCCGGCGCCCCGAGATCGACTGCGTACTCCGGCGCCTGCGTCTTGAGCTGTTCGCGCGCCAGCGCCATCTCGGCCTCAAACACAACCGGACCCGGAATCTTTTTCTCATCGGGCGTGCCCCACGGCAGCCCGTAACCAGGCGGAATCGGATGAAAGCCGGGATTGGCGGTGTACCATTCGACCTGCATCCCACAGCGCGGCGGATAATAAGGCGAGAAATCGGTGACGGCACCGACTACGATCACATCGATCCCGAGCGCCTGCGCGAGCCGCCGGACGTCGGCCGGATTGCTCAGGTTCGAGTGGTAGCGTTCGATGGCCGTTTCGATGACCCCCATCGGCACGATCTCAAAGCCGGCGACTTGTGAAACCTCGTTCGCGTAGGCGATCGCAAATTGCCGCCCATCGACCGCCGGCTCGTGCGAGACATTGATAAATGGCGCCACTCCCACCTTGGTCAATTGGGGGAACGGGTTGTGAACGGTAATTTGGCACATCCGTTCGGGAATGAGCGCGCAGCCGGACAAAAAGGTCAGGCAGCCGATCAAGAACAGATTGCGTATCATCATAGTCCACAACTCTTTGCGAAGATCTTCGCGCCCGAGGACTCAGTCCACGGCCGGTGCCCGACTCTGCCGCCGCTCGCGCGCTATGATCCGTACACCTCGCTTTATCGGCAAACTCAGCACAAGCTATCCAGCTTAATTCCACCGGCATTTGGATCGGCAGTGTCTGGAGTCGCCGAATTCGACGCTAGGTGGCAAAAAGGCTGCTGTTTTCAATTCTGCCGGATTGCGGTAAGTTGAAAGGGCAGCTTCGTTTTCTGCCTATTTTAGCCCCCTGCGCGTGCTATGCAGCTTCCACGAAACCCCACCCGGCCCGTACAGATCGGCTCGATTACGATTGGTGGCGGCCAGCCGGTCGCTGTCCAGAGCATGACTGCCACCCACACGCAGGATGTCCCCGCGACCGTCGGCCAAGTAAATGACCTGCTGGCGGCGGGGGCGGATGTAGTCCGGATTGCGGTGGATAGCCGCAAAGATGCCGAGGCGCTCGCCGAAATCCGCCGCCAAACGTCAGCCAATCTCTCGGTCGATCTGCAAGAGAACTATCGCCTCGCGAGCGAAGTGGCCCCCCATGTTGACAAGATTCGTTACAACCCGGGCCATTTGTATCACCACGAGCGTGACAAGCCGTGGCGTGACAAGGTCAAGTTTCTCGTCGATACGGCGGGCAGCAATGACTGCGCGATCCGGGTCGGTGTCAATTGCGGCTCGGTGGATCCGGCCCAGGTCGAGGCCAATGGCGGCGGAGATTCGTTGGCCCCGATGCTGGCCAGCGCTTGGGAGCACTGCGAATGGCTGGATCGGCTCGGCTTCACGCGTTACTGCGTATCGCTCAAAGATTCCGATCCGGCGAAGGTGATCGAAGTCAATCGCCGCTTTGCCGAGCGCCGGCCGGATGTTCCGCTGCATCTAGGCGTTACCGAGGCGGGCTTGCCTCCGGATGGAATTATCAAAACGCGAATTGCCTTTGAGCAACTCATCAGCCGCGGCCTCGGCGACACGATCCGCGTGTCGTTGACCGTGCCGAACTCGCGGAAAAATGAAGAGATCGCCGCGGGACGCGCGATTCTGGCAGACATTGCCGCCGGACGCGTGCGGAGCGTTGTCGATTTTGGCGGCAAATCCCTCAACATCATTTCCTGCCCAAGCTGTTCGCGCGTCGAAAATGAGGCGTTCATCGAGCTCGCGCAACAGGTAAAGGAAATGACGCGCTACGCGCAGCAGCACGCGATCACGA
>DASRSE010000124.1:0-13326 GCA_035656655.1 Pirellulales bacterium
CGTGCGAGTTGACAGCCCTGCCAAGCTGCGTTAACAACAGCAGTGGCGCGGAACCTTTCCAACGGCGAGAAAATCATGATTATCGGGAAACTTTGGCGTTCGGTGATGGCGCAACTGAACAAGGTGGCCAATGTGTTTTGGCAAGCCGATCCGATCGCCCAGATGCAGTACGAATATGACAAAGCGGTCGATCAAATGAAGGAAGGCCGGACCGGTTTGGAGCAATATCGGGCTCTGGTCGAGCGCGTTTCTCGCCAGAGCGCGAACGAGCGTCAGCACGTCGCGGATTTAGAGGCCAAGATCAAGGCCTATTTGCAGGCGGGCGATCGCGAGACGGCGGCCAAATTCGCGTTGGAACTGCAAAAAGCCAAGAGCAGCCTCGCGGAGACCGATTCGCAATTGAAGCTGCACGAAACGGCCTATGACAACAACGTCACCAAGGTCAAGAATGCCGGCGAAAAACTGACCCAGATTCGCACCAAGATCGCCAAGTACGACGCCGAACTCAAGATGAGCCGCGCCGAAGCCGAATTGGCGAAACTCGCGCAGAGCTTCAATTTCGACGTCACGACCGATTTCGGCCAAATCGAACAGATGATCCAAGACAAAATCGGCTTGAATCGCGCCAAAGTTCGCGTCGCCGCCGATCTCTCCAGCGAAGGAATCGCGGAGATCGAAAAGGATCACGCCATGCAAGCCGTGATGGCCGATCAGGCCTTGAAGCAATTTGAAATCGAAAACGGGATGGTGACGTCCGAGACCGCGCCGGTCAGCGAGGCCACCAAGGAACTCGGTCCCGCCGTGCCGCAAAAACAGGCTCAAGGATAGGCCCATGTCCAGCCCGACACCGGCGGTTGAAGCGCCCTTGGCGACCCGCGCTGGCGTCCCGCCGGCGTGGCCGGCCGATTTTCCCGCCTGGGCCAAGGAGTTGGCGGATCTCTATTATACGGGTACGACCTGCCTGTTTATCCTGCATGGCAACGTCCATGACTTGGTTGCATGTCCCGCGCAAGAGGGGAGCCGCAAGTTTGTGACGGCTGCCGATTTTCTGGCGACCCACCTCTTCGGCAGTTGGGATGTGGTGATGGATTACGATCTGGGGAGCGGATTTCGCCCCTTGGTCGGCGGCGACGCCAAGCGGCTGCAAACGATGCAGCAATTGCTGATGCGTCAACTGGGTCCGCCGGCGGCCTGGTCGCGCGATCCGGACAAGGTCCTCGATCAGGTCGACCAACTCGTCGAACGGGCCTTGATCGAAGACGACCCTGCGCTGCCGCGGCGCATGGCATTCCTCTTTGAACATGCGGAATATCTGCTGCCGGCGGCCGATCTTTCGACCTTGGCGCGCGGCCAAGCGGCGCGGTTGGTGCGCTGCATGGGCTGGGCGCAAAATCCGTACATCAAGCGGCAGAACATGGCGTTCTGTCTGATCACCGAAAAATTATCCGAGATCAACGATCGCCTCGTCCAAGATCCGCACGTCGCGACGATCGAGATTCCGATGCCTGACGCCGCGGCGCGGCGGACCTTTATCGAACACACGATTGCCGCCGACCCGCGCATTAAATTAGGCGAATTGACGGTGGAGGCGGTCACGCAATTATCGAGCGGCTTGAATCTCGTGAGCTTGAATGTCTTGTTGGCGCAGTCCGGCCCGCAAGGGTTGGAACTGGGGCCGTTCCGGAAACTCAAGAAGGCGATGATCGAGCGCCATTGTCAAGGGCTGGTCGAATTCATCGAACCGCCGCATACGCTCGATCTGATTGTCGGCCACGCCGCCGGAACCGCGCGCCTCAAGCAAGATTCCGAGTGGATCGCGCGCGGACAACTCGACACCGCCCCGATGGGATATTTGATCTGCGGTTCCGTCGGCACCGGCAAGACATTCTTGGCCGAGTGTTATGCCGGCTCGATTGGGGTGCCCTGCGTCAAGCTGCTGAACTTTCGCTCCAAATATGTTGGCGAAACCGAAGGGAATCTGGAGCAGGTTTTAAACGTGTTGCGCGCGCTCGGGCCGGTGATCGTCATTATCGACGAGGCCGACGCCGCGCTCGGAAACCGCGAGGCGGACGGAGATTCTGGTACCTCGGGGCGAGTGTTTTCCATGATCGCGAGCCAAATGGGCGACACGCGCTATCGTGGCAAGATCGTCTGGATGTTGTTGACTTGCCGTCCCGATCTGTTGCCGATCGACTTGAAGCGGCAAGGGCGCTGTGAGGTCCATATCCCCTTGTTTCCGCCGCAAACGGAAGCGGAAATCGCGGACATGTGGCGCGTTATGGCCAAAAAGAACAAGACGGCGCTGGCGGCGGACGCGCTGCCAACCGTCTCTCCCGCTCGGCAATTGAGCGGCGCGGACCTGGAGAGCATTCTGCTCGGCGCGCGGCGCCGCGCGTTGCTGGCGGGACGGGCCGCCATCGAGAAGAGCGATTTTGTCGAGGCGCTCGATGACTTCATTCCCTCCGCGGAAGGCCTCGAAAAGGAACTTCAGGAAACCGTCGCCGTGTTGGAATGCACCGACCGAGGTTTCTTGACGGCGGCGTGGCGCGAACGGATCGCGCAGCTCGACGGTCGAGCCAAGCTGCAACAACGCGTGTCCGAACTGCGTGGTTTACTGTAAAGAAATCGTCAAGTCGTCCGTCGTGCGGTCGGCAAAATGGCGCCCGGCGCCGCCGAACTGCTCCCGGTCGATCGCCACGCATGGCGGTCGTTCTTGAGCCATTGAAGCGTTTTATTCAACGAACCTAGAAAGGGTCTCATGTCCGCCTCAAAATCGTCCGGCACTCGCCAAAGCTGGTTCGACACGGAATCCGAAACTCCGCTGATCGACGAGTACGTCCGCAAGATGGGTTCTTATTTGGAGGCGATGGCGGACGGCCAGATCACGGCCGATGAACTCGCGGCGCAGGAGAAACGATTGATTGCCGCGATGCGCGAGGTCGAACCGCTGCTGGACGATCAAACGCATGCCAAGGTCACCCATTTGCTGTGCGAATTGGCGGCGTATGACCTGATGCATGTCTCGCACAACTTGCACACGGCACGACCGGCAACGCGCTTCCGCGGCTAACAGCCGGCGCCGGGCCGCGCGGCGCATGGCCAAGGCTGCGTCCGATCGCGACTCGCTCCAGCCGCTAGCTTGCGGGGGCTGGTTGCACTGCGATATATTGATCGATTCGCAACGCAAGTGGGTCGTGCCGTTCACGCCATTTCGTTTCCAGGCATTCGGACCAGCGGAGGATAACTGATTATGGCCGGACAACCCAAAGCCCCGTTTTATGCCGCGGTCATCCTGGTCGTGGGCGGCTTGCTGGCCTTCGCCGCGTATCGCGCCGACATCTTCGCGCCGAAGGGGAAGCAGGCGGGCGGCCAACTTGATCCGGGCAAGAAACTGGAGCTCCCGAACAACGCCGAAGTTCCCAGCGCCGACAGCATTACAACCGTCAAGGAATACAAGTTTGTTCCTTCGGAGCACTTGCCGCCGGTGAAAGGCGTTTCGGCCTATAAGCCGATGAAGGACGACACGGTGGTGTTCGCCTTGAATGTTTGGGCCGGTTGGGCTCCGATCATCTACGCGAACGAAGGATTCAAGCCCGGGAAAATCTGGAAAACGCCCGACGGCAAAGAGTTCAAGGTCGAGTTGCGGCTGATCGATAACCCGGTTGATATGCGCGACGCGTATGCCGCGGGCGAGGTGCCGATTGGCTGGGCCACGCTCGATATGCTCCCCTTGTTCATGGAAGGGTTCGTCGACAAATCGGGGCAGCCCAAGGACTCGCGGATCATGCCCCGCGTTTATCAGCAGGTTGACTGGTCGAATGGCGGCGACGGCATCGTCGTGCGCGACACTATCAAAACGGTTGCCGACCTGCGCGGCAAGACAATCGCCTTGGCGCAGAATTCGCCATCGCATTACTTTCTGCTGAACATGCTCGTCGCCGGCGGAGTGCAACCGTCCGAAGTCAAAATGATCTTCACCCCGACTGCCTTCGAGGCGGCCGCGGCTTTTAATTCCGACAAGACGGTCTCCGCCGCCGTCTCGTGGGCGCCGGATATCTACAATCTGGAGAAAGTGAAAGGCAACAAGCTGCTAGTCACGACTCAGACGGCGAACAAATTGATCGCCGACGTGTGGTTTGCCCGCGCCGACTTTGCCAAGGACCATCCGGATCTCATCGAAGCGCTGGTGCGCGGCATTTTCGACGGCATGACCGATCTCAAGACCGACGCGAACCGCAAGAAGGTCGCCGAATGGATGGCCGACGGATACGGCCTCAAGCCAGATGAAGCCCTGGGAATGCTCGGCGATGCTCACAGCACGAATTGGGCGGAGAACTACCAGTTTCTCATGAACGAAAACAATCCTACCAACTTTCAGCGAGTCTGGTCTCAAGCCTATTATCTCTACCGCCAGATCCGTTCGGTCACCCATATTCCGGTCAAATTCGACCAGGTGATGGACTACTCAATCATCGCCAAATTGGGAAAAGAGGAAAAGTACAAATCTCAAAAGGACGAATACACGCAGACCTTCGTGCCCAAGGCCACCGCCGAGGTGCGCGGCGAAAAAGAAGTGTTGACCAACACGGTGGTCATCCATTTCTTTCCCAATAGTTGGGATCTCAATAAGAAAGTCACGCGCGAAGAAAACGGCAAATCCATTGAGTCCTTATACGACCCGAATGTCGATCTGGTGCTTGAGGAAATTGGCAAGCTGGCGGGCCAATTCGGCAACGCGCGGATCATCATCGAAGGCCACACCGATGCTTCGATGAAAGGCCAAGTGCCTGAAGCGATGGTCAAAGAGTTGTCGGAAAACCGCGCGAACGCGGTCAAGCAGGCAGTGAGCGAGCGGTTCAAGCTCGACCCGAATCGATTCAATGTGGAAGGAATGGGCTGGGACCGACCGGCCGACGAGTCCGATCCGAACAACAATGCCAAGAATCGCCGCGTCGAGATCAAGGTCTATTCGGCTGAAAAGGAATAATCGCCGCGCCGAGCGCGGGTGCTCGCCTCGGCGCGTTTTTTACCGCCTTGCCTCCCGCAAAAAGGCCGTGCACGGATCGCGTCCGGTCGCGCATGCGGGCCGGGCTCTTGGCAGCGACACACACCATGTCCGAAGATTCCACCAACCAGGATTCTGCGCCGCGCGACCCGGCGCCGCAGCCGCTCGCCGCGGAGAGCCGCGCCGCGCCTGCCAACGATGCGGAAACCGCGGCCGTGGTTCCCGATAGCTGGCTGCGCCGGACGATCCGCGAATCGCTCACGCTGCGCAGTCCGGTGCCGACGGGGCAAGGGCTGGTTCTCGCGCTGTGTTGCATCGGCCTGGTGTTGGGGCTGTGGTGGTTTTTGACGCGCGGCCCGACGGAAGAGCGGATCGTCAATCCCTTGACGCTGCCGAGCATCAGCGAAACGTTCGGCGCGTTTCCAGAGCTGTGGTTCGACGACGCGCTGACGCGCAACACGCTGACGACCTTGCGGCGCGTCGCTTTGGGCTTTTTGTTGGCGGGCGTGGTGGGGGTGCCGCTGGGCGTGTTGGCCGGCTGTTTTCCTCGGATTCGCGCCTTTCTTTCGCCGCTGGTGATGTTTGGCCGCAATATTCCGCTGGCGGCCGTTCTGCCGCTGATGATTGCCTTGTTTTCCGAGGGCGAGACGCGGAAGGTCATGTTCATTTTTATCGCGTGCGTGGCCTTTATCATTTCCGACACGGCCCGCGCCATTTCCGATGTCCGCAGCCAATATGTCGATACCGCCTTTACCCTCGGCGCCGGACGCTGGCAGATCATCTCGAAGGTTCTCATTCCCACCGCGCTCCCGCAGGTGTTCGATTCGTTCCGTATCCTGTTCGGCCTCGCGTTCGGATACATCATGCTGGCCGAGTCGATCAAATACGCCAACGACTTTGGCGGATTGGGCTTCTTGATCAATACCTTTCAGCGAACCGGGAAACACGAATGCATCTATTTGATCATCTTGATCATTCCGATCGTCGCGTTTCTCGTCGATCGTGTGCTGTTTCTCATTCAGAAGCAGCTCTTTCCGCATGTGTACGGCGGCAGCGGGTTGTTGATCCGCGCGATTCGGGTCGTGTTTCATGCGTGGGATGACCTGAAGCGGATGGTCTATCAGCCGCCCATCCCGGAGGCGATCGCCTCGGCCCAGCGCGCGTCAACGATTAGGCAATCGACCCGATGAGCAACCTTCCCCTCTCCGCCGCCGCGCCCGTGCCGGCCATCGCGCTGCCGCCGGGCGCGAAAAAGATTGGCATGGGGCGGCTGTTGCCTGAGGTGCGGTCGGCCAAGACGGCGACGTACCCGCTCATCGTGGAATTTCGCCATGTGACGAAAACGTACAACGTTGGCGAATCGAACGAGTTTACAGCCATCCGAGACGTGAGCTTCGCCGTGGAAGACTTGCCCGAGGTCGGCGAATTAATCTGCGTGCTGGGACCCAGCGGCTGCGGCAAAAGTACGATTCTCCGCTTGATCGCCGGGTTGGCCCCGCAGCATCCGGCCACCTCGGGCGAAGTGCTCGTGCTCGGCAAGCCGGTCGTGCGGCCGGGGTCGGACCGCGGCATGGTGTTTCAAGATTACACGAGCTTTGATCACCGGACCGTTCTGGAAAATGTGACTTTCGGCTTGGAATGCCTCGGCATGCGCCGCCAGGACCGCAACGACCTGGGCCGCGAGTGGATCCGCAAAGTCGGGCTGTCGATCGACAAAGACCAGGATAAGTATCCGCATGAATTATCCGGCGGCATGTGCCAGCGCGTCGCCATCGCGCGGACACTGATCCTCCGTCCCAAAATCATCCTCATGGACGAGCCCTTTGGCGCGCTGGATCCGCAGACCCGCTTCAACATGCAAGATTTGTTGTTGGAGCTGTGGAAGGAGATCGAAGCGACGGTCTTTTTCATCACGCATTCGATCGAGGAATCGGTCTACTTGGGCGACCGCGTTTATCTGATGACGTCGTCGCCGGGCCAGATCATGCGCGAGTTGGCCGTCGTCCGCCCCAATCTGCCGGCGCGGCAGATCCAACGCGACCCTGAGTTTCAAGAAACGGTCAACTTCATCCGCGACCTGATCTCCGAGCTAGAAGGGGCGATGTGATGGCGCTGGGGAAGTATTTTCGAGCCGCGTTTGTGAATCCATGGAACCTGCTGGTGTTTTGCGGCGCGTGCGCTTTCGCGCTGCTCAGCGGATTTCCCGACGTCGTTTTGCCCCTCGTTCTGGCGGGAGAAGTCGGCTATCTGGGCTTCGTCGGCACGCATCCGAAATTCCAAAAATTCGTCGACATCCAAGCCGCCGGCGCAGCCCAGGGCGCCCAATCGCAGACTGCCGCGCAGGCCATGAGCCGGATCATGGGCGCGTTGCCCTTGGCGGCCAAAAACCGTTTTGATCAGCTCCGGCAGCGCTGTTTGGACTTGCGGCAGATCGCCACCGACTTGAAGCAGTCCGGCATGGACGAAACGGCTCCGCTCGATTCGCTGCAAAAGGCAGGTTTGGATCGCTTGCTGTGGATTTTTCTGCGGCTGCTATTCGCCCAGTATTCGATTTCGCGCTTCTTGGAGCACACCCACCGCGAGGAGATCGCGGCGGAGTTAAAGCAGGTCGATGCACGGATCGCGGCGCTCCCCCAGGATGAGAAGTTGCCGTTGACGGAAAAGTCGCGGCGGACGCTGATCGATCATCGGCAAACGTGCCAAGAGCGGCTTGATAACTTCGACAAAGCGCAAGGCAACCACGAACTCGTCGGCTTGGAGCTCGACCGGCTCGAAAACAAGATCGCTTCGCTCGCGGAGTTGGCCGTCAATCGCCAAGAACCCGATTTCATCGCCGGCCAAGTCGATCAGGTCGCCACCAGCATGCGCGAGACCGAACGGACGATGAACGAGCTGGACTTCGCGACCGGGCTTGGCCCGCTCGACGAACAGGTTCCGGAACTGCTGCCGCCGATTCGAGCGCATTGACGCGCCGCGTTTTTCGTCGCCGGCTTGGAATTGCGGTTATCGACTCGCCGTACCTCGCGCGCTGCGCTGATCATGCCGTGCGTTTCGCCCTGCCCCGACCGGCGCTTTAGGCGAGTCCGTTCCGCGAACCGCACCAAACGCGGTTATTCGGCAAACGTACCAGAATTTACGCGCTCCCCAGGGCTCGCGGCTACTTGGAGACAACCTAGCCGTCCCGGGTGCAGTCGATGACGTGATGGTGCTAGGGAGGCGAGTCGATACCCTTGGATGGGATGGAGTCGGCGCTAATCGGGCACTGAACGTGCCCGAACACATGTGGGACACCACGTAAATGACGGCTGGGTCTCGCGTGGGATCCTTGAAGGGCGAACATTCCGATTGGCCACGGAACCCAGCTTCTCATTACTGCGGTGGTCGGAGACGCTACTCGATGGTACCGTTGTCAGAGACACGACGGTTTTCTTTCGCGAACTTAAGCAACTTCGAGATGCTGGTTATATCCAGCTTCGAACATCAGAAGGCATCTTCATGCTGCCCAGATAACGAGGGATCGATGGATAATATCAACCCACTTGGTAAGTGTCTTTCCGAGGTGAGGGCGTTGTCGCGAGGGGATAAGGCAGAAGGTGAGCGTCGTGGGAAACAACTCTCGAAGCAGATGCTCACTGAAATCTTAGCACTGTCTGAAGCGGACCGCCGCGCATTACGGAGTACGCTCACACGCGACGAAGTCGGCTTCCTGTTTGGAATCGCGTTTAGTTGTGCCCAAGATTGTGTCCGCGGTTGGTCGGCAACCGATCTGACCGACGGGTTGCTGGCATTGATTATCGAAGACAAGCAAGAAGACTTTCGACGGACCCTAATGCATTTATGTCTCCTAAACCATACGGCAGTCAAACTGGGATCTGACCTTCAAATGGTTTATGAACAACTTCGCGTTCACGCGTTTCCAGAGATGGCGTCGTTCCTGGACAATTGGTTCCATGAAGGAACGAAGGACATCGGCATGATGGGTTATGCCGAAGGTTTCTCGAAAGACGGCCGGTACACTTACACTCGCGCGCGCTAACCATTTCACTCGCAGCATCCTCCCGGTTCCACACGTCCGGCAGGAACTGATACAGTTCCGCCGTTGGCGTCTGGCCGATCTTGGCTAGGGCGCTGGTGAGATAGCGCTGCGGGTCGAGGCCGTGACGTTCGGCGCTAGCGATCAGCGACCAGAGCCGCGCGTGGTTGGCCGCGGCGGTGTCGTGCCCGGCGAAAAGCCAGTTCTTGCGGCCGATGGCGACACGTTTCATGGCGCGCTCAGAAGCGTTGTTGTCGATGTTGAGGAAGCCCTGCGTGACGTAGACATTGAGCGCGGCCCACTGGTTCTGGGCATACGTGATCGCCGCGGCCATCGGGCTGCGGGGCAGGACGATTTCGCCCTCGGTGTCGAGCCAAGACTTGATCCGCGCGAGCACCGGCACGCTCCGCTCGTGGCGCAGCGCGAACAACGCTGCCTCATCGAGTGATTGCTCCTTGGCCTCGCGCTCGATGGCGTACAGTTCGCCGATGAGCGTGAGCATCTGCGCCGCGTGCTTGGCATCACTGTCCTGCGCGTCGTAGAACTTGCGGCGCGCATGAGCCCAACAGGCGACTTCGATGACGCTGCCCCCGGAATAAATCCCGTCGTAACCGCCGTAAGCATCCGCTTGCAAGTAACCGCGATAGCCTGCCAGCCAGATGACCGGGCCGTCCCGCTTGCGATTCGACGTGTAGTCGTATACCGTGTACGGGTTCGCCTCGTCCCCAAGATAAGTCCAAATGCGGCCCTTTTTACAGGGATTTCCCTTGCGCCGCGTGCGGTCTTCCGCCGCGGGCAGCACCGGCACGGTCGTGTCATCGGTATGTACGACGCGCGACTTCTTCACACGCGCGGCCAGCAACGCGACCAGCGGCTTGATTAGTTCGCCCGCCGCCAACATCCAGGCGCACATCGTGCTGCGGGCGACCTGCACTCCCTGCCGCGCGAAGATGTTTTCCAGCCGGTACAGCGGCAAGTGATCGCCCAACTTACTCGTGATGACGTAAGCCAGCAAGCTCGGGCCGGGCAGACGTTTGTCAATCGGCTGGGGCGGTTTGTTCGCCGCCGCGATGTTTGGGTTGTAACTCTTCTTGTAGTAGATGGCTAGGCCGTCGCGGTCCCACCACATAATCTTGAGCAAGTGACCGCCCTTGTTGCGGAATACGAAGAGGCTGCCCGACAGCGGATCGCGGCCCAGGAAACTTTGCACGACTTCCGCTAGGCCGTCGAAGCTCTTGCGCATGTCGATCGGCGTCGTCGCGACCCAGACCGCGACGCCTTCCAGATTCGCGGCGATCATGGGGCCGTCCTCGCTTCAAGTGCCGCGACGATTTCGGACAACCGCTGGGCGGAAATCGCTTCCGGAAACCGCAGCACGCGCCCGCCGGCCAGTTCGAGCGTGATCGAGCCTTGCGGTTGGCCGTTGCCGCTTACGAGCAGCGGCAGAAAAGCCGGTGGCTTCACGGGACGTTGGGATTGATGCGCTGCCGCTCGCCCTGCTTTGACCGGGCGTTTGGCTTCGCCGTCACGCTCGCCGATCGTGCGCCGCCAAGCGTAGAACGCGCTCTCCGGCAAGTTCTGGTTGCGGCAGAACGTCCGCACCGAAAACCCGCTCGCCACGAACCGCTTCAGCACGCCCCGCCAGAACCGCTCCTTCGCCTTGTCCTGCAGCTTGTTGGCCATCGACCACCTCCGTTGTTGAGATGGTCGCTAGCTTGACGATCCACACCGCAAGAAAGAAGATGGGTATCGCGGAACGGACACCTTTAGGTCTCGACTTTTGCGGCTGCGGCGGCCGCTTTCAGGCCGGCGGGAATCATCGGCAGATTGCGGAGACGGATGCCGGTGGCGGCGAAGATGGCATTGGCCAGTGCCGGCGCAATCGCGGTGATGGGAGTCTCGCCGGCGCCGGCGGAAGCCAGGTCGGGACGATTCAGGAGCACCGTTTCTTGCCGCGGCAGATCGCGGAAGCGCGCAACGTGGTACGCGGAGAAGCGCGCGTTCTTGATCTTGCCGTCGGCAAAGTCGATCTGCTCGTAGAGCGCCCCGCCGATCCCCATCAACATGGCCCCTTCAATTTGCAGTTTCAAATGATTTGGGTTCACGATCGCGCCGCATTCGAACGCCGTGACGACGCGGACGATTTGCAAACGGTCGGCGGCCGGATCGGCTTCGACTTCGGCGCAGGCGGCGATATAGCTTCCCTTTTCCGTTCCACAAGCGAGGCCAAAGCCGCGGCCCGCCGCCGGTTTTTGATCCTCCCAGCCGAACTGTTTGGCGGCCGCTTGGAGGACGGCCCGCAGCCGCGAATCGGTCAGATTCTTCAAACGGAATTGCAGCGGATCCATTTTAAGCGCGGCGGCTAGTTCGTCGAGGTGCGATTCGCGGGCAAAGATATTCGCGGTCGACGCCAGCGCGCGATACGAGCCTTGCTTCAGCGGCGAATCGGTCGGGTGAAATTCGCTCCGCTGTTTCGCGATCGCGTACGGAGCTTGCACGGCCGAGCCGCCCGAGTTGTAATTGTCGCACTCCCACGCCGACAGCTTGCCGTCAGGCAGCGCGGCGGCGGTGATTTCTATCAGACCGGCCGGACGGAAATAAGCCCAGGTGAACTCTTCTTCACGCGTCCAGACCAGCTTTACCGGTTTGCCGGCCGCCTTGGCGAGCCGCGCCGCTTCCAGCGGCGCCAGGTTCGTGTGTTTGCCGCCATAGGCCGAACCCGTGTCCGGCACGATCACATGGACCTGGTCCGCCGAGATGCCCAGGGCCGCGGCGATATCACCGCGGATGCCAAACAGGCGTTGCGTGCCGGTCCAGACGGTGAGCTTGCCGTCCGGAGCCCACTCGGCGACCGCTGCCCGCGGTTCGAGCGGCGCATGGGCGATATAAGCGATCTCATAGCGCGCCGCGCGGCGCACCTCGCCATCGGCCGCAGTATCGCACGCCTCAACCGCAGTACGCTGCGCATTAAACAACGCAGTAGCCTGCGCATTTAACGCAGTACCCTGCGCATTTAACGCAGTACCCTGCGCATTAAACTCTGCACCCTGCGCATTAAACGCAGCGTTTGGTTCTTCAAGCTCGGTGGGGCGGCCGCGGCCGGACCGTCGGCCGCCGGAGCCGGCCTTTTCTTTTAAGTGTTTGTATAAATCGGCGGCGGAAATCGGTTGAGCTTCCTCTTTCCACTGGGCGTGCAGCGCATCGAGCGCCTGTTCCGCGGCATACACGCTCGGCGCGACGACACCCACGAACGAGCCGTCATGCACGACCTTCACGTCAGGCATGGCGTCCGCGGCCTTGGTATCGAGCGAGACGAGCGTCGCGTTAAAGCTCGGGGGCCGCAAGATTTTTCCGAACAGCATTCCTTCGCGGTGGATGTCGCTGGAGTAGCGGTGGCCGCCGGTGACGTACGCTCGGCCATCGACCTTGGTCGTGGCTCGGCCGGCCACGGTCCATTTTTCAGGCGGCGTCAAGGGGACCGGTCCAGCGACGCGCTTCAGCGGTTCGTCTTTGGTCAGTTCAGCGAGCGTGAACGAATGTTGCCCTTGCGCGTCAACCAGCTTGCCGTTGGTGAATTGAAAATGGGTTCGATCCGCTTTACTTTTCTTGGCCGCCAGATCGAGCAGCAACTCGCGGGTTGCGGCGGCAACGCGCCGCAATTGCGGAAACATCGTCGGCGTGGTGCGGCTGCCGAACGTCCCCGGGTCGGACGGCGTTCGCGCGGTGTCGGCCATGATCAGGCGGATTTGCGCCAAGGGAATTCGCAATTCCTCGGCGACGGCTTGGGTGAGCGACGTGCGGATATTTTGCCCCACCTCGACTTTGCCGGTGAAGACGGAGACGATGCTATCTTCGCCAATATGCAGCCAGGCGCTAATCTCTTGCGGCATGTTGCCAAATCCGCCGCGGCCCCTTCCGCCCGTTCCCCTTCCGCCCGCTTCACGTCCGCCCGGTTCACGTCCGCCCGGTTGTTGAGCCAATGATTCGCTCGCGAAGAGGGCGACAATGAGTCCGCCGCTCAAGCCAAAAAAATCGCGCCGCGTGACTTCCCAGGCGCGGAGCGACTCCTGCAACTCGTAGCGTTCGGCTTCGATCAACCCATCGTCGGGCCATAGGGTCGAGTTCATCGCGCGGCTCCGAGTTGTCGAGCTGAAACTATGTAGGAACCTCCGTCGGTCAGGTAACGTTGAACTTATGGGGTTTCACCGTTCCTGACCTTGGGAGGCGACTATGTTTTACGTTGGTTTGGACATTCATAGCAAGCACTTTGCGATTTGTGTGTTGGATC
>DASRSE010000125.1:0-48595 GCA_035656655.1 Pirellulales bacterium
GGCCAAAAGCCGCTGGAACTCGAGAACTTGCTCAAGTTCCGTTCGGTCTGCCCGGAGATGGTCGCCTTGCTGAGCGCTGCAATCGCGGGGCGGATCAATATTCTCATTAGCGGCGGGACGGGCGCCGGAAAAACGACCCTCTTAAACTGCGTGTCGCGTTTCATTCCGCCGCACGAACGCCTGGTCACGATTGAAGACTCGGCCGAATTGCTCCTTCAGCGGAATCATGTCGTGAAGCTGGAGACGCGGCCCGCCAATGCCGAAGGATTGGGCGCCGTCACTCAGCGCGATCTGGTCCGCAATAGCTTGCGAATGCGGCCCGATCGGATTCTGCTGGGCGAAGTCCGCGGCGGCGAAGCGCTCGATATGCTCCAGGCGATGAACACGGGCCACGAGGGTTCGCTCTCGACCATTCATGCCAATGATACGCTCGATGCGCTGTCGCGGCTGGAAGTGATGGTCAGCATGGCAGGCTTCGAACTGCCGGTCTCCGTGGTGCGGCGCTACATCGCCTCGGCCGTTACGCTGCTGGTGCATGTCGCACGGCTAAAAGGAGGCGTTCGCCGCGTGACTCGAATCTCGGAGCTGGCGGGGCTCGAAAACGGCGAATACCGCCTCCGCGAGTTGTTTGGCTTCCAAACGACCGGCGTCGATCAAGAGGGGCTCGCGACGGGACACTTTTATGCCACGGGCGAACGGCCGAATTTCGCGCGGCGCTTGGAAGAAACCGGAATCCCCCTCGCGCCCGAACTGTTCGCCCCGCGCACTTTAACCTCGACCTAAGCGCAGATCATCATGGTAATCTTGCTGCCGATCTTTTTGGGAGCGACGTTTGTCGCCGGATTGCTCGCGGTTCTCGCGCTGGGCATCTTTCTGCGCAGCGGCGACGCGCCGCAGTTTACCGGCAGCGAGGCGGAACTCGATGCCTTGGCGGCCGAACTGCCGCGTGAATTCATCGACCGCCAGCAGCCGCCCGGCGCACTCGACGCGGCCTTTACTCGGCTCTTATCGCAGGCCGGTTCAAACCTCTCGGCCGGCAGCGCTTCCATGGTCGCGCTCGGCGGCCTCCTCCTCGGCGGCGCGGTTCTATTTGTTTTAACTGAAAACCTCTTGGCGACGGCGGCCGGAATGTTCGTTGGAGGAATTGTGCCCTTCCTCGGTTGGACATTCCGCCGCTGGCGTCGCCAGAAGGAAATGCGCAAATCGTTGCCGGAAGCGCTGGAAATCGTCGCCGACGTGGTTCGCGCCGGGCGCAATCTGGAACAGGCCTGCACGCAGGTCGCGCGCGAAATCGCCGGTCCGCTGGGCGAAGAGTTTGCCGCCGCCGCGGCCCATTTACGACTTGGTCAAGCGGCGCCCGCCGTGCTCGAACGGATGTTGCAGCGCGTGCCGTTGCCGGAGTTCAAGATTTTTGCCACGGCGGTTCTCGTTCATCGGCTGACCGGCGGAAATCTCGCCTTGCTCACGGAACGGCTCGCGCGCGCCGCCCGCGATCGGCAAGAGTTTCAAGGTCACCTGAGCGCGGTGACGGCCGGCAGCCGGCTATCCGCGATCGGTTTGATCCTCGGCTCCGTCGTGGCGGTCATCGCCTTGAGCACGCTGCAACCCACCTATTATCAAAAGTTTTTTGAGCATCACTGGGGCTTCCCGCTCGCGTGCGCGGCGGTCGGTTTGCAGTTGACGGGCATCGCGTGGGTTTATCGCTTATTGAAGGTGAACTACTAATGAGCGCGTTTTTCGATCATCTGACTGAGGCCGCGGGTTCCGTTTGGCAGCACGCCGTTTCCGGCGCGGTGGGGGGCTGGGCCTCGTTTGCAATTGGGTTTGGCTTGTTTGCGATCGGCGTGGTGGCACTGCTCGTTCGGCTGAACCGCCGACCGAAAACGCTCGGCGAGCGGCTCGATGCAATCGATCTGGGTTTCGATGACGCAGAACAAGCCGGCGGACTATTTGCCGCGCTCGCTCCGGCGCTGGCCGCGCAGATTCCCGAATCAAAAAAAGAGCGGCACGATTTCCAAAAGCTGCTGCGCGGGGCCGGGATGTATCGACCAGACGCCGCGACTTCCATCTATGCGTTGCGGTTCGTCCTGCTGTTCGCGCCGCTGGTGGCCACCGGCGCCCTGATTTTAATGTCCGAAAAAGCCGCAACCGTGCCGCTGCTGGTTGGCGGAGTTTTGCTGGCGGTCGGCCTGTCAATTACGCCGCGGCTCTATGTTTACTGGCGCCGCCGCGAGCGCGGCCGTGCGATTCGCAATGGCTTGCCCGACACCATGGACATGCTCAGCATGTGTCTTGGCGGAGGGATGGCCTTGAGCCCTAGCTTGGATCACGTAGCGCGGCAGTTGAACGCGTATCCCGAATTGGCGGAAGAACTACTGATTCTCAAGCGGCAAGCCGAGGTTGGCAGTCTGCCGCAGGCGCTCGCCGACTTCTCCGCCCGCGTCGATCTGCCCGAGGTCCGCCAACTGGCGGGCCTGCTGACGCGCGGCGAACGGCTGGGAACGCAGTTGGCCGGCACGTTGGTCGAGCATTCGGACCATTTGCGCTCCAGCCGCAAGCAGCTGGCGACGCTGCAAGCGAACAAGACCCCGGTCAAGTTAGTGCTGCCGCTGATGTTCTGTTTTGCCCCCGCCGCGCTCATTCTGCTGATCGCTCCGGCCCTGGTCGAGTTGAAGGAATTTGTGTCACCTTCAAAAGGAGCCGGCGCGGACGTCCGCCGCGCCTCGCTCAATACGCAGAGCATATTCTCGACACTCGATCAACTCGATCTCGATCGAAGCGAGGCCGCTGCGGCCGGCTTCTCGACCCCGCGAGCCAAGACGGAGCGGTAAAGCTCGGCGAATTTGGCGGCCATCGTCGCCGCGGAGAATTCCGCGAGCGCCCGCGAGCGGCCCGCCGCGCCCAGTTTTTCGGCCAGGGCGCGATCGGTGAACAGCCGATTGGCCGCGTTGGCGAACTCTGCCCGCGCACCCACGGGCACCAAGAGACCATTTTCGCCCGCGCGGACCCAATCGCGATGGGGCCTCGTATCACTAGCGACAAGCGGAATGCCGGCGCCCATGGCTTCGGCCAGCGCCGCGCCGCTGTCGGCCGGCTCGGAGGCGTCCCAGAGCAGATCGCAAAACGGCAGCCACCGCAATATGTCGGCGCGATTGCCCAAAAAATGAAGACGATCCGCGACTTCGCATTGGCGGCTGAACTTCTCCATTCGCCAGCGCTGCGGACCATCGCCGAACACGAGAACTTGCACCGGCGACCCATAGAACTTCAGCATATCCGTTGCCCAGATCAAGTCCTTGACGCGATTGCGGAGTTGCAAAGGACTGATTATCGCGGCGCAGCGAGCATTGTCCGGCAAGCCAAATTCCCGCAGAAAATCGGCTCGCGCCACGGTTGCCGTCGTTGCGGTTTCAAGCGCCGCGACTCCGGGCCGGATGCAGACAACACGGGCGGCGGGTCGCCCGGCGCGAATCGCTTGCTCGCGCAGCGCAGGCGACGACGCAACCCAGCACGCGGTCGCAGCGCCCCACTTTTCGCGCGCGAGCCGCGCAAGCCAGCCCGCACGCACGTCCGCCGGGTGCTGCGCAACCAGCGGAATGTTTCGTGACGCGGCCAATTGTCCAGCATACAAAGCGGACTCGTCGTCCCAAGCCTGGACCAGATCGGGCCGCCCGCGATCGATGGCCAACCCGAGTTGCCGCCAATACGATAGATCGAGCCCGCGACCGCGAGTCGCCATTCGGACCGTCGTCTCCGGCGGCAGCCCAGCGAGATGCACATTTCCCCGCGTTTGCGCGACGAAAATCTCAAACGTCCATTCGGGCGGGCGCAATTCGGCGAGCAGGCGCGTAAGCTGCCGGGCGGTCGGACCGTCCAGCGAGTTGATTACGTGCAAAATCCGCATGAGGCCGGCAATGCTGCAAAAAGGCGGCGTGCTTATTTCAAGGGAGTCAACTCAGAGGCTTCAAGCGCCGCCACATAGGGCAAATTGCGATAGGCATTGTCATAATCCAGCCCATAGCCCACCACGAACTCGTTGGGAATTTCAAAGCCCACGTGATCCGGTTCGAGGCCGACTTCGCGGCGGCCGTGCTTTCGCAGCAAGACGGCCGAGCGGACCGAAGCCGCGCCAAAAATCTTGATGTCCAGCACGAGCCGCGACAAAGTGCGGCCAGTGTCAAAAATGTCATCCACAACCAGCACGTCCTGGCCATGCAAATCGGGCAGAAAATCGGCATGGATCGCCAAGCTCCCCGGCTGGGTGTCCTGGCCGCGGTAGCTGCTCGCTTGGACAAAGCCAATCTTCAGCGGCAATTCAAGGCGGCGCATCAAATCGGCGATCATCACCACGCTGCCCGTGAGCACGCCAATCAGCGTTAAAGGCCGGTCGCGGTAATACGCGCCGATTTCCGCGGCCAGGCGTTCCACCCCGTCGCTTAACTGTTCCGGCGTCAGCAAAGTCTTCACGACGAACTCTTTCCGTGCCAAGAGAAGGGGAAAGCGAGACCGGTCGCAGCGGTTTTCCGCGACACGCTGGTTGGCTCGCGCGCCCATTCTAAAGGCTGGCAGCAAGGTAAGATAGGGCTGTTAGGGAAGGGGGCGGAACGAACTTTCTGGACTCCTCAAATTCGCCTTTGCAGCGGCCGGGGGATAAGATACCTTTTCGGCCCTCGTTCCGCCGCAAACCGTGTTCGTAATCTTCACGTTACGGAGTTGGTGCGGAGGGTGGCCCGTTTTGTGTTCTACCTGCCAGGGAAAATGCCTGCCGCGTCTCCGACCGTTCCCGCCGTCACCAAGCTTCAAAGTGCGTCGCTCAGCAACGGGGCACTCGTTCGCCGGTTGCTGGCGCTAGGTTGGCGCTATCGACTTGGCTGCTTGGCCGTTCTCGTCCAGCAAGTCACGCTGGTCGCCTTCAGCACGGCGGGCCTCGGGCTGACCGGATTGGGCATCGATCTGTTGCGCTTCGATCTTGATCCGCAAGCCGGGCCGCCGCAAGTTCCCTTCGGCCTGAGCTTGCCTCAAGGCGTTTCGACGCTGGGGGCACTGGGAATCATCGCTAGCGGAATTCTGCTGTTCGCGGTCGCAAATTCGTTGCTGAAGTTCTTCGCCACGGTGACCTCGGCGCGGCTGGCCCAAAAAATCGTCGTCAATCTCCGCTCGGCCGTCTACAACAAGCTGCAACGGCTCAGCTTCCGCTTTTTTGATGCGAATGAAAGCGGCTCGATCATCAATCGGGTGGCCGGCGACGTCCAAGCCGTGCGAATGTTTATCGACGGCGTCATTATCCAAGTGCTGGCCGTCGGTTTGTCCCTGGTGATTTATCTGAGCTACATGCTCCATTTGCACGTCTGGCTGACGATTGCTTGTTTGGCGACGACCCCCTTGCTGTGGTTCGGCACCGTTTATTTTGCTCGCAAGGTGCGGCCGGGATATGTGCGCAGCAGCGAGCTTGTTGATCGGGTCGTGCGGGTCGTGACCGAAAACATCCAAGGAGTTCACGTCGTTAAAGGCTTTGCTCGCGAGCCAGAGGAAATCGCGAAATTTGAAGCGGCCGGCCGCGCCGTCCGCGACCAAAAGCAAAAAATCTTTCGCCAGATCAGCGTCTTTCAGCCGGTGATGGGCTTTCTCACCCAGCTCAACATGCTGGTCCTGCTGGGCTACGGCGGAGATCTCGTGATTGAAGGCAAGTTGAGCCTCGGCGGCGGGTTGTTTGTCTTCGCGAATTTGTTGAATCAGTTCGCCAACCAAATCGGCCAGATCACCAATATCGCCAACAGCATTCAAACCAGCTTGACCGGGGCGCAGCGCGTGTTCGAAGTTCTTGACGCGCCTTTGGAGATCGAAAGCCCCGCTCATCCAGTCGAACTCGGCAAGGTGCGCGGCGAAGTGCGATTTGAAAACGTCTCGTTTGCGTATCAACCTGGCGAACCGATCCTCGCAGGGCTTGATTTCACGATCGAGCCCGGCCAGTGCGTGGCGATTGTCGGCGCGACCGGCGCGGGCAAAACGTCGCTCTTGAACCTGATTCCACGCTTCTATGACCCGACCGAAGGGCGAATTCTGATCGACGGCGTCGATCTCCGCGACCTCGATTTGGACGAACTGCGGCGCCGGATCGGGCTCGTGTTTCAAGAGAGCTTCATCTTCAGCAACACGGTCGGCGCGAACATCGCCTTTGGCCAGCCGCACGCCGGCCAGGAGCAGATCGAACAAGCGGCCCGAATTGCCGCGGCGCATGAATTCGTCGAGCACCTCCCGCATGGTTACGACACGGTAATCGGCGAATACGGCTCCAATCTGTCGGGCGGACAGCGGCAGCGGCTCGCGATCGCGCGCGCAGTCCTGCTCGAGCCGCCGATTTTGATTTTGGACGACGCGCTCGCGGCGATCGATCCCGAAACGGAACACGAAGTCTTGCAAGCCCTCGATCAGGTGACGACCGGCCGGACCACGTTCATTGTCGCCCATCGGCTCAGCACGTTGCGCCGCGCCGATTTGATTCTGGTGCTGGAAGAGGGGCGGATCGTCGAGCGCGGAACGCATGAGGAATTGATGCAGCGCTCCGGCCACTACCGCCGAGCGGCGAAATCGCAGCTCTTGGTCGACGATCGCGCTGTGGCGACCGTGGAGGGATGGAGGGAATCCGCATGAAAGCAAACGCCACGACCAAGCAGCGGCGGGTCGATCTGGCCCACGGCCTGACCCGTCTCGACCAGCGCGAAGCGCGCGAGAACGAGCAGCGGCCGCTCGAGCTCGGCCTAATTCGGCGGCTCTACCGCTACACCCAGCCGTACACCGGCAAACGCAATTGGCTCGTGCTGCTGGTGATCCTCCGCTCGATTCAATTGCCGTGCCTCACCTGGATCATCGCCGCGGTCATCAAAGGTCCGATTGCCGATCGCGACCCCATCGGGTTGGCGTGGGGCGCCGCCGGGTTCGCTCTGCTGGCGGTCAGCACGCAAATCGTGATGCATTTTCGCCAGCGGCTGGCCCTCGAGTTGGGCGAGGCGGTCGTGTATGACCTGCGCTGCGAAATGTTCGCGCAGCTCCAGCGGCTGCCGATGAGCTTTTTCAATAAAACCAAGCTGGGCCGCATCATCAGCCGCATGAGTTCCGACGTGGAGGACGTGCGGGTCGGCGTGCAAGAAGTCTTTTTTGTCAGCATTGTCCAGCTGGGGCAGATGGCCGTCGCCGGCGGATTCATGCTCTGGTACGATCCGATTCTGTTCGGCATGGTGCTCTTGCTCGTGCCGGTTCTGTGGACGATCAACCATTACTTTCATCGCAAGATGAGCGTGGTCTTGCGGCTGATGCGCGAGTCGTTCAGCCGAGTGACCGCGACCTTGGCCGAAAGCGTCAACGGCATCCGCATCACGCAAGGCTTTGTCCGCCAAGATTTGAACGCCGAACTCTTCCATGAACTGGTCCATGACCATTCGCAGTACAATGTCTCGTTCAATCGGACGCAAGGACAGTTCCTTCCGTTGCTCGATTTGAACAGCCAGGTGTTCATCGCCTCGTTGCTGATGGTCGGCGGCTATCAAATTCTGCATGGCCACGGCGTCGTGATTGGCGACCTGGTCGGTTTCTTCTTTATGGCGAACATGTTCTTTTCGCCGATCACTTCGCTCGGCAATCAATACCATCAGGCCCTCACCTCGATGGCCGGAGCCGAGCGCGTGTTCAAGCTGCTCGACATTGCGCCGGAATGGTCCGACGCGCCTGACGCGCAAGATCTGCCCCCGGTCGAGGGTCGCGTCGAATTTCAAAATGTCTCCTTCGAGTATGATCCTGGCCGAACTGTCCTGCACGAGGTTAATTTGAGCGCTCGGCCGGGCGAGACGATTGCGCTCGTGGGCCATACCGGCAGCGGCAAAACGTCGATCATTAATCTGCTCGCCAAGTTTTATCTGCCGGCCGCCGGCCGGATCTTGATCGACGGCCACGACCTGCATGCCGTCCGCGGCGTTTCGCTCCACCGCCAAGTGGGCATTGTCCTGCAAACCAACTTTCTGTTCAGCGGCACCATCGCCGACAACGTCCGCTATGGCAAACCCAATGCGACCGACGCCGAAGTCGAAGCCGCGATTCGCGGGCTCGATTGTCTCGATATGCTGGAAAGCTTGCCCCAGGGCTTGCAAACGCAAGTGGGCGAACGCGGAGGGAGCTTGTCGCTCGGCCAACGGCAAGTCGTCTGCTTTGCGCGCGCGCTGCTCGCCGATCCGCGGATCTTGATTCTCGACGAGGCGACCAGCAGCGTGGATACGCTAACGGAAGCTCGCATTCAGAAGGCCCTGAGCCGGTTGTTGGCTGGGCGGACCAGTTTCGTGATCGCCCATCGGCTCAGCACGATTCGCCATGCCGATCAAGTTCTGGTGCTTGATCAAGGCCGCATCGTCGAACGCGGCACCCATCGCCAATTGCTCGAGGCCGAAGGGGTCTATGCTGGTTTATATCGGCGGTTCGCCCAAGCCGCCGCCGCATAAGAACCGCGACCGCTCTCCATTTGCCCCCGGACTGTGACGTGGCAGCGTGTTAAATAACAGTCTGCGGTGGGGCCGGCGAATGGGCGCCGAACCGAGGGGGCCTTTCGATTTTACGACCGGCCGATTGATTCGATGGATTCGTCCTTGGGCGCGGCGAGCGTGGCGCGGCGCGACCACTTTTTCAAGTGGTCCCAGAAACAGCGGACGACTTTCTGCGGCGACAAATCGAGCGCGCCGGAAACCCGAGTAAAGGCCCGCAACGAACCGATCGTCGCACGCGGATAAGCGCACACGTAGCGGTTTTCAAATTGCGGCCGAAACCGGCTCTTGAAATGATACAATCCCTTCACGTCGTACAGAAAATTGAAGTATTGGCTGACCGCCAAGCCCCAGCGAATCAAGCGGCTATCGCCGGCGAGCGGTTGATTGCAGCGCAGCGCCGGCACCAGACAGAGCGATGCGCGGCGCAATCCCTCGCGCTGAAATTGCTGTAAGGTCTCGTGCATCAAAAACGTGACGGTCCCACGCACGCCGTCGGGCCGTTGGCGATACATCTCCAGCGACCACTCCGCTCCGCCCTGGCACGGATTGCAAATTAAAAAACCTTCGATGCGCGCGGCCGAGCGGGCAATAAACAAGCGCTTGCGTCCTAACCGTTCGGGATCGAAGCGCCCATCGAGAAAGCCGGTCTCAACCGCCTGCGGCTTCGTCGCGAGCCGAGCGGTGGAAATCGCTTGGAGTTCGTCGACGAGCGAATGCCACTCGAATGGCGACATGGCGGCTTGGCGGCATTCGGACCAAACGAGTCCTTGGCGGCGGCAAAAATTCGATTGTCGGCGGACCCATTCAAAAGACTTGCCGCTCCAGGTCAGCGCGCCTAGGTTCATAACGGCGTCTTCGCCCCATTTGGTCGCTTGAAAACCTGCTTCGCGAAAAACGTCGAGTTCATCTTCCGCGATGTTATAGAACGAGGCATGCAGGCGATTCGCGCGCAGATAATCGATGAATTCGGCGAGCAATTCGCGCTTGTCCGCGGCTGCCGCCAGCAGGCCGCCGCCGACACTGAGATACTTTCCTCGCCGCAAAAAGACGATGGCCCCGTCGCGCGCCGCAGACCAGAAGCACTCGCGCCCCGGCTCCGTGACCAAATACGAATCATAGGAGCGGCCAAAGCGATACGCCAAATCCTCGAGCAGGTCGGCTTCGGCCCGCCGCGGGGCGCGGTGCGGCACAAGTTCGGCCGCGGGGGCGGGCATCCGTGCGATCAACGTCGCTGCGCTCATCCTTGAGCCTCGTTTTTGAATGGTCGGGCGGCTGCGGGGCGACGATCCTTGGCGCTCGTCGCATGCGCGGCATTTTTTTAGGCGGCTCATTGCAGGTGCCCGTCTCGCGGCAGGAGCCAGTGCAGAGAAGCAGTTTAACCCGGCCAAAAAGACGTGTCTATCCCAGTCGTACGGCGCCCAATTTGGGCCCGCAGCGACGGCGAGAATTTCGCGGAATTCATCTAGCAACGCTACATTTCCGCTGGCTCGATGCTTAAACTGCATTTGGCCCGACTGCTCCTCTGTGCTTTGCCCACCCTTCGTTTTGAGGTCGCTGATCATGTCTCGTCGTTTCACTGCACGCGCGGTTTCGTTGCTCACTTCGGTTTTGCTTTCGGCCTTATGGTTTAGCGGACTCGTGCTATTGTCCGCGCCCAGCCACGCGGCCGAAGCGTGGAAGCCGGCTGCGGGCCCCCTAATGACGCGCTGGGGCAAAGAGGTCACTCCCGCGAACGTGCATCCGGAATACCCCCGGCCGCAACTCGTACGCTTGGAAAAGGGCAAACCGCAGTGGCAAAATCTGAATGGGCTATGGGATTATGCAATTCGCGCCAAAAACGAGACGCAGCCGCCACAGTGGGACGGCCAGATCCTGGTGCCGTTTCCCGTCGAATCGGCTCTCAGCGGCGTCATGAAACCGGTCGGCGAACCCAACGCCGTTTGGTATCATCGCAGCCTGAAGCTGAGCAAACCGGCCGGCGACCAACGACTCTTATTGCACTTTGGCGCCGTCGATTGGCAAGCGACGATCTACGTCAATGGCACTAAAGTCGGCATGCACGAAGGGGGTTACGATCCGTTCCAATTCGATATTACCAGCGCTCTGAAAGCGACCGGCGAACAAGATCTCGTCGTCCGCGTTACCGACCCAACCGACAAAGGAACGCAGCCGCGGGGCAAGCAAGTGCTCAAGCCAGGTGGAATCTTTTACACCGCGGTCACTGGCATTTGGCAAACGGTTTGGCTCGAGACCGTTCCGGAGCAGCATATCGCCGCCCTCAAAATTGTTCCGGACCTCGATGGCAAGAGAATCCTCGTCACCGTCCAGGCGTCGGACGCAAAAGCCGGCGGCAAAGTGACTGCGACCTTGCTCGACAAGGGAACGACCGTAGCCACGGCCGAGGGGCTGGCCGGCGAACCGTTGGCGCTCGAAATCAAGACGCCTAAACCTTGGTCGCCGGACGATCCGTTTCTGTACGGGTTGAAGGTCGAACTCGCTGGCGGTGACGCCGTCGAGAGTTATGCCGCGCTCCGCAAGATTTCGCTGGGAAAAGACGAACAAGGGATCCCACGCTTGCTGCTGAACAACAAGCCGCTGTTTCAATACGGCCCGCTTGATCAGGGCTGGTGGCCCGACGGCCTGTATACGCCGCCGAGCGATGCCGCCTTGAAATCGGATGTAGAAATGTTGAAGAAGCTCGGCTGCAATATGATTCGCAAGCACGTGAAGGTCGAGCCTGACCGCTGGTATTACGATTGCGATCAGCTCGGGATCATGGTCTGGCAGGACATGCCTAGTGGTGATCGCGGGATCGGCGGCAACGATCCAGACTTGAAACGGAGCCCTGCTTCGGCGGCCGAATATGAACGCGAGTGGACGGCGATCATCCATGCCCTCGAAAGCCATCCGTGCATTGTGATGTGGGTGCCGTTCAACGAAGGCTGGGGCCAATTCGACACGGCTCGAATCGTCGACATGACGCATAAACTCGATCCCTCGCGGCTGGTCGATAATGCCAGCGGCTGGACGGACCGGCACGTCGGGGACGTCAGTGACATGCACAACTACCCCGGCCCGGGCATGCCCCGCGTCGAGGAGCGCCGGGCCGCCGTTCTGGGCGAGTTCGGCGGACTCGGCCTGGCGATTCACGGCCATCTGTGGGCCGAGAAGAACAACTGGGGCTATGTCCAATTCAAGAATAAGGAAGACCTGGGGGCGGAATATCTGCAAATGATGGGGCGGCTGCGTGGCTTGATCGGCCAAGGGCTCTGCGCCGCGGTCTATACCCAGACGACCGATGTCGAAGGGGAAGTGAACGGGATGATGACCTACGATCGCGAGGTGCTGAAGTTGCCTGAGGCCGCCGTGACCGCGGCGCATCGCAAGTTGTATTTGCCCCCGCCTCGGGTAGAGGTTGTGCTGGCCACTTCGCAGCACTCTCCGCAAATGTGGAAAACCACTGGCAGCAAGCCGGCCGACGACTGGTTCAAACCCGGCTTTGACGATTCCAAATGGACGTCGGCGGGCGGAGGCTTTGGCACCAAAGGAACGCCCGGTGCGGTGATCGGCACGGAGTGGAAATCGCAGGATTTGTGGCTGCGGCGGTCGTTCGAGTTGAAAGACGCGCACCTCACCGATCCGCAATGGCTGGTCCACCACGACGACGATGCCGAGATTTATCTTAACGGCGAGAAAGTCGCCAGCCTGGCGGGCTATACCAGCAGCTATGCGCAATTTCCCCTTAGTGAGAAAGCCCGGGGGTTGCTGAAGTCGGGCTCCAATACGGTGGCGATCCACGTTCATCAAAACGCGGGCGGACAATTCATCGACGCCGGGATTGTGAACGTCCAAGAGCAAAGCGAAAAATGATGGCCGCCGTCAACGGACGCGAACGTCCCGAGCCAACGCGGCCCGTTTGCGATTCGGTCGCGCAACTGCTACGTTAACAGTTCGAGAAAGATTCTGCGGCGGCTCGGGCCTTTTTGCCACAGCCTTTTTGCCACAGCCGATTGCCACCGGCAAACAAGGTAGTTTTGCCGTCGACCCGTTTGAAACTTGTATTCGCGAACCAACCAGGGGATTCCTATGTCGGAAGTTGTGGTGCGCTGCCGTCCGAACGGCCCATTCGTGATCGAAGGACCGGTCAAGGTCATCGACCAAAACGGCAATGCGTTCGTTGCCAATAGCGGCAAGCCAGTGACGGCGCTCTGCCGCTGCGGTGAGTCGAAGAACAAGCCGTTCTGCGACGGCTCGCACAAAGGGTGCGGATTTGTCGCCGAAGAGACCGCTCCGCCGACGCCGGTTCCGCAGCCGTAGTTTTTTCGGCGAAAGATTCCGGTGAGATTCAGCAAACCACTTGCAATCGGGGGAGGCACGCCGGTTTTTCCCGACGGCGCGCCGCACTGGCCGATACCCGACGCGGCGGTGCAGCAAGCACTGTGCGCAGCCTGGGAGTCGGGTGACTGGGGCCGGTACCACGGTCCCTTTTGTGAACGGCTGGCGACCGAACTAGCGCTGCTGCATCAGGTGGAGTTTGTGCAACTCTGCTGCTCGGGCACGTTTGCCGTCGAACTGGCCTTGCGGGCGGTTGGAGTTGGCCGCGGAGACGAAGTGATTTTAGCGGGGTACGACTTTCCCGGCAATTTTCGCGCGATTGAGGCGATTGGCGCCGTCCCTGTGCTGGTCGATCTGGCCCCGCAGCGGTGGACTCTCGATCCGGACCAAGTGCCGCTTGCCCGGAGCGAAAAGACGCGTGCCGTGCTCGTGTCGCATCTGCACGGCTCGCTGGCGTCGCTACGCAAGTTGCGCGCGTTTGCCGACCACGAACGGATTGCGCTGGTCGAAGACGCCTGTCAATCGCCGGGCGCCGTCTATGATGGAAAAATCGCCGGAACCTGGGGCGATGTGGGCGTCCTCAGCTTTGGCGGCAGCAAGCTGCTCACGGCCGGGCGCGGCGGCGCGATTCTGACCAATCGACCCGAACTCCACCAGCGCGCAAAAATCTTTTGCGACCGCGGCAATCAGGCCTTCCCCTTGAGCGAATTGCAGGCGGCCGTGCTGGCGCCGCAAGTTCGCCTGTTAACGGAACGCAATGCGCTGCGCCGCAACCGGTTCGATCGGCTGGCCCAGCGTCTATCCGCGCTCCGCGGCATCCAATTGCTCGATCCGTTTTGTTCGACCCTTCGCCAACCAGCGTTTTACAAGGTCGGCCTGCGATTTGTCGAAGAGCAGTTGGCTGGCGTTGCCCGCGCTGATTATGTGGCGGCCATGCAAGCCGAAGGGGTCGCGCTCGACACGGGGTTTCGAGGCTTCACCAAACGAAGCGAGCGCCGCTGTCGCCGGGTGGGAGAGTTGCCTCATTCCCAACGCGCCGTCGACTCGACGCTCGTGCTTCACCATCCTATTTTACTGCAACCGGAAGAATCAATCGACCGACTAGCCGAGGCCTTTCACAAGGTCAGCGCGGCGCTCGCGGGTTCGTGACCTCGGGGTTCGGCGCCGCCTGCATTTTCGGCAACAGCGTCCTCCGAGCCAAGGCAGCGGGCAAAATGACTGCACGTGAAATTCCTCCCGTACCACCGGCGCCGCTCGCCGCGGCGACGGTTACGGAGGTGGAAAGCGTGCTGTCGGCTGTTCCCTCCGCGACGGGCTCCGGTTTCACCGGGACTTCGGCCGCGGCGTCGATCGGAGCCAGTTCGCCGCGACGAATCCGCACACTCACGGGCGCCTCGATCGCGAGCGTCACGCGTCCTCCAGCGATGCGATTGACCAAGACCGTAATTCCGTCGCCGATACAGATTCGTTCGCCAGGCTTCCGACTAAGCACTAACATGGGCCGATCCTCCCTGAAGTTTGGCAACCGCGTTTCGGTTCGGCTCTGAGAGCCAGCACACCTACAACTCACGGCCACGCAGAATGAGAACCTATGGATAAATCAATGCCATTGAATGAATGCAATTGAAGTGCCACCAACTTTAAGGTTTTTTCATGGATTTTAAGAATAGCCTTAAGTCATTTTGTAGAAATACGTTATGCTTATCGTTGCGACATAATCGCCAGGCGGCGCTAGCTGCCGCTTTGCCATTCAGCTGTCAATTTCGTCTCGTTTTGATTTAAGATTCTCACTTTGAGAATCGAATTCCCCTTTAGCACGCGGCAAAAGATGAGCATGTTTTTCAAAGCTCGACGGTGGCTTTTGTTTTTTGTCGTCGCATGTTTCGCGACCTGCGTATCGGCCGACGAGCCAGAGGCGACGGAGTGGCTCACCCAAGCCCGTAAAGCCGCGCTTGAAAAGCACCACGATGACGCCATCTTGGCCTGCGACGCGGCGCTCAAACTCGACCCGCAGTTGGCGCTCGCCTATCAGGTCCGCGGCGAAGAGCAGTTCAAGCGCGGCCACATTCACGATTCGGTGCAAGACTTCGAACACTATTTGGAACTGGTGCCGGCGGCGCGGCCTGGCCATTGGCAACTTGGCATCTCGTTGTATTACGATGGCCAGTTTGCCGCCGGCGCCAAGCAGTTCGAGGCCTATCAAAACGTTGACGATAACGACGTGGAGAACGTCGTCTGGCGATTTCTTTGTCAGGCTCGCGTGGATGGGGTGGAAAAGGCGCGGGCCGCGCTGCTCAAAGTGAAGAATGACACGCGCGTGCCGATGAAGGAGGTCTGGGAGATGTTCGCCGGGACGAAAACGCCCGACGACGTTTTGAAACGAGCGGAAGCCGGCGATCCGACCGCCGCCGAACTGAAAGTCCGCCGCTTCAATGCCAACTTGTATGTCGGCTTATATGAGGAAGCGCTCGGCAATCGCGACCTCGCCAAAAAATATTTAACCGCCGCCGACGAAAAGTACCGTATTCCCGAGTACATGGGCGACGTCGCCCATGTCCATGCCGCGCGGTTGTCCAAACCGGCCAAGCCCAAGTAAGCTCGGCCACGCGCCGCCGCGCCGGTTCTTCCTTTCCGGATGAGCAGCCGGGTGATGTGTTCGAGACGCCCATAGCCGCGCGCGTGCTTCCACTCCCCTTCGCCAAGAAGGTCGCTGCGCGAGGCCGGCGTCGGGCGTCGGAACTCATCCCATGTCCCAAACCGGGCTCGTTACCGCTTGCCGGGGCGGCGCTGCGCGTCGGCCTGAGTTGGGTCTTCGGGCCACGCGTGTTTGGGATAGCGGCGACGGAGTTCTTTTCGGACTTCAGCGTAGGCGGTTCTCCAAAAGCTTTCCAGATCGCTCGTCACTTGCTGCGGCCGGTGATTTGGCGCCAGCAAATGCATCAGGACCGCGATTCGACCGCCCGCCACGCGCGGCGTTTGCCGCAAGCCGAACACTTCTTGGATGCGGACGGCCAGCACCGGCGGCTTCAAAAATTCGTATTTCAGCGCAATTCGGCTGCCGCTGGGCACGGCGATTCGCTCCGGCGTCTCGCGCTCGACCGCCGCGCGCTGCGCGGCGGTGAGCTGCGATTGCACGACCGAGGCGAGCTGCGCGCGGCGAACCTCGTCGATCGATCGCGCCCCCTGGCACAGCTTCGGCAACAACCGCCGCAGCGGATCGTCTCCCCATTCAGGCAAGCCTAGCTCCGGCATCCACCGCGCCAGACAACGGACGCGCGCGAGATAGTTCAAACCTTCGTCGTCCTGGAAAAAATTCGCGTCGAGACGCTCGGCGGCAGCCTGGGCGAGCACGGGTCCGAGTTCAAAATCGTCCGGCACGTTGGTCGCCGCTTCGTCCAGCACCAGGTCCAGAAATCGGATTCTCCGCAGCGCCACCACGCGCTCTTTCGTGTGGTCAAATTCCACGTCGATCGTCGTCGAGAGCAGTTCGGGCGGGAGCCAATCGCGTTCGATCGCGCTCGCCTGGCGGACGAGCGCTTCGGCGGCGCCGGTCTCTTCGAGTTCGATGCAGACGAACAGCCGCGCCTCGCGGACCGCGCTTTGCTCGTGCAGTCGCACGCCGCGACCGCCGACCATGATTGCGCGGCGGCTGTTCGGCTCGCGGCGCCGCGCCACGCGATCAGCAAAAGCGGCCAGCGCGGCCCGGCGGAGCGCTTCGTTCGATTCCACCCGCAAGTCCGGAGGAGCTTGGAAATCATCCGCCTTCAAAACGGCCGCCAGCAGTTGATCGCGGCTCCGCGAAATCTGCTTCAACGCGGCCCGCTCGAGCGGCCCCAGCGCGGTTTGCAACCGTCCGGTCTGCGCAGAATCTTCGCACGCCTGCACGCGATCCACCAGATCGCTGTCTGAAACGTCGTGCGCCGCGCGCGCACGGCTCGCGCCGGTGCGAAATGGGTCGCGCTCGGAAAGCAACGCCGCCGCCAGCGCCAATTGTTTGACGTGCCCGAGACGAGCCCCTTCGCAGAGCATCCGGCCGAGCCGCGGCTCGACGGGAAGCTTCGCCAAGCGCCGTCCCAGCGGAGTGAGCCGCCCGCGATTCGTTGCGCCCAGACGCTCGAGCAGCTCGCGCGCTTGCGCTAGTGCCGGCGGCGGCGGCGGATCAAACCAAGCAAATTCATCGACACCGCGATCGTCCCAACCGAGCAGGTGCAAGAGCGCGGCCGCCAGATCGAGCCGCGCGATCTCCGGCGTCTCATGCTCGGCGAGCGCGCGCTGGCGCGATTCGGTCCAGAGCCGCAAGCAAATCCCGGGCGCGGTTCGCCCGGCGCGCCCAGCGCGCTGCGCCGCGGCGGCCTGCGAAATACGCTCCAGCATGAGTCTATTTAGTCCTAGTCCCGGATCGATCCGTTGAATGCGCGCGAGGCCCGCATCGACCACCGCCGTCACCCCTTCGATGGTGAGGCTCGTTTCCGCGACATTCGTGGCCAGCACGACCTTGCGTTGCGCTCCGCGTTGTAACACGGCCTGTTGGCGTTCGAGCGGCAGTTCGCCGTACAGTTCGGCTAAACAAACGTTTTCCGCCGCGGCCCAAGCAGCCAGTTCGGCAGCGGCGCGGCGAATCTCGCCGACCCCTGGCAAAAACGCGAGCACGTCGCCGCTCGTCTCGGAGAAAACTTGTTTCACCCCCGCCGCGACTTGGCTCGCGCACGGTTCGCGCGATTCGTGCCGCGAATATGAAATCGAGATCGGAAACGATCGGCCCGCGCTTTCGAGGCAAGGACAATCGCCCAAGAACCGCGCGATCGGCGCCGGATCAAGCGTCGCCGACATCACGACCAGTTTTAGTTCCGGCCGCAACTCAGTCTGCACGCGCCGAGCCATGGCGAGGCTCAGATCGGAATCGAGCGTTCGTTCATGAAATTCGTCGAACAGCACCGCAGCGATTTGCTCCAAAAACGGATCGTCTTGTAAACGGCGCAGAAAAAGACCGGCAGTCATTGCGATGATCTTGGTGTCGGCGGAGGCGCGGCGCTCGAACCGCACGTGATAGCCGATTTCGCTCCCCAGCGCGGTGCCGCGTTCGCTCGCCATGCGCCAAGCCGCCGCCCGCGCGGCGATGCGCCGCGGCTGCAAAAGCAGAATCTGGCCCGGTCCGATGCACGCATCCAGAAGCGCCGGCGGGACGCGCGTCGTTTTGCCGGCTCCGGTTGGCGCCTTCAGCACGGCGCAAGGATGCGTGCGGAGCGCGGCGAGGAGTTGGGGCAAGACCTCGTCGATCGGCAGGCGTGGCAGCGACATCGCATTTGTTCCTGGGCCGCTGGGCGCCCCAGATCAGGCGACGCCGCCGGCGACCATTCCCGCCGGCGATCGTTCGCGGAGATAAACAACCTCTTCGGCGCACACGACCCACCCGCGACAGCCAGCCGAGCCACAACGGCAAGGGATCGCGTGGTCGGCCGGCCAGCCATAGTCGATCGTCAATTCTTCACCGGGCTGGATGGTCCGCAAGGCGACCAGATAGAGCGCTTCGACCGGGCGGCCATCGGCCGTTTCCCAGTAGGTAATCTCGGCATTCGGCTCGCAACTATGATTCAGAAATCGAAACGGCGCGGCGGGTTCCAGAATGCGATCGTCGCCCAGGTCCATGCAATAAGAAGAGTGTTCTTGAGGATCTTCGATGATCTCGCCCGCAATCCGTCCGATCGTTTGATTGCGGCGAATTTTTCGCGACGCAAACACGCCTTGTCCAACAACACTCGGCTCCACGCACACCGGCAGCGGTTTCCTTGGCATTGCGCCCATCCTATAAAAAGGGCAGATCGTATTTCAGCGATTCCGCTCGGAGAAGGCGCGCCGATTGGATGCTTCTCCGCAAGTCGCTCGACCAGCGTAGCAACCAGGGCGCGATTCGTCCAGCCGTTCCAAGGGTGCGATTGCGCGATCTACTTTGCCGCCTGAGGCGAATGATTCGCGACGAAGCACGCGTCGATCCGCTCAGGGGCCCTCCACTCACTCACCGTCGCCGACTCCGGTGACGATCCGTGGTGCGCGACGATGATTAGACACGCTTCTTATGCCGCTCCCTTTGAGCGACCGAGTGCCGCTGCAAAAACTTCGCAGCCGATTTCAAATCGTGAACGAAACCGCGCCGCATGGCGTGGCGCGCAGCCTCATCCGGGGCTCGCAAGATCGCCGAGGGGTGAAATGTCGCCAGTACGGACGGACCTCCTGGCCGTTCGCAGATTTCGCCCCGCTGCCGGGTCACGCGAAACTCGCGGCCGAGAATCCCTTGAGCCGCCGTGGCGCCCAAGCACACAATCAAGTCGGGCTCGATGGCGGCAATTTCCGCTTCGAGCCAAGGGCGGCAAGCGTCCACTTCGCGCGCCGTCGGCATGGCGTGCAGGCGTCGCTTGCCGCGCGGTATCCATTTGAAGTGCTTGACGATGTTCGTGACATAGACGGCCTTGCGCTCGAGCCCGACTTCGGCGAGAACCGCGTCGAACAACTGGCCCGCGGGACCTATGAACGGCTTTCCCGCCCGATCTTCTTGGTCGCCCGGTTGTTCGCCGACGAAAACCAACCGTGCCGCCGCCGCGCCAGCGCCGAACACGGTCTGGGTCGCGTTCGCGAACAGGGGACAGCCCTCGCAGGCCGCCGCCGCGCGGCGCAATTGGGTCAGGTTCTTCTTGACTGGCATGAAATCCAGCGCCGAACGGCGATCCGAATTTTTGCTCATGAGGGATGGCTCGCCGCGAACATGAGGCTGCTCAAGGGGCAAAATAAAGCGGCAAATGCCGGGCCAACTTTCATTCGACTTGGCTCGAAAACTGCATCTGGCGCCATCAATCTTTCCTAAAACGGCTCTTGGGCTGCGAGGCGGGTGACGGATGAAGCTATCAATCGTGGGATTTGGAAACGTCGGCCAAGCCCTCGCGCGGCGGTGGAGCGCGGCGGGACATGAGGTAACGGTCTGTGTCCGCGATCCGCAAGCGCCGCGGAAGCAAGCGGCGGCCGCACCGATGGGGGCCTCGCTCGAACCGCTCAATCACGCCAGCCGGAACGCAGTCGTTCTCCTCGCAATCCCGTGGCGGACGGTCGCGGAGGTTGTGCCGCAGCTTGGCGATTTAGCCGGCAAGATCGTGCTCGACTGCACGAATCCGGTGAACCCGGAACTGACCCATTTGACGCTTGGCTTTGAACGGTCCGCCGGCGAGATTTTGGCCGAAATGCTGCCTACGGCCCGCATCGTGAAGATCTTCAACACGAACGGCTCGTCGAATATGGAGAACCCGCAATACGGCGACCATCGCGTCACGATGCTGTACGCGGGTGACGACGCCGGCGCGAATCAGATCGGAGCGCAATTAGCTCGCGACATCGGCTTCGAACCAGTCTATCTCGGCCCCTTGAGGGAATCTCGACTCCTCGAGCCGCTCGCCATGGCCTGGATCAAACTCGCGCGCGAACGAAGGCTCGGTCGGGAGTTCGCCCTCGACGTTGTTCGCCGGGAGGCGTGATTCGCAGGGCCGGTTATCGGTCGGCTGTGCCGCGAATCGCCTGGCGCACCGTCATTCCCGCGGACGGAAATGACGAGTGGAAGCGATGTCCATCGCGCTGGATTCCCGCCGTGCGTGACCAACAGAGCGATGTCTTGGCTGGCGGATGCGGATATTGCCCGTTCGACGTCATTCCCGCGCAGGCGGGAATCAAGCAATGCGTGCCGCCTTTCGACGCGGGTTTTGCTGCCTCACAGCGTTTCTGCGCACCCCGGGGATGCAACAATGCGTCCTGTCCTACGCGCTGGATTCCCGCCTGCGCGGGGATGACGACGAGTGGAAGGCATGACCTACGCGCTGGATTCCCGCGTGCGCGGGAATGACGAGGGGATTTGATCTCTCGCCCAGGTCAGCCGGGCCCGTGCAGACCGAATGTTGGCGAATGGTGCGATTCGAGCGTCTTGCCATTGCCGAGATACATATGGACGCCGCACGGCAAGCACGGGTCGAAGCTCCGCACCGCACGCATGATGTCGATGCCTTTGAATTTGTCCGGTCCATTCTCTTCAAAGATCGGCGTATTCTGGACCGCGTCTTCATAGGGGCCCGGGGTTCCATAGGAATCGCGCGGCGTCGCGTTCCAAGGAGTGGGCGGATACGGATGATAGTTCGCGATTTTTCCCTTCCGAATCACCACGTGATGCGAAAGCACCCCGCGAACCGCTTCGTGGAACCCGCAAGCGATGGCCTCGTCGGGCACTTTGAATTCATTCCAGGTCTTGGTACGGCCCGCATGAATTTCCTTCAGCGCCTTTTCGGCAAAATGCAGCGCTGCCGCCGCCGCATACGCTTGAAAATAGGTCCGCGCCCGGTCGCGCTCGATCGCGTTGCTCCATTTCGGAATCTTCCATTCGAACTCGACCTCCGGCATGGTCGCCGTTCTCGGCAAGTAGATTTTGACGCTCTTGCCGGTCGCCTTGAGATAGCCGATATCGACCTTTCCCGCGAGTGCCGTGGACCAGAGCCGCGCGATGGGTCCGCCGCCGGTATCCAGCGCGAGATATTCCTTCGTGCGTTTGTCGTACCATCGAGGGCACATCACCCAGCTATATTTATCGTTGAAATCGCGCTTCTGCGGCCGCGGCAAGGTCGTTTGATTCCACGGATGCCGCTGATCGACCGGATTGCCCAGCGGATCGTTCTTCACGAACGTCTCGGATTGATTCCAGTCGTCATAGTACGAATGGCCGAGCAGAATGCGAATACCGAGGTTGATGTCGACCAGGTTGGTGGTGACATGTTGACCATCGACAATCACGCCCGGCGTGACAAACATGTCATTGCCCCAGGCGTCCATGTGCTCGTACTTATAATCGCAGCTATCGGGGTTGTTCCACGACCCCCAGCAGCCGAGGAGAATCCGGCGGCGGCCGACCTCTTCGTACCCCGGCAGGGCCTCATACCAGAAGTCGAACAGATCTTCGTGCAGCGGCAAACAGCGTTTCATGAACTCCACGTACTTCATCAAGCGGACCAGATAATCGGTGATCAGTTGCGGAGTGGCGTGCGTGCCGACTCCGCCCGGATACAAGGTTGACGGATGGACGTGGCGGCCTTCCATCAAGCAGAACATTTCGCGGGTGTAGCGGCTGACGAGGAGCGTTTCGCGATAAAACTCGCCGGTGAAGGGGTTGAGCGCCCGCATGATGTCCGCGATGGTTTTATAGCCATGCAGCTTGGCATTGGGCGCGTCCGTTTTTTCAGCCTTGGCGAGAACGCCCGGATTGGTCTCCTTGACCATCATTTCGCAGAAATCGACTCCGACGAGGTTGTCTTGAAAAATGTTGTGGTCGAACATGTACTCGGCCGCCTCGCCGAGGTTCACGATCCACTCGCCGATTTCCGGAGGCTTCACGCCGAAGGCCATGTTTTGGGCGTACATTGCGCAGGTCGCATGGTTATCGCCGCAGATGCCGCAGATGCGGCTAGTAATGAAATGCGCGTCGCGCGGGTCTTTCCCTTGCATGAAAATACTGTAGCCGCGAAAGATCGAAGAGGTGCTATGGCACTCGGCGACGACCCGATTCGCAAAGTCAATCTTGGTATAGATTCCGAGGCTGCCGACAATCCGCGTTATCGGATCCCAATTCATTTCGACGAGGTTTTTCGGATCCGATTTGACCGACTTGCTAGGCATCGCGGCAGTGGACACGAGATAACCTCCTGAGTTAGCGAATCGTGAGAAAACAGGTCCACAACACGGCGGACAGAATAAGCCGGCAAATACAATCCAAAGCGAGTTTTTTCGACCGTTGCGAAACCGCGCAGATTAGTAGGTGGTTGGCTTGTAGCCGGTCGTCAAGCGGCCATCCTTGTGGCGCCACTTCGGCTCATGGTTGGCGATCCCTTGCGTAATTTTACGCAAGGCCTTGATCACTTTGCCGTACATATACGAACCGGCGGAAGACACCATGCTGCCCGGCGGAGCGTCCATAAAGGGCATGAATTTGTCGGGGAAGTTCGGCATCGTGCAGCCGATGCAAATTCCGCCGACATTGGGACAGCCGCCGATTCCGGCCATCCAACCGCGCTTGGGGACGTTGCAATTGACCACCGGTCCCCAGCAGCCAAGGCGAACGAGGCATTCCGCCTCGCCATAATGATGGGCGAATGTCCCTTCTTCGTAGTAACCGCCGCGATCGCAGCCTTCATGGACCGTTTTGCCAAACAACCACTTCGGGCGAAGTTGGTCGTCGAGCGGAATCATCGGCGCCAAACCGGCCACTTGATAGAGCAAGTAAAGGAGCGTTTCCATGAAGTTGTCCGGCTGCACCGGGCAGCCCGGAACATTCACAATCGGCAAACCGGCCTTCGATTTCCAATGCCAGCCGAGATAGTCGGCCAGCCCCATTGCTCCGGTCGGATTGCCTTCCATCGCGTGGATTCCGCCATAGGCGGCGCAGGTGCCGGCGGCAACGACGGCCAGCGCCTTCGGCGCCAGGCGGTCGATCCATTCGCAAGTCGTGATTGGTTGGCCCGTTTTGGGATCAGTACCGAGAGCCGCCCAATAGCCCTCTTTTTTGATCTTTTCGTTCGGCAGCGAACCTTCGATGACCAGCACGAACGGATCGAGCTTTCCTTGTTCCGCCTGGAACCAATACTTCATGAAGTCGTCGCCGACCTCATAGGCGAGCACGGGGTTGTGCAGATGGACTTTTGGCAAGCCGGGAATGGCTCCCATCACCACATCTTCAATGCTCGGCTGCGAGGCCGCTGTGATCGAGACCGAGTCGCCATCGCAACTCAAGCCCGCGGTGATCCACAGAATGTGAACTTCTTTGACGGCCGGCGGATGTTGGGTTTTTTTTCCATAAGGTTCCGTCGCAGCCACCATGGAAGCACCTCCGAATCAAAGGAGTGGGATCAGAGAATCGCGCTTAACCCAAGGTCTCTAGCCGCCAGCGACTGGAGTTGGTCCAAGCAAAGCTGCAAATACTACGCCGCGCAGCGATGCATCTTCGCCTATGAATTAGGTTTGCGCTTCGCCGCTCAAAGACGGCACATCGCAGGCCCATTCTTCGCACAAGTCTCAAACAACAGGGCGCCTTGCCGCCGAGACCCGAGTGATTTTGCCCATGCCATCAGCCAGGCGGATTCGCGTCAAAACTGGACTCAACTACGCCAGCTTGCTTGCTGTCGGACCAGACACGACCAAAGAGCCTATTGAGAACAGCTCCAATTTGGAGTCGTCAAAAGCGCAGTGCCGCGCGCGCTTCGGACCGACTCATTACCGCGGCTCGCCGCGGTTCACTAATTGCATGGGTTGGATGGAAAATCGCTTCCGACGTGGCATGGCGCTGGTAAAAAGCGTGCTTCGACCTGATATGGACCGTCTCATGGCCGCCAAAGCGCACAAAAAAACGGCCGCGGAAAAGCTTCCTGACGACGCGCCGGCCACCGACCGCGCCAAGGAGCGCGAGGCCGAAGACGAAAAATTCGTCCCGGTGATCGTGAAGCGGACGGACGAAGCGCGGCGGCACCCGGATGATACGTTGCATCAGGCGGTGAAGGATGGCCTCGAGCAACTTTATCGCGGCGGTTGGTCGTTGCTCCTTTCCGCCATTGCGGCGGGTTTAATTCTCGGGTTTACGGTCTTGTTGCTGGGGGTCATGGCGGCGGCGGCGGCGCCGCTCCACTCGCCGAGTCTGACGCGTTTGTTTACGGCGCTGGTGTATCCGATCGGCTATATCATCTGCATCCTCAGCGCCACGCAACTGTTTACCGAGCACACGGCGACGGCGGTCTATCCGGTTCTTGACCGGCGAGCGCCCGCGGCGCGGTTGCTTCGGCTCTGGGGACTCGTGATTGTCGGCAATTTGCTCGGCACGTTAGCGAGCGCCGGCCTGCTGGCGCTCGCGGAGCCGGTCGTGCAAGCCGCGCCCGGCTATTTGGAGATGGCTCATAAGGCGGTCGACGTGGCGACCGTGCCGCTTTTGGCCAGCGGAATATTGGCCGGCTGGTTGATGGCCCAGGCGGCGTGGCTCGTCAGCGCCTCGCCGCAAACCAGCGGTCAATTCATGTCAATTTACGCAGTGACCTTCGTGATTGGCGCCGGGGGACTGCATCATTCGATCGCCGGGACGGGCGAATGGCTGACCGGCGCATTTTTGTCGAGCGAAATCACCATCGGCGCTGGGGCGCGCTTTACCGGCCTGGCCCTGGTGGGCAATTTGATTGGCGGCTCGATCTTTGTCGCGATTTTGAATTACGTCCACATCCGAGCGTCACGCGAAAATGAAGCTGCAGCGCCCAGCAGCGAGTAGCGAGCGCGAGCGATTTCGGCTGAATCCTCCGCCGCGCGCCGGCTCGTTGGCGCTGGCGCGTTGTTGAACTCGAAACAGCGTTTTCTGGCCCAGTTGGCCTCTGGGCTCAATCAGCCGGTCGCGGCGCGGCATTCAAAAACTCGGCCACGAGCCGTTCGACGAGCGCGACGGCCGGGTCCACCGCCGCGGCGACCACCGGGCTGAGCCCCATCCGGCCTTCTTCCGCAAGGCCAAAGTCAAACGGTTCGCAGCCGACTACGAATAGCTTTTGCACTTCGCCCCCCAGCGTCCGCACTAGGCGAAGCACTTTCAGCGGGTCCATGCTGTGTCCTTCCAGCGGAGCCAACTCCGGCGGCTCGTCGGCCATGGCCGCCAAGTCCGGCTCGATCAGATAGACCGTCCCCGGCGCGTCGCCGCGCGGGGCGGCGTCCACCAGCACCGACTGGCCATACCCGTCCATCAGCGCATAGGCGACATCAAAACCGCGAATGCCGAAATCGCAAATTCGCACGCGTGCGGGCCAAGACTTCAGCAACAAACGCCGGACCACCTCGCAGCCGAATGCGTCGTCGCCAAGAAAGAGATTGCCGATCCCTGCGATTAGAATGTGGTCAGCCAGCATGGGATGGGCGAACTAGCTGCCGACAACGGGCGCGACGAGTTCGACTTCCTCCAGCAAAAAGAAAAAGCGGTGGCCGATGTGCCGCATCAGCCCAATGTCGCGCCCCGGATCGTCTTCCACCACAATCGCCAAATGAATGCGGTTTTCAAAGTCTTGTTCGATCGCCTCGACGATGCCGATCTTGTCTCGCAGAGCCAGGTCCATGATGTCGGCGTTCGCGCGAGGCTTTAGCCGGACTCGATCGCCGGCTCGAATGGCGACCCCTTGAACGAGCACGCTTTGCAACCGCGTGCGGTCGTCGGGATCGAGAAAATCAAACGGGTTCATGGCCCCCTCCCACACGCCGCAAGCCGCGAATCGCGCCGTGCATCTTCAGCAGAAATTCTTCGGGCAAGCTCTCGGTTCGTTCGAGCATTTGCCGCGTGCGGTCGTCGAGCCCGCGCGCCTCGGCCTTTTCCGCCTCGGTGAGCGTGAGAATTCGCAACGTCAGCAGTTCGTCGTTTTCGGTGCCATCGAACAAGTCGCCCGGGCTTTCCGGAGCGATGGCCGGATAATCGTAGAGAATGATCGGCGACGCCAGCAGCAGATCGGTCCGGCCCGGCGCGCCGATCAAGACGGGCCAAACCCCATCGTTTTGACATTCCGCCGCGAGCGATTGCCACGCCGCAGGAGGTTCGAGCAACGAGATAAAGGACCCGTGTTCGACCCCTGCGACCGCGTGCGCGGAAATCAGCGAGCGGCGCAAATTCTCTTGCCGGGCGTCGCGCATTGGTACGCCGCGATTGGATGTCTCCGGCGCCGCGGATACGCCGAGGGTCTCGTTTTGCACGACGATCCGCAACGACCAGCCGTGGGGCGCGATCGGCCGCGCGGAAAGTTCGATCTTGCCGCGCAGTGCCGCCGCGCTGCGGAGAGCGAGGCCGGCGATTTCGCCCGCGCGATTGCGCAAGACTTCGCGCTGCTGTTGCTCCGCGAACTCGAAGGGGTGTTCAAGCGGCGCGCGGGTCAAATTATCGAGCTTGACGCCCGCGACGACGACCTCTCGCTCTTCCGCCTCATCCCAGGTGGCGAACGTTTGACCATCGATGACCACGGCATCGACCGGTTCGAGCTCCGGCGTTTCGCCCGCCGCGCCGCGCACTTCCGCCAAGCCAAGCCCAACCGGGCGGCACAGTTGCCGCGTGCGGAGGTGCAAACAACGAACGCGCAGTTCGATCTCCGTCGGAGCGGGGCGCGGAGCGGGGGCTGCGATCAAGCATTCGGCCTGAAAGACGCCTTTCAGATGCGGATCAAGCGTCTCGCTGCCGCGTGGCGACAAGACCCCAAAATTGAACCGCTGCCGATTCTTGATTGCCGAGGCGCGATACGGATAGAGGACGTAGCCTTCGTACAGCACGGCGCGGGCAATTTGATCAGCCGGTGCGAAATTCATGACGGCGCCTCGCGGTTGGAACTGTCAAGTAGCCGCGTCAATGCTTGCTCCCAACTCGGGATCACCTGCGCTGCCTTGTACTGCTGTAACCGCTCGAACACATCGCGCCGGACGCGGAGCCAGACGCTATTTGGGTAAAACGTGTCCATCATCTCTTGCCAGACCGCAACCGGCATCCGGTAAGCCGCTTCCAGGTCCCACGAGATTTGCGCGATTTGCAAGGGACCGGCCGCGGAGCGATAGAAAATCGTGCCGGAAAACAAAAACGTCAACGGCACGTCTCCTCCCGCCAGCCCGTGAAAATATTTTGTCGCGGCGACATTAAAATCGAACGTGCAAGGAATCGGCAATTCGATCGTTGTTTCTTCGACAAACGAGCCGACATTCGCGAGCGCATGGGTCCATAGCAGCCGACCCAGCGTCCGGCTCCATTGATCCGGCGCGCCGAACAACTCGACCAGGTTGGCCTGCTCCGCGGGAGAATAATGGCGGCGCGTCGCTTCCAACTGCAACTGGACGCGGAGGGCGATGTTCTGAACGGGCAATTCCGGTCGCAGATTCGCGATCCGCAGACGAAAGTTAAGCGTCGGCACCGCCGCCGCCGGATCAGCGCGAGCGCTCAAGATTTGAAAGTTTAAGTCCGGCATAAGGGGCACTCTACTCGATTCGCAGTCGCGATCGCGCTGCCAAGTCAAGGTTCGCCGCGTTCGCCGGGCGGCGCGGCGGTGGATGCGGAGTCGAAAGGCAAATCGCGGCCTGGACGGGCGGTTGAATGGTCGGTGGCGGCCGGCCCGCGCTCGATCTTTGCGCGGGCCGATAGTCGCGCAAAAAACTCGCGGATTCGATCCCAGACATCGCTTCCGCCCGAGAGCCCGCGCCAAAAGCTCCGCATGAGTCCCACGAGCTTGTAGCATTCGTCGATGGGCGTGATGAAATACTGCGGATCGGTAAACCCGCGCCCTGCCCCCAGCCGATTAACCAGCAAGGCTTCGACATCGGGACGAAGCGCGGCGAGCGCCGCGTTGTCATCCGCCAGGCTTTGCCACGCCTCCAGCGAGAGGAGCGATTCGGTCGCGCCCGCCGGGCTGGGATAAATGGCGACAATCCGCGCCGCCGGCACGCTGTGAAAGAAAAACGCCAGCCCAATCGGAATCTGCAAGGCGTCCCATTGGCTGTCCGTCAAACGAAAGTCGGGCAAGGCGCGGCTGTCTCGCGGCACGCGGCGATATTGAGTTCGCCCTTCGTCGTCGAACAGCAACGCGCAAGCATCGCAAACGCACACCAGCCGCCGCTCTTCCGGCTGAATCAGGTGCTGATGCTCGGAGGCCAGTCCGAGCGAACAGAGACCGCAGGTTTCCGTCGGCTTCTTGTCGAGGTTGCTCGTAAATGCCCGCAGCGCGGCCCAGGGACGCCGCGACGACGAGGGGGCGGCCTCGCCTGATGGCTCGTGGAGGCCGTCCGGCGCTTCCGGTAGCGCGATCTTGTCGAACCGATTCATTATTTCCATTCCTCGCGACGGGCCGACCGTGCTACACCTTGATGCTTACCAATTCCAGCGGAACAAAGCCGGCCGGCTCGGGTTCGGCAACCACTCCCTCGACCTGTAAATCGTCAACGTCCGGCGCGAACTCGCAAATGGCCGACTCAATCGCGTTTTTCAAGGTTTGCGCAGAAGAGGGACACCCGTGGCAGCTTCCATTGAGGCGGAGACGGACATTGCGGTCGTCGATCGCCAGCAGTTCGACATTTCCTCCATGCGACTGCAGCATTGGACGCACCTTTTCGAGCGCGCGTTGCACGCGCGTCGGAAAGTCGACCGGATGCAGGCCGTGCAACAACAAGAGGCTCGACGCCAACGAGTCCAAGCTCAAGCGTTCCTCGACTGAGGTCCCGGTCGCAATCGCCTGAGCAACCAGTTCGAGCACGCGTTCCAGCCCCCCGCGATGCAATTCCAACAGCAAGGAGACCAGTTCGGCCGTCCGCGCTCGCGTCGCCGGGTCCGTGGTCGCCTCGATCTCTCCGATGGCCTGTTCAATTCGTTGCATGCGGGCGGGAAAATCGCGGTCATCCGGCATGAGTAGCCTTTCCGACGAAAGAGAGCTTGAAGTTCGAGAGCGTTAAGAGGAGATCGCAGCCGCGGAAGGAGGCGGAACCGCCGCGGCATCCTGAATCAGATCGGCAGATTCGGCTGCGCTGGTCGCCGGCTGCCGCCGCGCGGCGTCCAAAAACGCGCTCCGCCGGCTCTGCAAGAAGTTGTACCACTCGGTTAGGCCTTCGCCCGTTTTAGCCGAGACTTCAAGAACCGGCACTCCAGGCCGCACCGCCTGAATGTTTGCGAGCGCCTGTTCACGTTTGAATTCGACCGCCGTGGCCAGATCGATCTTGCTAATGACGACGACATCGACCGTGTTAATCAGTGTCGGGTATTTAAGCGGTTTGTCTTCGCCCTCCGTGACGGAAAACAGGAGCACGCGCAGCGCTTCGCCCAGGTCCCAACTGCTCGGACAGACGAGATTGCCCACGTTTTCGATGAACAGAAAATCATAATCGGTGAGTGACCAAGTCGCGAGGGCGTCGCGAACCATATCCGCTTCGAGATGGCACATCGTTCCGGTCAGGATCTGCCGGGCTGGCGCGCCGCTGGCGGAGAGCCGCACGGCATCATTATCCGTAGCCAAGTCGCCGACGATCGCCGCGACGCGATGGGTTTTATGCAATGCGGCGAGCGTTTTCGTCAGCAACTCGGTCTTGCCTGAGCCGGGGCTGGAGACAAGGCTGGTGGAAAAAAGACCAGCGCGATCGAAGTCCGACCGGAGCGCGCGCGCGAGTTCATCGTTTTTTTTCAGGATTTTCGTTCGCAACTCAAGAATGCGCGGTTGCATGCGGCTCCAATTCTAATGAGACAAGGTCGAGTTCCAATCCAGTCAAGATTTTCGCGGCAGGCATTCCGCAGCGAGGACAAATCTGAACATAAACGTCATTCAACTGCGACGCCTGTTCACAACGATCGCAAAAAATGCTGACTGGGATCACATTGATTTGCAACTTTGCCCCCGCGCAACAGGTTCCTTCCGCCGCCAACTCAAACGAAAACCAAAGCGATTCCTTAACGACGCCCGCCAAGGCGCCGATCTGAATGGTCAGGGTTTTGACCCGCGCCGCGCCTGCTTGGGCCGCGGTCTCCTCAACCAACTCGATCAAACTTTGCGCGATGGAAAGTTCGTGCATTCTGGCTGTCTGCCCGGTATGTTGAGAGAGGCCGCGAACCTTTGAACGCGCAAATGATGATGGGCGGATGGTGAGTCCACCTCGCTCATCATAGGGCGATCTCGGTTTGAGGGGAAGCAAATGATATACCCGGAGATTGGGGGCGAGTCGGCGGCGACAAGCGACGTGAGGGGCTTCAACCGGCAGCGTGGCGGAATGGGCTTTGCGTGCGCAACCAACTCGGCAAGCTGCGTCGCGGAGCGCGAGGGCGGTCGGTCTCACCGCATGCGGCGCGAGTCGCTTGCTGGGATCTCGCCGTTTAACCCGGTGGCCAGACATGCTTTCTTCTCCCGGATCGGCTTGAACTATTTCACCGCACCCGAGTAACTTCTGATGTGTTTGGCAATTCCGGCGCAAATCACCGAACTACAACCGGACGAGTCGTGGGCACTCGTCAACATCATGGGGGTTCGGCGGCGCGTCAACATCGATCTGCTCTTGGATGACCCGCCTGTGCTGAACGATTGGGTGCTGGTCCACGTGGGCTTTGCGATGAACAAAATCAGCGCCGAGCGGGCGGCGGAGCAACTGAAAATGCTGGCGATTTTGGGCGAAGACACGGCCGCCGCCGACGAGGTCGGCGGCTATGATCTTGAGCCGCCCAACGAGGTTGGCGGCTATGATCTTGAGCCGCCCAACGAGGTCGGCGGATATAATTTTGAGCCGTCCGACGCGGTTCGCAGTAACACCGAGCCGTCCGAGGGACGGCCGCCGTACTCGCCCGAGGAGCCGCGCGACCGATGAAATATGTCGATGAATTCCGCGACCCGGAACTGATTCGCAAAACCCTCGGCGAAATCCGCGCCTTGGCTGATCCGCGCCAGCACTTTCGCTTCATGGAAGTCTGCGGCGGCCATACGCATGCGATCTTCCGCTTTGGGCTGAACGATTTGTTGCCCCCGAATGTCGAACTTATTCACGGGCCCGGCTGCCCGGTCTGCGTCTTGCCGATGGGGCGCATGGACGATGGGCTGGAGTTGGCCAACGATCCGAATGTGATCTTCACCGCCTTCGGCGACATGATGCGCGTGCCCGGCTCACAAGGCAGCCCGCTCGAGAGCAAAGCCCGCGGCGCGGATGTTCGAATCGTCTATTCGCCCTTGGATGCGATCAAAATTGCGCAGCAGAATCCCGCCCGCAAAGTGGTCTTTTTCGCGATCGGCTTTGAAACGACGGCCCCCTCGACGGCGGTTACCTTGCGCCGCGCGAAGCAGCTACGCCTCGACAATTTTTTCGTCTTCTGCAACCATGTGACGATTGTTCCGGCGATTCGCGCGATCCTCGACTCGCCCGATATGCGGCTGAATGGGTTTATCGGGCCCGGGCACGTCTCCACGGTGATCGGCTGCCGGCCGTTTGAATTCATCGCGCGCGACTATCGTTGTCCGATCGCCGTGTCGGGATTCGAGCCGGCCGACATTCTCCAGTCCATTCTCATGATCTTGCGGCAACTGCGCCGCGGCGAAGCCAAGGTTGAAAACCAATATGACCGCGTGGTTCCGTGGGAAGGGAACTTGGCCGCGCTCCGGGCGCTGGCCGAAGTTTTTGAAGTCCGCCCGCACTTTGAATGGCGCGGACTGGGTTTCATCTCGCACTCGGCGCTAAAGATCAATGCCGCTTATGCCCCGTGGGACGCCGAGCAAGCGATGCCGATGCGGGGGATTTCGGTCGCCGATCCGAAGGCAGCGCAATGCGGCGAAGTCCTCAAGGGGGTCCTCAAGCCGCATCAGTGCAAGCTGTTTGGCAAAGAATGCACGCCGGAACGGCCGATTGGCGCGTTGATGGTCTCGGCCGAAGGGGCCTGCGCCGCGCACTTCAAATATGGCGTTCACGAACCGCCCTTGGTTTCCTTGTCGACGAATTGACGGCGCGCCGCGGTCTTATCCCAGAGCGCCGCGCCGAGTTGCCTTACGAATCCGCATCTTGAGAAGCTCTGTTCATGGCCACGGCTGCGCGACCTGTTGTATTTCACGACAAGCAAATTGCGATGGCGCATGGGGCCGGGGGCGAAGCCTCGCGGCGCCTAATCGAAGGTCTGATTCAACCGGCTTTTGCCAATCCGTTTTTGGACGGGCTGGCCGACGCGGCCGTGCTCGCGCCGCAGGCCGGCCGCTTGGCGCTCACGACCGATAGCTTTGTCGTCCAGCCGTTGCAGTTTCCTGGCGGCTCGATTGGCGAGCTCGCCGTCAACGGCACCGTGAACGATCTAGCGGTTTCCGGCGCGGCGCCAATCGCTTTATCCGCGGCGCTGATCTTGGAAGCCGGGTTGACCGCCGAAGTGCTCCGCCGCGAAATCGCCGCCATGGCCGCCGCCGCCGCGCGCGCCGGCGTGTCGATTGTCACCGGCGACACCAAAGTCGTTGAGCACGGCAAAGCGGACGGGATGTACATCACCACGACTGGACTAGGCTTGCTCGATCCGCGCGCCGAGCTTCAGGTTCAACGCGTCGAGCCGGGTGATCGGATTTTCCTCTCGGGTCCCATCGGTAGTCACGGCATGGCGGTGATGCTGGCCCGCGCCGAGCTCGACATTGAGGCCGACATTCGCTCCGACACCCGCCCGCTGGGCTGCTTCACCTCGGCTTTGCTCGAGGCGGCCGGCAGCGGGGTGCGCTGGATGCGGGATGCCACGCGTGGCGGTGTGGCCACGGTCTTGAACGAGTTGGCGCGCGACGCCGACCTGACGCTGGTTCTCGAAGAAGACGCGATTCCGGTCGAAGACGCCGTGCGCGGAGCGTGCGAGTTGCTGGGCCTCGATCCGTTGCAGGTGGCGAATGAGGGGCAATTCGTGGCGATCTTGGCGGCGGACGTTGCCGACGCCGCGCTGGCCGCCGTGCGCGGGATCGCTGGCGGCGAACGAGCTTGTCTCGTGGGCGAAGTTCGCCGCGACCGGTATTCGCGCGTGGTGGCGCATAGCGCCTACGGCGGCGCCCGCGTCATCGATATGCTGATCGGCGATCCGCTTCCTCGCATTTGCTGAGCATCGCTCCCGTTATGACTGTTGCAATTCCGGCCGACTTGATCGAGTTCGCCAACGAGCAATTCGCGCGGCGCAATCGGCTGTCGCGCGAATTCATCCCGCTCCAGAGCGCCGCTTTGGCCGCGGTCTGCCGAGAAATGTCGATCCGATTTCAAGCCGGCGGGCGCCTTTTGGCTTGCGGCTTCGATGCTTACGTGAGCGACGCCCAGCATGTCTCGGTTGAGTTTGTCCATCCGGTGATTGTCGGCAAGCGGGCCCTCCCGGCGCTCGATTTGTCGCTCGCGCCGGCCGCCATGTTGTCCGCCTTGGCCGGTCCGGGCGATATCGCCATGGTGTTTGGGCCGCCCGGGTCCGATCCGCGGTGCGAGCAGTTGGCGAATTTGCTCCGCAGCCGTGGAACCCTTCTATTGCAATGGCCCGGTTCCCTCGGTGAGTCGCCCTTATCTGCGGCGACGGACGATCCATTCATTCATCAAGAGTTGACCGAGATCATGTACCACACGCTTTGGGAAACGGTCCATGTCTTTTTTGAACAGCAAGGACGGGGCGAGGATGTCGGCGCGGCGGCCTTTCTGTATCCGTTTCTGGGAGACGGAGAGAGTTCGCCGGAGGCGACCATGGCCGACGTGGCCCGCTCGATTTGCCAAAAAGCGCGCGACGACGAAGCGCTGCGAAGCGCCTTTGTGCGCGACCAAGCGACCGCGCTTGCCGCCGCGGCCGGCGCCATTCATGAACGGATCACAGCCGGCGGCGCCATTCTGGCGTTCGGAAACGGCGGTTCGGCCACCGACGCGAACGATTTTGTCCTCGATTGCGTCGCGCCGCCGCCAGGCATCAAGCCGATCCCGGCCATTTCGCTCGCGCTCGAGCCGGCCAACCTCACGGCGATCGCCAACGACGTCGGCGTCGAGCTCATTTTTCTCCGGCAACTCATCGCGAATGGCCGAGCGGGCGATGTGTTGCTCGCCATTTCCACCAGCGGCAAGTCGAAGAATCTGGCGAACACGTTGCAAGAGGCGCGCCGCCGCGGACTGCTGACCGTGGCCCTGGTCGGCTATGACGGGGGCGATATCGCGCGCCAGGCGCTTGCCGACCACACGCTGATTGTCCACTGCGACTACATTCCGCGCATTCAAGAGGTGCAGGCCTCGGTTTATCATGTGTTGTGCCGGCTGTTGTCGGCGCTCGATCGTTGATCATCCGATCGCAGGCTGAACCAGGCCGCCGGGCGGGACCGCCGCAGCGGCGCAGGCGCGGCGACTTGGATGCCGCGGCGCAACAGTCCAAATTCCGACGGCGACTCGATGACTCCTCTTCCTTCCACTGCGAACCTCTTGGCAAAGCAACTTGTGCTGCGCGGCATCGTGCAGGGAGTCGGCTTTCGGCCGTTCGTGTTTCGCTTGGCTCAAGAGGAGGCGATTTGCGGCTGGGTTTGCAACGGCGCGACCGGCGTCGAGATTCACGCCGAAGGGGCAGAGGAAAATCTAGAGCGGTTTGTCAGCCGTCTGCAGGCCCAAGCTCCGCCGGCCGCGCAGATCGCTCGCCTCGAGGTGCAACCGAGCGCGTGGCAAGCGTACCGTGATTTTCAGATCGTCGACAGCCAACAAGCGCCGGTCCCCACCGCGCGAATCTCGCCCGATCTGAACCTATGCGCCGATTGCCGCTGCGAATTGCTCGATCCGGCGGATCGCCGGTTTCAATATCCGTACATCAATTGCACCCATTGCGGACCGCGTTATTCGATCGTGCTGCGGCTCCCCTATGACCGCGGCGCGACGACGATGGCTTCTTGGCCCTTGTGCGAGCGGTGCCGCGCCGAATATGAAAATCCGGCCAACCGCCGCTTTCATGCGCAACCGGTCGCGTGCGCCGAATGCGGGCCAAATTATCGGCTCGAAAATGGCGGTGCAACTTTGGCGCAAGGCATGCGCGCGATCGAACAAGCTGCCGCCTTGCTCCGAACGGGCCAAATCGTCGCGATCAAGGGAATCGGTGGATACCACCTCGCGTGCGCCGCGGAGAACGCGGCGGCGGTTGCCGCGCTCCGCACCCGCAAGTTTCGCAAGGAAAAGCCCTTTGCGCTGCTGGCGCGCGATTTAGCGGTCGCCAGCGGACTCGTCGAAATCGGACCGGCCGAGCAAAGCCTGCTCGAATCGCCGGCGCGGCCGATTGTGCTCTTGTGGGCCAAGCGCGAATTGCTCGGCGTGGCGCCCGATCAAGATCGGCTCGGCATCATGTTGCCCTCATCGCCGCTTCACGAGCTGCTGTTCGCGGCCGGCGCACCCGCCGCGCTGGTCCTCACCAGCGGCAATCGCTCGAACGAGCCCATTGCGTATGAGGATGACGACGCCTTGCGGCGCTTGGCAGGCATCGCGGACGCGTTTCTGGTCGGCGAACGGCCGATCGCTCGGCGAGTTGACGATTCGGTCGCGATTGTCCGTCAAGGCCGGCCGGCGCTTTTACGCCGCGCCCGCGGCTACGCCCCCGGCGCCATCGTGACGTTGCCGGCCACCGAGCCAATCTTGGCGCTGGGAAGCGATTTGAAAAACACCATCGCCCTCGTGGTGGAGGGACAAGTTTTTGTCAGCCAACACTTGGGCGACTTGGGCGAGGCCGACGCCAACCGCGCCTTTGCCGAAACGGTTTGCGATCTGATGGCGATGTATCGAGTCTCGCCCGACAAGGTCACCGTCGTCCACGATTTACACCCGCAATTTCACTCGACTCGCTTCGCCGAGCAATTTCGTCCCTCGGCCACGCATGCCGTCCAACACCATGTGGCGCATATCGCCAGCGTGCTGGCGGAGACCGAACTGCTTCACGAACGGGTGCTGGGAGTCGCCTTCGACGGCACGGGCTATGGCTTGGATGGAACGATCTGGGGCGGCGAGTTTTTCGCTGGCGATCTGACGGCGGGGTTCAATCGGATCGCCTCCATTCGCTCGGTGAAGATGCCAGGCGGAGACGCCGCGGCTCGCCTTCCGCTCCAGGCGGCGGCCGGCTTTCTCGCGGACGGCGATGCACTGGACCAATTCGGCGCTCGGCGGCTTGAATCGATCGGACTCGCAGGCCGCTTCACACACGCGCTGGCGCTGGTCCGGCGAAACGTTCGCTGCATTGAATCGACTTCGGTGGGGCGCTTGTTCGATGCGGTCGCCGCGATTGCCGGATTTCAGCGCGAGATCTCGTTCGAAGGACAAGCGGCGATGTGGCTGGAGCATCAAGCGCGGCAGGTCGCGCCCCAAGCGGCCTACGCTTTTCCGCGGTTCGATCATCGGCCGCTGTTCGCGGCCAGCTTGCGCGATCGACTGGAGGGACGCAGCGCGAGTGAAATCGCCAGCGCGTTTCATGCGGCCTTGGCCGCCGCCACCGCGGACGCCGTGCAGGAGTTGGCGGCGCAGCACGGCTGCGCGACGGTCGCCCTGTCAGGCGGCGTTTTTCAAAACGAACTCTTGTGCGAACAAATCAGCGCGCTCTTAGAGACGGCCTCCTTGCGGATTGTGTTCAATTCGCTCGTCCCGGCGAATGACGGCGGAATCGCGTTGGGGCAAGCCGCTCTGATGGCGCTCCGCCGCCGGCGGTGAGTGGCTCGCCACGCTGAACCGCGGGCGCGTGAACCGGGCAACCGCGTGACACGGGCGCCGTCTGTAGCCGGCGCCGTCGGCAATGGGAATGTGGCCGACACGCTCTCAATTCAGCGGCACGGCCTGCAGCGCTTTCTTGAGCGAATCCAAGGCGACCGGCTTGACGAGGTGCTGCGCAAACCCGGCGTCTTGGGTCCGGCGGCGGTCTTCCGGCTGACCATAGCCGCTGAGCGCGATTAAATGGACCTGAGCAAAGTCGGGATCGACGCGCAGCCGCCGCGCAAACTCGTACCCATCCATCTCGCCGGGCAGTCCCAGATCGGAGATAATCACTTCCGGGTGCAGTTCCTTGGCGAGTTCATAGCCGCTTTTGCCGTCGTAGGCGACTTCGACCGCGTGGCCAAACAACGTCAGCAGCAATTGCATGCTTTTGGCCGTATCGCGATTGTCTTCGACGACGAGAATCCGCAATTTGCGCTCGACTTTGCCCGGCGAGCGCTGCGCGCTCTTATGGGGAATCGTCGAATTTTCCGCCAGCGGCAAGAGCACGATGAACTCGGAGCCTTGGCCTGGGCCGGCGCTTTCGGCGACAATCGAGCCGCCATGCAAATCAACCAGTCCGCGGGCCAGAGCCAAGCCGAGACCGAGGCCGCCGCGGGCTCGGTCGATCGTTTGTTCGGCCTGATTGAAGGGAATGAACAGTTGCTCCTTAACGTCGGCCTCCATGCCAATGCCGGTGTCTTTGACGCTGATACGCGCGGTCGCGCCCTCGGGCAAAGAGGCGACCTGGACGCTGACCGCGCCTTGCCGCGGCGTAAATTTGCCGGCGTTGTGCAATAGGTTGCCGATAACCTGGGCCAGACGCGTGCGATCTCCTTGCAAGAAGAGCGGATGATCGGGCAAATTCAGATCGAGTTTGATGCCGGCGCTCGAGAGCGCAGGGCGGTAGTCTTCGACCGTTTGCCGCACGATTTCGACCAAGTCCTCGCGCTGCGTGCGGAGATTCACCTTGCCGCGCGCAATCCGCGCGACGTCGAGCAAATCGTCGATCAGCCGCGCCATGTGGGCGATTTGCCGCGAAATGATTTCGCGGGCGTTGTTCAATTTGACATCGAAGCCGGCCGTGAGCCGCAGGATTTCCACGGCGTTTTGCACCGGCGCGAGGGGATTGCGCAGCTCATGCGCCAGCATCGCCAAAAAAGCATCCTTGCGACGGTCGGCCTCTTGCAGGGCGCGGGCGTATTGGCGGCTTTCCTCCAGCAGCCGCGCGTTCTCGGCCGTCGCCGCCCGCAATTCATCGCGCTGCAGCGCCACCTCTTGCCGCTGGCGATATAAATCGAAGAAGACCTTGGCCTTGCTTTTGAGGATGTCGGGCTCGATCGGCTTGTGCAAAAAATCGACCGCGCCGGCCTCATACCCTTTGAAGCGCCGAGCGCGATCGGCCGTCCCGGCCGTGATAAAAATGATCGGCACGTGCTTCGTCCGCTCGGTGCCGCGCATGAGTTCGGCCAGTTCGAAGCCATCCATGCTGGGCATTTGCACATCCACGAGCGCCAAGGCGACATCATGTTTAAGCAACAACTCGAGCGCTTCGCGGCCGGAATTCGCCTTCAGCAGCGTCAAACCGGGCTGGCGGAGCAGGCCATCCAGCGCGAGCAGATTCTCCGGCAGGTCGTCGACCAGGAGAAAGTAGACCGGCGCGTTCGAGACAGCAATCATGAACAAGCGACCTCCTGCAAAAAGCCCGCAATTTCTCCCAGCGGCAAAACCCGCGCGCTGGGGCATGCGGCCAAGGCCGCCTCCGGCATGCCGGGAGCGTAAGCGGATTGCGGAGCTTGCACCAAAGCCAAGCCCCCCTCCGCTTGCACCTTGCGCAAGCCCGCCGCGCCGTCCTGGTTGGCGCCGGTCAGTACGACGCCGATCAGGCCGGCGCCGTAAGCGTCCGCGGCCGACTCGAACAAGACATCGACCGATGGCCGAGAGTAGTTGACGGCCTCCTCGCTGGACAACGACAACCGGTAATCGTCTTCGACGAGCAAATGATAATCGGGCGGAGCAAAGTAAACCGTGCCGCGGACGATCGGTTCTTTGTCCTCGGCTTCTTTCACGCGGAGGTCGCACTTCGCCTGGAGCAGTTCGGCCATGAGACTATCTTTATGAGGACTGAGATGGATGACAACCAGTATCGGCAAGGGAAACTCCGGCGGCAAACTTGGCAAAATCGTCGACAGCGCTTCAAGCCCGCCAGCCGAGGTGCCGATGGCGACGGCGGCCGGCGGAATCGTCCTCCGAGGGACTCCGAGGTTCATCAGTTCACTCGCTTTTGATAGATCCGCGACTCACGCGCAAATTCAGTGAAATCGGCGGCCGAACTCGTGAACCGCAGACTTTCCTTGGAACCCAAGCCGAGAAATCCTTGCCGATCGAGGGCGTCTTTGAACAGGCCAATCGCTCGATTTTGCAACTCGCGATCGAAATAGATCAATACGTTCCGACACGAGATCAACTGAACTTCCGCGAATACCGAATCGGTCACCAGACTATGATCGGAAATAACGACCCGTTGACGCAAGCTTTTGTCAAAGACCGCGGCGCCGTAGCCGGTCGAATAATAATCGGAGAGCGACGATTTGCCCCCCGCCAAGCGATGGTTCTCCGTGAATTGTTGCATGCGATCGAGTTCGTACACGCCGGCCTGCGCCCGTTCGAGCGCCTTCGGATTGATGTCGGTCGCATAAAAGATGGTCCGTTGCTCCAGCCCTTCTTCGCGAAACAAGATGACGAGCGAGTAGAGTTCTTCGCCGGCGCTGCAGCCGGCCACCCAGACCTTCAGCGACGGATACGTTCGTAAATAAGGAATCACTTGTTCGCGAATCGCCTTGAAATAGCTCGGGTCGCGAAATAATTCGCTGACCTGCACGGTCAGAAAGGACAACAATTCGGGCAGGACGGCGGAGTCATGCAGAACTTGATCTTGCAATTGCGAGTAATTGGAACAATCAAAGCGGCGCAGCGCGTGCCGCAGCCGCCGCCGCAACGAAGCGAATGAGTAGCCCCGAAAATCGTAGTGAAACTGTTGATAGATCGCCTCCAGCAGCAGCCGAATCTCGAGTTCTTCCGTCTTGTCGCTCATGGCAACGCGTTTCTAACGAGGCATCCACACCCGCACCAGCGACAACAGCTTTTCCACGTCCAGCGGCTTCGGCATGTAGTCGTTGGCGCCGGCGGCCAGACAGGTCTCTTGGTCGTCCTTCATCGCCTTGGCCGTCAGCATGATGATTGCCAGCTTCTTAAACTCCGGCTGAGCGCGAATTTTGCGGATCGCGGTGATCCCGTCCATCACCGGCATCATCACGTCCATCAGCACCAGATCGATCCGCTTGGCCGGGTCGGTCAGCGAATCGCGGAGCGCGTCCAAGGCCTCTTGGCCATTGCGGGCAATCTGGATGAGCGCTCCCCTGGGCTCCAGCAAACTCGTGATGGCGAATACGTTGCGCACGTCGTCTTCGACCACCAAGATGCGGCGGTCTTCGATGGCGGCGTCGCGGCTGCGAGCCCGCTCGAGCATGCGCTGCTGTTCGGCGGGCAACTCGGCCACGACCTGATGCAGAAACAGCGTCACCTCGTCGAGCAACCGCTCCGGCGACTTGGCTCCTTTGATAATGATCGATTTCGAATACTTGCGGAGCCGCTGTTCCTCATCCGCCGAAAGCTCGCGGCCAGTGTAGACAATCACCGGCGGAAAGGCATACATCTCCTCGCGGCCGAGGATCTCGAGCAGGTTGTAGCCTGACGCATCGGGCAACGTTAGATCCAACACCATGCAGTCGTACGTGGTTTCGCGCAGCCGCTGCAAGCATTCGACGGCAGTCCGCGCGCCGACCGTTTCCACGTCGTGGGAAGCCAGCAGTTTGCATAAGGCGTCCAACTGGACGGGATCGTCCTCGACGACCAGTACGCGGCGCATCCGCTGCGCGAAATGCGACTCGAGTTGCTTGAGCGCCCCCTCCAACTCCTCACGCTTCACCGGCTTCAGCAAATAGCCAATCGCGCCCAGCGATAAGGCCGTTTCCGCGTTGTCGCTCGCGGACACGACGTGCACCGGAATATGACGCGTGCGCCGGTCGTGCTTGAGCCGGTCGAGCACTAGCAGGCCCGAATTGTCCGGCAAGCCGACATCGAGAATCACCGCGCTCGGGAGATACTGCGTCGCGATGGCGATTCCTTCTTCCGCGGTCGAGGCGAGCAAACATTGGAAATTGAGTTCGTGCGCCAGATCGTACAAAATGCGCGAAAAGGGCTCGTCGTCCTCGACAATCAGAATCACGCGACCATTGCCGCTGAGCCGTTCGCGATCGTCGTCGACGCGGCTCAGTCGGCCGGCGCTCTTGCTCGGCCGAGCAACCCCTTTTTCTCCGGCCAGCCGCGGCGCCAGCGGCGCGTCGCCCTCGGCCCTGGGTCGATCAGGCGGCGAGACTCGGATCCGATCTTGATCGTTTGAACGCAAAATGGTCGCGTCGTAGACTTCGGGGACGGTCACCGTGAAGGTGCTGCCGCGTCCCACCGTGCTTTCCAAATGCAAATCGCCGCCCAGCAGACGCGTCAATTGGCGCGAAATCGACAAGCCCAGCCCGGTCCCGCCAAACCGGCGGTTCGTCGTTCCTTCGACTTGCTGAAAGGCTTCGAAGACGATCCCTTGCTTGTCCTCGGGAATGCCGATGCCGGTGTCTCGAACCGAGAAGTTGACACGCTGATCCTCGGCGGTGCGGACCGAGATCTCCACTTCGCCTTGCTCGGTGAACTTGATGGCGTTCGAGAGCAAGTTCTTGAGGATTTGCTCTAAGCGCTGCGGGTCCGTCGTAATCTCTTGGGGCGCTTGTCCGTCGATGACCGTCTTGAGTTCCAAGCCGCGTTGATCGGCCAGCGGCTGAAACGTCCGCGCGAGGCTCTCGAGCAGCCGCGAAATGGAAACGCTCTCCGGCCGGACCTCCATGTGGCCGGCTTCAATCTTGGAAAGGTCGAGGATGTCGTTGATCAGCGCCAGCAAATCGTTCCCGGCGCTTTGAATGGTTTGCGCATACTGGACTTGTTCGGCCGATAAATTGCCGTTGGGATTGTCCGCTAGCAGCTTGGCCAAAATCAAGGAGGAGTTGAGCGGGGTGCGCAATTCGTGCGACATGTTCGCCAGAAAGTCGGACTTGTATTGGCTGGCCTGTTCCAGCCGCCGCGTTTGGGATTCGAGCGAACGATTGCTCCGATCGACTTCGTCTTTTTGCAACTCGAGGAGTTGTGCTTGTTCCTCAAGCTGTGCGTTGGTTTGCTCCAACTCGGCTTGTTGGTTCTCCAGCCGCGCTTGCGATTCGCGCAGCGCTCGGCTTTGCTCTTCCAATTCTTCATTGGATACGCGCAGCTCTTCGCCTTGCGTTTGCAGTTCTTCCGATTGCCGTTGGGTCTCTTCGAGGAAGTCCTGCAACTCCGTTCGATACTGAACCGCGCGAATCGCGACGCCGACGGCGTCTGAAACGCGCTCGAACAACTCGGTCACCGCGGGAGTGAGCGGACGCAAGAAACCCAGTTCGATCACCGCGTTGGGCACCCCATCTTCGGCCACCGGCGCAATCAATAGGTGGCGCGGCTTACTGGAGCCGAGCGCCGAGCCAAAATGGAGATACCCCTCGGGCACGTCGTTGACGATAAACATCCGCCGATCCTTGATCGCCTGCCACAGCAGACCGTCTCCCGGCGTGAGAGCTTCGGGCGTGCCGTTGGCCACGGGGACCCCGTACGTGGCGACGCGGCGATAACCCTTGTCATTGGCAAACAGGGCGCCGGCTTGGGCCCCGAGATATTCCGCCAACGTTTTGAGAACCCGTTCGCCGAGCGACTGCAATCCGGTGTCGCCAATCATGTTTTGGCTTAAGCGGATTTGGCCGGATTGAAGCCATTCCTCATGTGCCCGAGCGATGGAAGTGCGCCGCAGCAAGTACGCCACGACCAGCGACAACGCCACGCCAAGCACACCGGTTAACAGGTCGCTGGTCAAGGCCACGCTATACGACGCATCCATCTCCTTGACCCGCGCATCACGCGTGATCCGCTCCTCCTGACTCATCTCTTCGATTTCGTCGCGAATGGCTTCCATGGTTAGCCGGCCTTGGTCCGTCAAGACGAACGCCTGGGCCGTCTCGAAACCCTCCTTCCGTCGGAGTTCGATCGACTTTTCGAGTTCCTTTAGTTTGTTTTCCAGGCGTGTGCGGAGCACGGGCAGATGCACCTGCTGCTTCACGTTCGCTTTCGTCAGCCGATCGACTTCCTCCAATCGTTCCTTGATTCGTGGGACGGCCATGTTGTACGGATCGAGATACCGATCCTCGCCCGTGATCACGTAGCCGCGCTGGCCCGTCTCGGCGTCCTTCGTATACGACAGAATATCGCTTAAGGCGGTGAGAACGCTATGCGTCTGCTGAACCAGCTCGCCATCGATGATCAGCGTGCGAGTGTTCAGGTACGAGACGAGTCCGCTGGCCACAAAAAAGGCGAGCATCGCTGCCAGCCCGAGAAACAGGCCGCTAGCCGTCTTGCGCGATTGAGATACCGGCTGCTCATTCATCTGCGATGGGGACCTGGCGGGACCAGGCGACTTGTATTCGTGCGGTGGGGAAAAGCGAGGACAATCGGACTGGTCAGGCGGTAAAAAACGCGCAGCCGAAGGTTGCTCGACCGGCTGCATGGCACGCGCGCCTACTCAAACCGGATCGCGCGGCCTCGTGAGTGTAACAAAGTTGCCGTGGTCTCAAAACAGGGCCATCGATTTGGCGAGAATGCTTCTGCTCAGTCCAGGGGAGGGACCGCTTTCGGTCCGGCTTGGCGATCGATCTTTATCATTTTTTTATTGCGAACCGTCAAACATCATGAACGTCGGTATTCCTCCCGCGGCATCAACCAGCGATCTTTGTAAGGCAAAAATTTCCGGCCGCTGGGCCGGCGTGCGAGCCGCGTCGCCCGCTCCGCTGATTGCGAAACGCTCAGACTGCGCGGCCACGGACCAAGCCGCCGCAAAGAGAGTGCGCCGCCCGGAAAAAAGAAGGAGTGTTGGAATCTTGCAAATCTGATACCATGAGTGAAAATGCAGCGCCTCGGTTGCGCTGGGCCTGTCTCCGCTCTGGCCTTAGATCCCTGGGGAATGGAGTCCAATGGAACGCATGGAAGCTGTTCAACCTGCGAATTCTTCTTCGCTAGCGCCGCCCGTGCACGTGCTCTGGCTGAATGCCGGACTAAGTTGCGACGGCGATACGATCTCGATCACGGCGGCGACTCAGCCGAGCTTGGAAGACCTCGTTCTCGGGCTGATTCCCGGCATACCCGTGCTGAATCTGCATCATCCGGTCTTGGCCTACGAAAATGGCAACGAGTTTTTAGAATCGTTTCGCCGCGCGGCGCGCGGCGAACTTGATCCATTTGTGCTCGTCGTCGAAGGTTCCATCCCTAATGAAACGATCAAGGCGGAGGGCTATTGGGCCGGTTTCGGGGCCGACCCCTTGACGGGACAACCCATTCTGACTTGCCAATGGATCGATCGCCTCGCTCCTAAAGCTTGGGCGGTTGTCGCCATCGGCACCTGCGCCTCGTACGGCGGAATCCACGCGATGGCCGGCAACCCGACAGGCTGCATGGGCTTGCCCGACTATCTCGGCTGGACGTGGAAATCGGCGGCCGGCGTTCCGCTGGTTTGCGTGCCGGGCTGTCCCGTGCAGCCGGACAATTTCATGGAGACGCTGCTCTATTTGTTGCGGCAAGCGGGTGGAACTGCTCCGCCGATTCCGCTCGACGAGAAGTTGCGGCCGACTTGGCTATTTCAACAAACCTTGCACGAAGGATGCAACCGCGCAGGCTACTATGAGCAAGCCAATTTTGCGACCGAATATGGCGCCCCGCAGTGCATCGTAAAATTGGGATGCTGGGGTCCGGTCGTGCAGTGCAACGTCGGCAAGCGCGGCTGGATGAACGGAATTGGCGGCTGCGCCAGCGAAGGGGGCGTGTGCATCGGCTGTACGATGCCCGGCTTCCCCGACAAGTTCATGCCGTTTCTCGACGAGCCGCCGGGGGCGAAGTTGTCGACGACGGCGGTCGCCGTTTATGGCCGGACCGTCCGAGCGCTGCGCAGCTTTACGCAACACTCGATGAATCAAGAGCCGGTCTGGCGGCAGCGTTCCGCGGAGTTAACGACCGGCTACACGTCGCCCTCCCAACCGTAGCTTTCATTTTCTTCAAGCGCCTTCTCAGCCGCATTCCGCCATGACTGCTCCCTTGCCTGCCGCTTCACCATCTGCCTCGAAACTGGTTGAGATGTCCTGGGATCCGATCACGCGGATCGTCGGCAGTCTCGGGATCTATACCAAGCTCGACTTCGAGCAGCGGCGCGTGGTCGAGTGCCATAGCACCTCGTCGATTTTTCGCGGCTATAGCATTTTCATGAAGGGGAAAGATCCGCGCGACGCCCATTTGATCACGAGCCGGATCTGCGGCATCTGCGGCGACAACCAAGCGACCTGTGCCGTGTACGCGCAGAATATGGCATTCGGCGTCCAGCCGCCCGCCTTGGCCGATTGGATCATCAATCTCGGCGAAGCGGCCGAGTACATGTTCGACCACAACCTCTATCAGGACAATCTGGTCGGCGTCGATTTTTGCGAGCGCATGGTCCAAGAAACGAATCCTGGCGTCCTGGCTCGGGCCGCGCAAACCGATGCGCCGCATGCCAAGCTGCACGGCTATCGGACCATCGCCGACATCATGCGAGCGCTGAATCCCTTTGAAGGGGCGTTGTATCGCGAAGCGCTGCAGATGAGCCGGCTGACCCGCGAAATGTTTTGCTTGATGGAGGGGCGGCATGTCCACCCCTCGACGCTCTACCCTGGCGGCGTCGGCACGGTGGCATCGGTTCAGCTCTTCAACGATTATCTGGTGCGGCTGCTCAAATACATCGACTTTTTGAAGCGTGTGATTCCGCTGCACGACGACCTCTTCAACTTCTTCTATGAAGCCTTGCCCGGCTATGAAGAAGTCGGACGCCGGCGCGTGCTGCTGGCTTGCTTCGGCTCGTTCAACGACCCGGCAGTCTGCGACTATCGCTATGCATCGATGAGCCAGTGGGGACGAGCCATGTTTGTGACGCCAGGCATCGTCGTCGATGGCGAGCTGATCACGACCGACTTGGTCGAAATCAATCTCGGCATTCGCATTCTCGTGAACAGCTCGTTCTATGACGATTGGCAAGATCAGGATCGCTTCGTTTCGGTCGATCCGCTCGGCAATCGCGTCGACCCGCGTCACCCCTGGAATCAAACGACCATTCCGCGGCCGCAAAAGCGCAATTTTTCCGACAAGTATAGTTGGGTGATGTCGCCGCGGTGGTTCAATCGTCGCACCGGAGAGCATCTCGCGCTCGACACGGGAGGCGGCCCGCTGGCCCGGTTTTGGGTGACCGCGCTGGCCAACAAGGTTCGCTTGAATCACGTCCAAGCCACCGGTCACAGCGTGAAAATTCAACTGCCGAAGACCGCTTCGTTTCCCGAGATGGAACTTGAATGGCAGATTCCGAAATGGAGCAACGCCCTCGAACGCGACCGGGCGCGAACTTATTTTCAGGCGTATGCGGCCGCCGCCGCACTCGATTTTCTCGAGCGCGCCATGGCCGAAGTCCACGCCGGCCGCACGAACACCTGGTCCGCCTTCAAAGTGCCCGACGAAGCGATCGCGTGCGGCTTTCATGAGGCGGTCCGCGGCGTCTTGTCGCATCATGTGGTCATTCGCGAAGGCAAGATCGCGAACTACCATCCTTATCCGCCCACGCCGTGGAACGCCAGCCCGCGCGATCCGTATGGAACCGCCGGACCGTACGAGGACGCAGTCCAAAACACGCCCATTTTTGAAGAGAATGGCCCGGACCAGTTCAAAGGGATCGATATCATGCGGACCGTCCGCAGTTTTGATCCGTGCCTGCCGTGCGGGGTGCACATGTATCTAGGGAACGGAAAAACGCTCGAAGCGCATCAGTCGCCGACCTTTGGCCGTTCTTAGCACGGGCACGACCGGCGCCGTTCGCGCCGCCGGCACGCGGCGCGGCGAACCCGCTCACGCCGAATCCGCAGTCGGGGTGGCGGTTGCCGCTCCGGTTGTGCGCGTGGTAGCGGTTGTGTCGGCGGCGCGTCCGCCCAAACGCGCGCTTCGCAGGCGGCGTGGCACGCCGCCAAGCCATCGCCGCGCCGAAAAACCTAAGCTTGCGAACCTGCCCCCCGCCCCGTGACCCCGCCCACCTTTGCCATGAGCTCTGCGTTGCTTGCGAGTGCTCCGACCGTTCACTCCGCGGAACAACAGTTTCTCGCGCTCGCCGCGGCGGTTTCCGACGCGCTGGTCGTCGTGACGTCGGCCGGACTGATCGAACAGATTAATCCGCAAGCGGAAAAGATGTTTGGCTATCGAGCCGAAGAATTGGTCGGTCTGCCGATCGAGACTTTGATCTCCGAACGCTGCCGCCTTAAGCACGGCGAATGGCGCGATGCTTTTTTGCCATTGCTATCCACACGCCCGCTCGGCGAAGTCGGCGATCTTCACGGCCGCCGCCGCAATGGCGAAGAGTTTCCGATCGAGACGAATCTGAGCCCGATGCCAACTGAGTCGGGCATGTTCGAGATTTGCCTGGTGCGCGACATCAGCGACCGCCGGCGGCACGAAGCGCAACTGCGCAAAGCCGAAGCTCGCTATCGGACGCTCCTCGAAAAAATCCCGGCCGTCACGTTTATGGCGTCGCTCGACGGAGGGGTCAACGAGATGTACGTCAGCCCTCAGATCGAGACCATGCTCGGCTTTAGCCAGGCCGAATGGCTCGGTGACCCGGTCTTGTGGTATCGCCAATTGCACCCCGAGGACCGCGAGCGTTGGCACACGGAATTCGCGCGGACCTGCGCCGCCGGCGAATCGTTCCGCTCGCAATATCGGTTCATTGCCCGCGACGGGCACGTCGTTTGGGTGCATGGCGAAGCGACAATGGTTCGCGACACCGATGGCACGCCGTTGTTTTTACAAGGGATGGCTTTTGACATTTCGGAGCGCAAGGCGGCCGAGCAGGTCATGCTTGAGTCTCAAGCCGAGTTGGAGCGCCGCGTTCAAGACCGTACCGCGGAACTGGGCTTGCTCAACAACGAGTTGCAGAATGAAATTATGGAACGGCGCAAGGCCGAAGAGCAGCGCGTCCGCTATGTCCGCGAACTCGAGTCCGCTTCCGCCCGCATCGAAGAACAGTCGCGCGCCGTTCATGCGGCGCGCGAACGGGCCGAGGTCGCCAATCGCGCGAAAAGCGAATTTCTGGCCAATATGAGCCACGAAATCCGCACGCCGATGACCGCGATTCTGGGCTATGCCGACATTCTCAAAGACGCCCTTTCTGATGAAACGTGTCTCGGCGCCATCGACACGATTCGCCGCAATGGCAACCATTTGTTGAGCATCATCAACGATATTCTCGACCT
>DASRSE010000126.1:0-18619 GCA_035656655.1 Pirellulales bacterium
ACGCGGGACTTTCAGGGGGGCGCGGTTGGCTTATTCGGCCGACTTCTTCGCTTCCCAATCGCGGGAGTTGGTCTTGCCGTCGCGCTCCGATTCGATCTTGCCCTTGATCGTGTCGCCGCTCAGCTTGCCGGAAAACTTTTGCACGATCTTGTTGCCGTTCCGTTCGCGGCTGATCGAAAAGCTGATTTCGCCATCGGCGAATTTGCCGTCTTCAATCGCCGTTTCTTTGTTGTCGCGGCCCACCATCGCGCCGGTCAGCTTGTCGCCGTCCAGCTTCAACTTCAGCGTCGATTCACGCGTTTGATTGTTAAACGTGTTCGACCATTTCCAAGTGCCGGTCGGGTTGTCGGCGGCAGTCGCGGAACCAACCAAACCAAGCATCGAGAACGCCACGGCCAGAGCAAACCACTTCATCGTAAGGACTCCTTAAAGAGAGGGAAACCGGGTGGGCGAACCACCGCTGATTGTAGCGAAAACGCGCAAGAAAAGCGTGTTGCTCCGATTGAAACCCCGCCGCCGTGGGTTAGTTCCGCCGAGGGATGAGCCGACCGACTTGAAAAGCCGTCGCTCGGCCGCACCGCCGCCGCAAAAACGCCGAGAAATGGCGCCGCTTTCGGCTCGACCGCCCAAGCATCGACTTCGGGCGATGAACCGGGCGAAGCCGAGTCCGCCGGGCCAAAAAGTTGTATTTCCGCCCATTCCCCTTTACGATTGAGGCGCTCGCTCCGCGCGGCACGCTCCCCCGCCCCCCTCTCTCCCGTTTCGAAAAAGGCAACTCGCCATGGCTGCTCCGACCGCTCGCCCCGACTCCTTGCTTTCCAATCGACGCGATTTTCTCGCGCAATCTTTGGCGGCCGGGGCCGCGGTCGCCCTGCCGACGTTCATTCCGGGCAAGGCGCTCGGCCTCGATGGCAACGTCGCGCCGAGCAATAAAATCACGCTCGGCGTGATCGGCATCGGCCCGCGCTGCACGTACGATCTGACCGCGATCATGGGCTTGAACGACGTTCACTGCGTCGCCATCGCCGATGTGCAAGCCAGCCGCCGCGACGCCGGCAAGCAATTGGTCGACCGCAAAAACGGCAACTCCGACTGCGCCTTGTTTCGCGACTTTCGTGAACTTCTCGCGCGGAAGGACATCGACGCCGTGCTGATCGCCACCGGAGACCGGTGGCACACGCCGGCCACGGTGCTGGCCGCCGAAGCAGGCAAGGACGTGTACAGCGAGAAGCCGTGCGGGCTGACAATTGCGAATTGTCAGGAGCTGGCCGCGACGATCAAGAAGACGGGGCGCGTGTTTCAAGCCGGCACCCAGCGCCGCAGCGTGCCGAACTTTCAGCAAGCGGTGCAACTCGCGCACAGCGGCAAGCTCGGCAAAATCCACACGCTCTACGCCTCGGTCTACGATCCCTCGATCGAGACGACTTGGCTTCCGGGCGAGCCCACCCCGCCGCGCGATGTCTGCGATTGGAATCTGTGGCTCGGCACGGCGCCGTGGCGGCCGTATAACGCGAAGTACGTGGCCGGCGGGTGGCGCGGATACTACGACTTCGACTCTGGGGCGCGGCTGCTCGACTGGGGCGCGCATACGGTCGATCTTTGCCAGTGGGCGAACCAGGCCGACGAAACGATGCCGATTGAATATGAGCCGAGCGAAAAGAACATCACCTGCCGCTATGCGAACGGCGTGACCCTCGTGCTCGATTTTCTCAAGACTCCGTTCAATCAACGGCCGGGCTGGGTGCAACATCTGGGAACTTGCCCTGTCCGCTTCGTCGGCGACGCCGGTTCGGTCGAGGCGGGCGACAGCGGCGAGATCGAAATCAAGCCGGCCTCGCTTGCTGGCGAGTTAAAAGCCAGCGAAAAGAAAACCGCCGGGCTCGATGTCTCGGCCCACGCGCGCAACTTTTTCGACTGCGTGAAATCGCGCGCGGTCACGGTCGCCAACCCGCAGGTCATGCTGCATTCGCATTTCACTTGCCACGCCGCCGCGCTGGCATGGATGCTCAAGCGGAAGCTCAAGGTCGATCCGGTGAAGCAAGCGTTTATCGACGACCCCGAGGCAAACGGGCTGCGTTCGCGTCCGCAGCGCGACCCTTGGTCGGTGTGAGGCCGCCTTGGAATAGCGGATTGGGAAACTCTGGGCACGACGCCGCGACCAATATATCCGTTGCGGAGTTGCGGCAACACGCGGCCGGCGAGGTGCCCAAGAATAGTGCCCGCTACGGTGCCGAGTCTAGCCGCCGCGGCGCTCTTTAGCCGCGACTTTCCGCGCGATCTAGCGCGTGTCGTAATTGCTTGGCCGCGTCTGCCAAGCGCCATCAAGGCGCGCACAGATCAGCGGGGGCCCCAAGCGAACGCCGTCGTAGGACGTCTGCCAGCATAGGAAAGGCAGGCGAGCCAGGATAGCGATCACGGTACCCGGGAACCACCTTTCGCGCATTGGACGGGAAAAGAAAAATGGGATAATATCCACGATCGTAATTTCCGAGCGTTATTAACTAGCGAAAGCATATTTATGCTCGAAGCGCCATCAACGATCTCCGAGTTCGGCAATCAGCTACAACCCGATGCACACAATCAGTTTCAAGCGTGGCGAACTGCTAATCCCAGCGGGTTCTTCTTGAACTGCAAGTCTCGTCGTAAAGCAAATCTTCACCGTAGCGGGTGTCCACACTCGGGTAATACCGAATGGGAATGCGGTGAGGAGTCGGGCGATCTCGGCAAATTGCTTAAGGTCTGTTCGACGGACCATGAGCTCTTAAGGCGATGGGCGGCGCAGCACGATTGCAGTGTCAGCGATTGCTCGGATTGTATGAAGGTCTCTTGAGACGACGTCACTCGAAATAATTCCTGGATTGATGACGAAATCTCTCAATTAGCGGCTGCCGCTCCGGTCCGCCTTTCCGCCGCCCTGGATTGCCAGGGCCGCACTCTGCTTCTCGGAGTCACCAGTACATCAACCTGTGCCCGAGGTGCTCCACGATGAAGATCGAACTCTGGCCGCTGTCGCGGGTCAAATCGCACCGGAACAACCCGCGGCGCAACGACGACGCGGGGAACGCGCTGGTCGATCAAGAAGGTCAATCCGCCGTCGATGATTCAACGGACCGAGAAACCCTCGCTTGGCCTTGCGAGCGAGGCAGATTCGTCACGCATTGGTGAGAACGTCCGCGATCTGATCGACGGCAGCGGTTCGACGCGTATCGCCTTGCAGCAGACCCATCGCAAGGCGTTTCTCACGGAACTCGACCGGCCGCAATGCGGCGTGATTGTTCAGCGGTGGAACAAGTTCACCGGCCGGAAGGCGGAATGCACTCGGCCTGGGGGGCGATTCAAGCTAATGAAAAATGGCGGGGACTGGGAGGGCACCCCCGTGGATCTGGAGCAATTTGCAACAAGTTCAATATGCAATTGTGAACGCGGAGGCACGCGGGCATGCACCGGTGATTTCCATTAATGCCAAAACTCCAATCAGGACGTTACGAGCAAGTCGCAACGTCCTGCTTATCGATTTAACTCGTTTCACAGCTTGTTGATTCATAACATCCTCCTTTCCGCCCCGAGGGGCCAAGGTTGAGACTGAAAGTGAAATGGTTTGGTGGAAGGCTATGTGCATTTCCGCCCTCCCAGGGCCCGTGCGCCTCCGAGTTCAGGAGCTTATCTTAGCAATGAGAAACTCAACGGTCCATCACGGCGAATTGGGCAATGGAATTGTGGCCCGTTTTTGCCCTAGGGGCGACCAATTCGCCCCCCAACGAGAAAACGGCCGACGTGGAGGGCGCCGTCGCGAAGCGATGGTCTGTGGCGTTCGGGCGGAAGAGCGTGGCAGGTCTCACCCGTTGGTGGCGAATCGCCCGCGTTTCGGTTTTCACGAATAGCGCTTCCTTTTCCTGCTCGTCGATCTTCGGCAAGTTGGCGTAACCATTGAAAGCTGCCCTCGGGGCGCTCGTGGCATTTTTCAAAGTCGCGCGGAGCGCAGCGCTCCGCTCGGTTCGCAGAACAACGACTTGTGTCGTCCGATTCGTATCGCGTCCGCCCGATGACGCGGCGGGCAATCTTTCACATGGCTGTCAATGGGGCTCACCGCAACCCAGAAGCCGATCTGCCGATGAGACCATTCATCAATGTGCGCAGTTTAGAAATTCTGCGGTAAACACGTTGATTTGGGCCGGAGATCATCTGCTCAGCGGCCAAAAATTGGCGCGGCACAATTTTCGTCATGGGCGGCTTATTTTCCCTGACTCAATCAACGGTCCGCGAGCAAAGCGGGGCCTCGGCGCAAATCTCCATTGCTGTCCCCCGCGCCACAGGCCTCGGCCGCTCCATTCGGAGCCTTTTTTGCTCGTCGCGCCGAGGGAACTTTCGGTTGACCCGCCGGTCCGTTTTCTCTAGACTCCGCCCCCTCTGCCCGCCCTGGCTTGGATTTGGAAAGGACTTCCATGCGGCAATCGTTGCAGCAGCAAGCGTGGATTACGCTGATCGCCATTCTCGTGTTCTTTACGAACCTGGGAGTCACGCGGTTGTGGGATCAGGACGAAGCCTATTTTGCGCGATGCGCGGTCGAGATGCACCAGCGCGGCGAGTGGGTCGTGCCCTATTTCAACGATGAATTGTTTCCACACAAGCCGCCGTTCATGTATTGGATGATGCGGTTGGGTTATGAGATGTTCGGCGTCTCCGAAGTTGGGTCGCGGTTTTTCTCCGCCCTCTTTGGCTTGGCGACGGCGCTGCTGGTCTATCATCTGGGCAAGCGGCTCTTTTCGCCGCGGGTTGGGTTTTGGGCCGCCGTCGGCATGACCACCTGCATGTCGATGAATGTGATTGCGCGGGCCGCCACGGCCGACTGCTATTTGACGTTCTTCACGACGGTTGCCCTGTTTCTATTTGTCCGTTGGGAATGGTCCGGCTTGGGCTCCGCGGCTCCGGCTGCGCCGCGCTCCAGCGGGGCCGCCCCGCAAGCGCCGCTCACGGAACCGTTGAACGCGGCCTTGCCATGGAAACTGGCAGCGGCCATGTATGCCGCGATGGGTCTCGCCGTGCTGGTCAAAGGACCGATTGGAATTGTCTTGCCGACCGCTGTGATCGGATTGTATCTGCTCGTAAAGCATCCTTTGCCGGGCGTGGCGAGCGAGGCCAGTTGGTTGCAGAGAATCAGTCCGTTCGTGCGGCAGTTTGCGCCCTTGCGAATCGCGCGGACCGCTTGGCGCATGCGGCCGCTAACCGCCTTGGCGGCCTTGCTGATCGTCGCTGGGCCGTGGTTCATCATCGTCAGCCTGCAAACGCACGGCCAATTTCTGACCGAGTTTTTCGGGACGCATAACTACGGCCGTTTTTTCAATGCGATGGACAACCACAGCGGCCGAATTTGGTATTACATTCCGATCGTGCTGGCCGGCTTTTTTCCGTGGAGCATTTTCGGCATTCCGACCACACTCGACTTGGTGCGGCGCGTGAAACAAGGCGAGACCGATTCGCGCGCGGCGCGGCTGGTGGCCGCGTGGATTTGCGTATGGGTTGGGTTCTTTTCGCTGGCCAGCACGAAATTGCCGAACTACATCTTGCCGGCCTATCCGGCGCTAGCGCTGGCGGCCGCCTGTTTTCTGGGCCGCTGGATTTCGCGGCCGGAGAGCGTCTGGCGTTGGTGGCCGCGGATCTCGTTCGCGTCGCTGGCGACGATTGGCGGCGGCTTGATTGCGCTGGGCCCGGTGCTGTCGATCCGTCTGGCCGACGGCCGGTTTTTGATCGAAAAATTTGGCGCCTCGCCGCACCTGCTCGAAGACTTGAACGTCGCCGCCGGCGCCGGCGCAATACTCTTGGCCGGGGCAATCGCATGCGCCTTGCTCACCGAATGGAAGCGACGAACCGCTGCCGTCTGGACGCTCGGAATTACCGCCACGAGCTTTTGTCTGGCCCTGTTTGCTTGGGTCGCGGTCGAGATCGACCAGCACCAGACGGCTCCGACGTTGGCCGCGGCCATACGCCGCTTGAGCCCGACGCTCCATCCGCATCTGGCCGAGCGATCCTATTTTCGCCCCAGCGTGAATTACTACGCCGACGAGCATGTCGAAGCGCTCAGCTCGACCGCCGAAGCGGCCCAATTTCTCCGTCGCTGGGAAGATGGCTTTTTGATCATTCCGGAAACCGCCTATCTCGAAGCCAAGGCAAACTTGCCGGAGGGGACCGAAGTCGTGGCGACCGCGGAGGAATTTCCGAAGCCCGGCTTGATCTTTGTCTTGGCGCGGCCGGAGCGGCTCGCAAAGCTCACGAGCGACGCGATGCGCTAACGCCCTCTTGTTCTCGAAGCGCGCCTGGTGCGCCCCGCGCGGAGTCGTCGAGGACAGTGGCGGCGGCGTAGGCAATTTTTCGGCGCAATCGGCGATCGGCCGCCGGCGCGACATCATGCTTCGCGCCGATTGACCTTTTCACGGCCCGGCCGTTTTGGTACTTACGCGGCTGACTCTCATCTTTTCGCAAAATCTCATCTGGGACCGATCCCATGCGACGCAAGCTGCCCCGCTGGACGTTCGTTTCGTTATTTCTCGTGCTGTCCGCCGGCCTGGCGTATCATCTCTGTCGTGGGCCGAATGAATCGCGCGCCGACGACCGAGCGACCGGCCCGATCGTTCCGCCCGGCGGTCCCAAACCGATCCCCTTCGATACCAGCGCCGACAACGCGCCGTTCCACGCGGATTCGTTTCAAGCAGATTCGTCGCACACTCGGCCGAACAACTTGCGCACCGCGGCCGCGAGCGCGGGCAGCTCCAGAGCCGCGCCCGGCGAGCCGCGCCGGCTGAAAATCTCGGGCGACGATGCCACGCCGCTGCACGCGCTGGAAAAATCGCCGGCCAGCCCGGCTCCGTTTCCCACCGCTGAGCAGACCTTGAACAAAGAACCGGCCGCGGCGGGCGATCCGTTTGGGCTGCATAACGAAATGCACTCTCACGCCGCGCCTTACGGAGTGCGAACCGTCGCGAACGAGGCTCCCGAAAGCAAGGAACCGGCGGAGGAGGCTTCCGGTCCGCGGCGCTTTCCGCCGCTGAATCCCAACGCCGCAGCGGCCGACAGCGGACATCATGGCCCGGTCGCGGGCAACCCGCCGATTCCGACCGAGTCGCCCGCCTGGGCGCGCGGCGTGCCGGCCGGCGAAACCGCGAGCGGCCCGAGTAAAAACCCGAGCCCCTTTGCGCCGAACAACGCCGCGCGGCCTAATCCGTGGTCCGAAGCGGCGCCGGCCAAGGCCAACGCGGCGGAAACGCGTCCGGCTCCGGTCTCGCCATTTGCGAGCGAAGGGAAAGATTCCGCCCCGGTTGCGAGCAATTTGCCCCCTGCCGCGCCGGCAACGCCAGGCGCCGAGGGAAGCGGCCGTCCTGGCGGCAAGCAACTTGAAGGCACCCAATCGCCGCAGCTCACGGTGGAAAAGCTCGCGCCGCGTGAAATCCAAGTCGGCCGGCCCGCCGTGTTTGAAGTGAAAGTTCGCAACATCGGCTCGGTGATGGCGCAAGGAGTCGAAATTTACGATGAAGTGCCGAAAGGGACGCAATTGCTGCGGACCGTTCCGGCCGCTTCGCGCGGCGCCCGCAACGATCTGACCTGGTCGATCGGCGCGCTCAAGCCGGGCGAAGAATCGAAGGTGCAAGTCGAGGTCATGCCGATCACCGAAGGCGAAGTCGGCAGCGTCGCCACGGTCCATTTTCGCGCCGATGCTTCGGCGCGCACGATTTGCACCAAGCCGGAGCTGACCTTGCAAATCTCCGCGCCGCGGCAGGTCATGATCGGCGAAGAGGCAAATTTTTCGATCAAGATCACCAACCCCGGCAGCGGCGTTGCCTCGGGCATCGTGCTATCGGACCGCGTGCCGACCGGATTGCAACATTCCTCCGGCACGGAGCTCGAGTTCGACGTGGGCGAATTAAAGCCGGGCGAGTCGCGCCAGTTGGATCTCGCCTTGAAGGCGGTCACCGCCGGCGCGGTCACGAACATGATCTCGGCCCGCGCCGACGCCAATTTGAAAGTGGTCGAGAAGGTCGATTTGGAAGTGATCGCGCCCGGGTTGAAGGTCGCCATGACGGGTCCTTCCAAGCGCTATTTGGAGCGCCCGGCGAACTACACGTTCTCGGTCACGAACCCAGGCACGGCCACCGCCAAAGACATCGAGCTGACGACCTACTTGCCCAAGGGCTTGAAGTTTGTCAAAGCCAACAACTCAGGCCAATACGATCCGCGGCGGAATTGCGTGGTCTGGAGTTTGGAGGAATTGCCGGCGACGGAAACGGGCGCGGTGCAAATGACCGCTTTGCCAATCGAAGAAGGCGAGCAAAAGCTGCGGATCGAAGGCAAAGCGCAGCAAGGGCTCAGCGACTCGCAAGAATCGACGATTACCGTGGATGGCGTGGCGGCGGTGCTGTTCGAGGTCGCCGACCTGGCCGACCCAATTGAAATCGGCGGCGAAACGACGTACGAAGTGCGCGTCACGAATCAAGGCTCGAAGGCCGCGTCGAATATTACGATCGTCGCCTACTTGCCGCCGGAGTTGAAGGCCTTGTCGGCGGAAGGCCCCACGCGCCACGTGGTCGAAGGCTCGAAGGTTACTTTTGAGCCCTTGCCGCGGCTGTCGGCGAAGGGGGACACCGTCTTCCGCATTCGCGCCCAGGCGCAAAAGGCCGGCGACGCGCGGGTTAAGGTGCAACTGACCGCCGACGAATTGACGCAGCCGGTCACGAAAGAAGAAAGCACGCGCGTCTACGCCGATCAATAGAGTGGGGCGCGATTCAACCGGCGGCTAGCGCTTGCCCATGGGAATGAACGGGCGCTCGGTCGCGCCGGTATAGACTTGCCGCGGCCGGCAGATTTTGGTTGCTCCATCGCCGTGCATTTCCATCCAATGGGCGATCCAGCCCGGCAGCCGGCCCATCGCGAAGAGGACCGTGAACATCTGCACGGGAATTCCCAAGGCGCGGTAGATTACGCCCGAGTAAAAATCGACATTTGGATAGAGCTTGCGCTCGATGAAGTACGGGTCGTGCAGCGCGACGTCTTCAAGTTCTTGGGCGACGTCGAAAATCGGATCTTCGATTTTGCGCTTGTGCAGCAGCCGATCGCACATGGCCTTGATGATGGTGGCTCGCGGATCGTAGTTTTTGTAAACGCGATGTCCGAAGCCCATCAGGCGGAAGCCGTGTTCTTTGTTCTTGGCTTTCTCGACGAACTTTTTGGCATTGCCGCCGTCCGCGAGGATCGCCTCGAGCATTTCCACGCAAGCCTGATTCGCGCCGCCGTGGAGCGGTCCCCAGAGAGCGCTGATGCCGGCCGAAATCGACGCGAAGAGATTTGAATCGGCCGAACCGACCATGCGGACCGTGGAGGTGCTGCAATTTTGCTCATGGTCGGCGTGCACGATCAATAGCAGATTGAGCGCCTCGACGAAGTCCGGCTCCAGTTCGTACGCTTCGCTCGGCACGGCGAACATCATGTGCAAGAAGTTCTCAATGTAAGTGAACTTATTGGCCGGATAAATAAAGGGCTGTCCGCACGACTTCTTGAAACTATAAGCGGCAATCGTCGGCAGCTTCGCGAGCAGCCGGTGCACGCTGATTTCGACTTGCCGCGGATCGTGCGGGTCGAGCGAGTCTTGATAAAACGTCGACAGCGCGCCGACCACCGAGCCGAGAATCGCCATCGGGTGCGCATTGCGCGGAAAACCGGCGTAAAACGAGCGCATGTCCTCGTGAATCATCGTGTGTCGGCGCAGCGATTGGCGAAAATGCTCGAGCTGGTCCGGATTGGGCAATTCGCCGTAGATCAACAAATAGCTGACCTCGACGAAATCGCATTTCTCGCAGAGCGTTTGGATCGGATAGCCGCGATACCGCAAAATCCCCTTCTCGCCGTCGAGAAAGGTGATCGCGCTTTTGGTCGAACCCGTGTTGACGTAGCCCTCGTCCAGCGTGATGTAGCCTGACTGCGCGCGCAACTTCGAGATATCGACGGCCCGCTCCCCTTCCGTCCCCACGACCGTCGGCAAGGTGTACTCTTTGCCATCCAAGATGAGACGCGCGTCTTGACCCATGGAGAATTTTCCTTTCAAACCACCAGCCCCTCGCACCGAGAAATTGCCGCGAATCGACGAGCCGGCTGCCCCGCCGCCAAAACGTCGTCAAGTCCACAGTGTACCGGTCGCAAGGCGGTTGGACAATTCGCGCTTCGTCCCAGTGCCGACGGCAGCGCGCCGCCGCCGTCGTCTCCGGCAGCCGCGCGCGGCGGCGGGCCAGAATATCCAGTAGCCCGTCGAAAAATGCCCGCTGACCACGAAGGCACTTTCCAATGGGCCGCCAGCGCCGGCAGCATCCGCGACCGGAAGTTTTTCTGCCGGCATGCGGGCCGCCAGCGCCATCAGCGGCATTCGCTGACTTTGACGCGCGGTCTCCGGTTGTTAGAATGGTCCCCTTTGGGGGGGTGCACTCAATCCAGCAGGGGCGCACCATGTCTGGGACCGCAATCGACCGTCCACCGACCGATGGACAATCCGAATGGAGATCGGTGCTGGCGGGCTTAACTTGGCAATGCTCCGGCATGATCTGCATGCTGCTCGGGATGGTTGTCTTTTTCTTGGCGACCTTTGCCCTCCGCCCCTACCTTTCTAATCCGGGCCCCAGTGCTGAAATCGCGCAGACGTTCGGGACGATTTTGATCGCGGCCGGGGGGCTGAGTTGGATTGTGGGGCTGATACTTTGCATGACGGTACCGCCAGAGCAAAGTCTGCGCGTCTTCGCAATCGGCGGACTCCTCAGTTCGATCTACGGTGCTTTCACCGGTTTGCAAGTCGTGGAGTTGTCGGTGCAACTCGGCGGTCGGTTCAGCCGCGACCTGTCCGTCCAACTGCTCCCTGAATTGGGCATTGGCTTTATCAGTTGGGCGCTGAGCGTCTGCTTTCTGGGGGGAATCGGCCGACGCTTTGGAGACGGCCGCTTGGCGGCGACCGCGCAACATTGCCTCATTTTTCAGATTGTCGCGGGGAGCATTTATCTGATGGGATCGCCGCTCATGCAGGCTTTTGCAAGGGCAAATCAGAGTAGCACCATCTGGTCGGTCGTCATGATCGCCGCAGTGCTCACTTCGCTGATCATTTCCCTCCTGTGGTTTGTGAAAATGTTGCTTAAGGCGCGCAAGCTGATTCAAATGCAGCTGGGGATCGCAACGGCTCCTGCACGGGTGAGAGCCGAACCGGAAATGGAATGGGAGACGCCGACAACACGGCCGATCGTGCGCACAACCGATGAAGCGAGGCCTGGAGGAACCGGTGCCGCGCCGTCACCCCCTCCGCGGCCGGCCAAAGGCCCATGACGGCACGCGGCTGCGCCCCGTTTGTCCCACCCTACCGTCTGGCGAATGACATTGCCGACAAACACTGCGGGCACATCTCGTAGGGTGGGACCAATTCGCGTAGCGAATGCAGACCCACCAACGAATGACATTGCCCGCTAACACGGTCGGCACACCGTCGCGCGGCCGTGCACGCCGGAAATTCATCGGCTGGCGGCGTCCCGCGCTGGTGGGCCGGCACGCGGCTGCGCCGCGTTTGTCCCACCCTACCATCGCGCGAATGACATTGCCCGCTTACACGGTTGGCACACCGTTGCGCAGCCCAGCACGCCGGAAATTCATCGGCTGGCAGCGTCGCTCGCTGGTGGGCCGGCACGCGGCTGCGCCGCGTTTGTCCCACCCTACCGCCGCGCGCAGGGCGCGGATGGTCATTGCTCGTAGGGTGGGACCAATTCGCGTAGCGAATGCAGGCCCACCAACGAATGACATTGCCTGCTAACACGGTAGGCATACCGTTGCGCGGCCGGGCACGCCGGAAATTCATCGGCTGGCAGCGTCGCTCGCTGGTGGGCCGGTACGCGGCTGCGCCCCGCTTGTCCCACCTGCCGTCTCGCGCAGCCGTTACTTTTTCGCGGCGGGTTTCTTCTCGCCTGCTTTCTTGTCGCCGGCGGCGGGCGCGGCGCCAGCGGCCCCTTCTTCGCCTTCTTCCTTCTTCTTTTTCTTCTTCTTCATGGCGAGTTTGTAAACGCGGACTTTGGGCAAGCCGATCGGGGCGTCGCCTTCCTTCCAACGTTCGGATTCTTGCAACTTGGCAATCCGTTCGCTGCGCTTCAGCACGCTCCGGCTGCCCGACATGCCGCGCCGAATGCGAAGGCTTTTATCCATGGTCATGGTCGCTCGATCTCCTGCAACAGAAACGATTTAAGCCAGCCGCCTCAAGAAAAATCGCGACCCGGCGAACACGTTAATATAATCGGCCGCCCAGACCTCGACAAGGGTTGCATCACCGTTTCAGCCACCGCCGCCCCCCGGCGAGCGGGCCGCCTCTCAGGCGCTTTGCCGCCGCACCGGAGCGATTCGCCGCGCCGCAACTTGGGCCCGAATACGGCACAGCCGGCAAGGAGTAAAGACCATCCCGCCGCAACTTGGGCAGCGCTCGGCCGGGCCGAGCGGGCGGTCGTCGTCCCACGCCGAGGGCCGATCCGGACGATCGCGCCGGCGTCCGGAGGAAATGTTGAACACGGTCATCCGGCTAACGCCGCATTTCAGCCCAATCCGGCGATGCGACAACTGCCCCTCGGCCAGCAGCCGGCGGATTTCCAAAATGATGCTGGGATCGATCATGGCGGTTTCTGCCCAATCAGAGATTTTGCCCACGACGGGCCAATAAAGAGAGTTTTCGAGAAGGCCGCCGTCGCGTGAGCGAAAACGGTCGCTGGAGCAGCCGGTCGAAGTATGCAACCGGCTGTTAAGCCATATTTTCGCTAGCTCGGCGAAGTCAAAAACGCCGGCAGACAACTCTCCCCCCGCAATCGCCGATCAGCGCGGGTCGGAGAAACCGTCCTCTTCAAAGCACTCCTCGAGCGCCGCGAAATCGCTCGGCTCCGGCTGAGGTTCTTCGTCGTCGAAGGCTTCGTCCCACTCGCGCATCAGGTCGTCCGCCGTCTGCAATCGATCGTGCGTGGTTGGCTCGGTCGGGCTCGCCGCGCTCTCTCGGTCGCCGCGCGAGCGCCGCCGACCCCGCGCCAACGGTCGAAATGCGCGCCGCGCGGGCTGGCTCGGCGATGGTTGTGAATGGGAATCGTCGCGCGCCGCGGACGCGGCGCTGGGCGACGGAATGAAATGGTCCATGAGATCCTCCCGAGTTTGCAAACAGGCAAAAGGACTGGTTCCTGCCAGTACGCGGCGCGGCAATGCTGCCGGCCGTTTGGCGCCACGAAGGTCGATGACGCGTGGGTTCATGGAGCAGAGCCACGGCGTATCGTCCATGATGGCGAATAGTGTACTAATGAACACTAAACGTACTGGCCACCTTATCGCTCGCGGGCAAAATATTCAATCCAATTTTTGTACCTTTTTTGTATTCCGGGCATACAAAGCGTCGCGGTCAGTGTCACCTTGCTTGCTTCGCGGGCGAATCGATCGATCCTTGTCCCGTTTGGCCGCGACCCGATACAATGCAGATGCCGGCCGTTTTGGCGGCTGGCTCGGCCGGAGGCCGATCGCGCCCGGACCGCACGATTCATTCGCATTTCGCCCACCCCCAGTTGCTCGGAGGTTACGATGTCCACGGTTATAGATACGATCCGCCGCCCGAAGGTTTCGCAACGCGAGTGTTTCATTGGCGGGCGGTGGGTTCCGTCGGCCAGCGGCAAGACGTTTGAGACGATCAATCCGGCGACGGAAGAAGTGATTTGCCAGGTGGCCGAAGGGGACGCGAAAGACGTCGATCTGGCGGTGGAAGCGGCGCGGAATGCCTTCGAGCATGGCCCGTGGTCGAAGTTGGATGCGCGCGAGCGCGGCCGGCTGATGTTCAAACTGGCCGATCTGATCGAAGAGGAGATTGACGACTTGGCGGCGCTCGAGTCGCTCGACAATGGCAAACCAATCCGCGAGTCGCGAAATGTCGATTTGCCCCTGGTGATCGATGTCCTTCGCTATTACGCCGGCTATGCCGACAAAATCCACGGCCAGACCATTCCGATTCGCGGCAATTATTTTTGCTACACGCGGCGTGAACCGGTCGGCGTGGCCGGGCAGATCATCCCGTGGAATTTTCCCATGCTGATGGTCGCTTGGAAGTGGGGTCCGGCGCTGGCGGCTGGTTGCACGATCGTCATGAAGCCGGCCGAACAGACGCCGCTGAGTTGCCTCCGTTTGGCCAAGCTCGCGCAAGAGGCGGGCATCCCTGACGGCGTAATCAACATCGTGCCCGGCTATGGTCCGACCGCCGGCGCGGCTTTGGTCAAACATCCGGGCGTCGATAAAATCGCGTTTACGGGCGAATACAAAACGGCCCAAACCATCATGCGCGATGCCTCGACGACGCTCAAACGGCTCTCGTTTGAACTTGGGGGCAAAAGCCCCAACATCGTCTTCGCGGACGCCGACCTGGACGCGGCGGCCGCCGGCTCGCACTTCGGGCTGTTTCTCAATCAGGGGCAATGCTGCTGTGCTGGCAGCCGGCTCTTCGTCGAAGAAAAAGTCCATGGCCAGTTCGTCGACAAAATCGTTCAGATGAACAAAAACCGCAAGCTGGGCGATCCGTTCGACCCCGCCACGGAGCAAGGTCCGCAGGTCGATAAGAATCAGTTCGACAAGATCATGCACTACATCGGGCTGGGCAAGCAGCAAGGAGCAAACTGCTTGAGCGGAGGCCAGCGTTTCGGCGAGAAGGGCTACTTCATCGAGCCGACCATTTTTGACAATGTGAACGACGAAATGGCGATTGCCAAGGAAGAGATTTTCGGCCCCGTGCTGTCGATTTTGAAGTTCAAAAACCTCGCAGAGATCGCGGACCGCGCGAACAACACGACCTATGGCCTGGCCGCCGCCATTTGGACGCGCGACGTGAGCAAGGCCCATTATCTCGCTCATAAAATCAAGGCGGGCACGGTCTGGGTAAACTGTTATGACGTCCTGGATGCGGCCGCTCCCTTTGGCGGTTTCAAAATGTCCGGCCAAGGCCGCGAGCTGGGCGAAAAGGGACTCGACGCGTACACCGAGAATAAGACGGTCACGGTGGCGTTGGGATAAATGCTAAATGCTAATTAAAAGACAAGAACTTCGTGAGTTCTTTGCGTGCTTTGCGCCTTGGCGGTGAAGCGTTTTTCTCCGCGTGCGGGGCTCGCAATGATAATAATCGCATCGCAAGATTTATACCGGGAGCCAGCTATGGCGACTGCCGCGGTCGGATTGCTCACCGCCGAAGAATACTTCCATCTGCCCGATCCGGGCTATCCAACCGAACTGGAGCGAGGGGTGGTCCTGATGATGAGCAATCCGGGAGCTCGGCACGGGCAAATTTGCGCTGAAATTGCGTTCGCGTTGAAGCTCTATCTCATGCAGCACAACGTGGGACGTGTGGTGACAAACGATGCAGGAGTAATCACCGAACGCGCGCCGGATACCGTCCGCGGGCCCGATATCGCGTATTATAGCTATCAACGGATTCCTCAAGAGCAGAGCTTGCCCGCCGGATACCCTGCCGTTCCGCCTGATCTGGCGTTTGAGGTCATGTCCCCCTCGGATCGCTGGAAAAAAGTTCTGGCGAAGGTGGCCGAGTTTCTGCAAGCGGGCGTGTTGGCGGTTTGCATTGTCGATCCCGACGAGCGCCGCGTTTCGGTATATAGCGCCGATGCGGCGCCGCGGATCTTCGCCGAAAACGACCTGTTCAACCTGCCGCCGATTTTTCCTGACTTCGCCGTCCCCGTGAAAAAGCTCTTTGCACCGTGATCGCTGCGCCACGCCAAGAGCCGCGATTCCGCTTCGCGTGCTTGGGGGCTTTCGTGGTGAATTCTCTTTTCTCGGCGGTTCGGTTCAAACTTCCGCCATCCCCTAAAAAGCTGCTGGTTCGCATTGCTTTGCGATAACGCGGGGCAGCGCCGCAACGCATCGACCGCCCGATGAATCCTCCCACCCCTTTTTCCGTCCGTCCGGTCGCCTTGGTGACGGGCGCCTCGCGCGGAATCGGCCGCGCGATTGCGCTTGGTCTCGCCCGGGCCGGGTTTGCCGTCGTCGTCAATTATTCGGCCAGCGAGGCCGCCGCGCGCGAAGTCTGCGAATCGATCGTCGCGGCCGGCGGCACGGCGGTTGCCGTGGGCGCCGACGTGAGCCAATCGCTGGACCGGAAGAAGCTCATCGCCGCGACCATCGAGGCTTATGGCCGGCTCGATTTGCTGGTGAACAATGCCGCGATCACCTCGCCCGGCCGGCTCGACCTGCTCGCCGCAACCGAAGAAAACTGGGACCGCGTGTTCGCTTTGAATCTGAAGGGGCCGTTCTTTTTGAGCCAAGCCGCCGTCGCCCGCATGCTTCCCTTAATCCATTCCGGCAAAATCTCCGGGGCAAAAATCATCAATATCTCTTCAATCTCGGCGTTCGCGATCTCCACCGATCGGGCCGATTATTGTCTCACGAAAGCCGCGCTGGGAATGATGACCGGCTTGTTCGCCGCGCGGTTGGCCGACGAGAAAATCCAAGTGTTTGAGGTTTGCCCGGGCCTCATCGCCACCGATATGACCGCTTCGGTGCAGGCGAAGTACGACCGGCAGATCGCCGAGGGGCTGATGCCCATGCGCCGCTGGGGAGCGCCGGAAGACGTGGCCCAAGCGGTGGTAGCCATCGCGACCGACGCGTTTCCGTTCAGCACGGGCGAGCGAATCCACGTCGATGGCGGCTTTCATTTGCGCCGCTTGTAGCCCGCGCCCCTTGAGCGGCGCGCGGTCGAGCGGCATATTAGAGTCTCGGCTTTCGTCCGTCCGTCCGTTTTCCGGTTTGGCCGGCGTCCGTTTCGCGTCCTTCAAGCAGCGATATCCTTCATGCGGCTGGCTCTTCTTGGCGCTGATGACCAAACTGTCGCCTTTGTCCGCGATCTAACGGCCAACACCACGCACGAAGTCGTCTGGGGAACGGAGCTCGGCGATCACGAAACCGAGTTGCGGCAACTCTTGCCGCGCCTGCAAGTCGGCGCGCACTGGGAATCGTTGCTCGACCGGTCGATTGCCGCCGCGGTCGTCGTGGCTCGGCTGCCCGACTCGGAGTTGCGGATCGAGCAACTCCGCAAGCTGCTCCAGGCCGAGGTGCCGGCGGTCGTGATGCATCCGATTTGCGAAATCATGCTGCTTGCTTATGAATTGGAGATGATTCGCACGGACCTCCGCGGCGTGCTCGTGCCGGATTTGCCCGATCGGCTGCATCCCGCGAGCAACGCGCTGCGCGAGCTGGCGCGCAGAGGCGCGCCGCAACTCGGTCCGCTTGAGCAGATCACGTTCGAGCGGTTTCTGCCTGATCGCAGCCGTGCCGCGGTGAAAGCGCAATTTGCGCGTGATGTCGATTTTCTGCGCTGGCTGGATGGCGACATCGCGCGGCTGGCCGCACAAGCCGGCTCGCAGGCCGACTCGAACTATGCCAATCTGGCCGTTCAAATGTCCGGCGCGCTCGAGCTTCCGCTGCGGTGGACGGTGGGACCGCAGCAAGGAACGCTCGCTGCGCGGATTGCCCTGGTCGGCTCCGAGGGGCAAGCGGTGCTGGCGATTCCCGCCGTCGCGGGCGAATGGACCCTGACCGTGGCCAACGAAGCAATCGACGTGCGGACGCTCGGCGAGGTCTTTTCGCCCGCCGCGCGGACGCTGCGAGAGCTGGAGCGGGCAGTCAGCCGCCAATCGCTGCACGGGGCGAGTTGGGCCGACGCCTGCGAAGCGATCGAATTGAGCGAGACGGTCCAGCGCAGCTTGAAACGCGGTCGCACGATTGAATTGCACGACGAAGACTTTTCGGAATCGGGCCGCTTCAAGGGGACCATGGCGTCGCTGGGTTGCGGACTGCTGGTGGCCGGCGTCGTTATCGCGCTGTTCATTGCCGTCCTACAATGGGTCTTTAGACTCTTCGGCTGGAGAGCCGGCGTGATTTTTCTGCGGCGCTGGCCGCTGCTGGTGTTGGGCCTGCTCTTGGTGTTCTTGTTGCTCCAGATTCTGCTGAGCATCGTCCGGCCCGCCGACCCGGATCCTCCCGCGGCAGAAGACTCTGTCGAGCCGCCGGATTAACCCTCACCTCGGCTCGCTCCACACCGGGCCTTTTCAACGTGCCGGCCAATATTGGGCAGCGGTTCGTCGTCTTCACGCTTTCACGCGTCTCGCAGAAACAGCGCGAGGTCCGCGGTGGGAAAATACTTGGCGCGTGACCCTTGGCCGATCTTGGCAAACGACGCGGCGCACGCGACCTCATCCTCGTCATTCCCGCGCAGGCGGGAATCCAGTGCCATGCCGTATCGCTGGATTCCCGCCTACGCGGGAATGACGGAGAGTGCGAGGACGGAAAGAACGCGGGAAGGACGCAAAGTTCGCGTGAAGGACGGAGAGACCGCGTGAATGACGGAAGGAACGCGGGAATGACGCAGAGATGGAACGCGGCAACGGCCGGAGGCGTCGGCCTGGCCAAACGACGCGGCGCACGTGACCTCATCTTCGTCATTCCCGCGCAGGCGGGAATCCAGTGCCATGCCGTATCGCTGGATTCCCGCCTACGCGGGAATGACGGAAAGAACGCGGGAAGGACGGGAGGGAACGCAGGAAGGACG
>DASRSE010000127.1:0-17281 GCA_035656655.1 Pirellulales bacterium
CGGAATGACCTGGGGAGAATCTTTCGCCAGATCGAGCACGTAGTCATTGGCCACATAGAAATGCGTGCTCGCGTCGTCGCGCGAGCCGTCGGGCCGATAAACGGCGTCTTGGGCCAGACAGACCGCGTAATCGAGCGTCGAGGCGCGCAAATCGGCCAGATAGCGGTGGCGGATTTTCGCGCTGAGCGTGGCGCCCGGCTCGCGGTGCACGCCGGTCAGCCAGAGGACCAGCCGCGTCAGCCAGCGCCGCCGCGTATTCTCCGAGAGATATCCCTCTAGCGGATTCTCGCCCCAGCAGAAAATATGCGTGTGGCAATCGACGCGCCGCGGCGGTGGACACGGCGGTGCGGCGGATTCGCACATGGCAGAAAAAAACCCTGGCACGGGCCAGGGTTGAATTCGAGATAAAAGCCAAACGAGGGAAGCGGCAGGCGTCTAGTACCCATGAACGCGCTGGGCCGCGGCAAACGATTTAACGCTTCGAGAACTGCGTACCACGGCGGGCGCCGCGGAAACCGTAATGTTTGCGCTCTTTCATCCGGCTATCGCGCGTCAGCAAGCTGGCCGCACGGAGGACCGGTTCGTACTCCGGATTGTGCACCATCAGTGCCCGCGCGATTCCCAGTTTGCAGGCGCCGGCTTGGCTGGTGGGGCCGCCGCCATGAACCTGAATGGTAACGTCGACCGATTGCAGCGCGCCGGTTTGATTCAAGGCGTCGAGCACCTGAAAGCTGTCTTTCTCGGTAGGAAAGTAGTCCTTCAACTCGCGCAAGTTGATGACGATCTTTCCGTTCCCTTCGCGTACACGGACTCGAGCCACCGCCGTTTTGCGGCGACCCGTGCCCAGGGCCACTCCGGTCAACTTGTCACGCGTTTTCGTAGGAGAAAGCATGTCTGAATTTTGCTCTTAACAGGAAAAAATCGGTGCGGAGCAGCCTTGCGTAGCCAGAAGCCGACGGGCCACGTGCTACTTGATGGCCAGCTCTTTGGGCTGCGGGTCTTGGGCCTGGTGCGGATGCTCCATTCCCTTATAGACCTTCAACTTTTGCAGCATCTTGTAGGCCAGCTTGTTTTTCGGCAGCATCCGGCGAACCGCCTCTTCGAGGATCAGCTCAGGGCGCCGTTCGAGCCGTTTGCCCGCCTTTTCGGTGCGCAGCCGGGTGTAGCCGGTGTACCAGGTGTATTCTTTTTTGTTGAGCTTGTCGCCGGTGAAGACGACCTTTTCGGCGTTAATGACGACGACAAAGTCGCCCGTATCCACGTGCGGCGTGTAGGTCGGAGCGTGCTTGCCCATCAGGATCATGGCGATATCGCTGGCCAGCCGGCCGACGACCTTATCTTGGGCATCGACGAGCCACCACTTTTTAACCAATTCGCCATTCTTGGCCATGTAGGTCTTCGGATTCATCGGCAAACGCTCGGCAATGGTGCGGTCAAGAAAGTGCTGCGGTCAGAGCAGGTTTGCGGCCGTGGGAAAAGGGCCGCACGGCTCCCGACATCGTTCCGCCAACTTTGGGGAAACACGTAATCTACCGCCAAGCCAGGCGGTCAGCAAGGCCGCGCGAAAAAGATTCCAGATCGCCCAAGTGGCCTGGGCCGCATCATCAAAACTCATGCGCGGATGACGCGGCTTTTCGATCGTTAAACCATTCCCCCTTTACGTTTGGGCAAAATTTCACGATAATTGCCTTGGATTTTTCTTGATCACCGCGCTCTTGACGAACCCGGAACCGCGGAGGGCTCGGCTAGCCCCCCTGGGGCCGGTTGGCCCTGCCGTTTGCCCGCGTGCCGGCTCCGTTTGCCGAGAGTTTACCCGTCGGGAGGCAATCGCCGCATGTCCCAAACGACCTATTCTCAACCAGGCGCCGCCGAACCCGCCAATGGCACGCATTACGCCAATGGCGGCTCTCCGGATTCTGCGGCCGAAGGGGCCGTCGCGGCTGAAGGCGCGGCTCCGGCCGAAGACGGAACCGGCGCGTCCGAAGATGCGGCCACTGCTGACACGGCTTCGGCGGGCGACGTGCCCCCTCCGGCGGTCGATGCCGATCCGAGCGAGACGCAAGAATGGCTCGACTCGCTCGAATATGTCCTCGAGAGCAAAGGGCCCGAGCGCGCCGCCTATTTGCTGAAACAACTCGAAGAGAAGGCGTACCTCTCCGGGGTAGAAATCCCCTTCTCCGCGACGACGCCCTATATCAACACCATTCCCACGAACAAGCAGCCGCCGTATCCGGGCAATCGCGAAATCGAGCGCCGCATCAAGAGCATCATCCGCTGGAACGCGATGGCGATGGTCGTCCGCGCCAACCGCGACAGCAAAGGGATCGGCGGCCATATTTCGACCTACGCCTCTGCCGCGACCTTGTACGAAGTGGCCTTCAATCACTTCTTCAAGGGCAAGGGAGACGATTACTCCGGCGATCAGGTCTACTTTCAAGGGCACGCATCGCCCGGCATCTATTCGCGGGCGTTCCTCGAAGGCCGACTGAGCGAAAAGAAGCTGGAAAACTTCCGCCGCGAATTGGCGTCCGGCGGCGGGCTGTCGTCCTACCCGCACCCGTGGCTGATGCCCACGTTTTGGGAATATCCGACCGTTTCGATGGGCCTCGGCCCGATCATGTCGATCTACCAAGCGCGGTTCAACAAATATCTGCAAGACCGCGGCTTGAAGGATACCAGCGGCTCGCATGTCTGGGCATTTTTGGGCGACGGCGAATGCGACGAACCGGAAACGCTCGGCGCGATTGGCTTGGCCGCGCGCGAAGGGCTCGACAATCTCACGTTTGTGATCAATTGCAACTTGCAGCGGCTCGATGGACCGGTCCGCGGCAACAGCAAGGTGATCCAAGAGTTGGAAGGAGCATTCCGCGGGGCGGGTTGGAACGTGATCAAGGTGATTTGGGGGGGCGATTGGGACCCGCTCTTGGCGCAAGACGAAAATGGCCTGCTCGTGCAACGGATGGGCGAAGTCGTCGACGGCGAGTACCAGAAATATACGGTGATGCCCGGCTCGTATATTCGCGAGCGGTTTTTCGGCAAGTATCCGGAACTGGCCGAGATGGCGAGCCATCTTTCGGACGAGAAGCTGCAATCGCTGCGGCGCGGCGGCCACGACCCGGAGAAGGTCTATGCGGCCTACAAGGCCGCGCTCGAGACGAAGGGGCGGCCGACCGTCATTTTGGCCAAGACCATTAAAGGCTATGGCCTGGGCGAAGCGGGCGAAGGCCGCAATGTGACCCACAATCAAAAGAAGCTGAACGAAGACGAGCTGCGCGAGTTTCGCACGCGGTTTGGAATTCCGATTTCCGACGAAGAGGTCGCCAAGGCGCCCTTCTATCGTCCGCCGGAAGACACTCCGGAGATGAAATATCTCCGCGAGCGCCGCGAGGCGCTGGGGGGCTATTTGCCGGGCCGCAACATGGAGCCGATTCCGCTGGCCGTGCCGTCGCTGGCCGACTACATGCCGTTCATCGACAAGAGCGTGGGCCGGGAGGTTAGCACGACGACCGGCGTCGTAACCTTAATGAGCGCGCTGCTCAAAGACAAAAAGATTGGCCGCAACATCGTGCCGATTGTGCCGGACGAGTCGCGCACGTTCGGAATGGAAGCCCTGTTCAAACAGAGCGGCATCTATGCGCACGCCGGCCAGTTGTATGAACCGGTTGATTCCGACCAACTGCTCTATTATCGCGAGGCGAAAGACGGCCAGATTCTCGAAGAGGGGATCAACGAGGCCGGGTCGATGGCATCGTTCATTGCCGCCGGCACCTCGTACTCCACGCATGGCGTGCCGATGATCCCGATGTTCATCTACTACTCGATGTTCGGCTTTCAGCGCATTGGCGACCTGATCTGGGCCGCTCTCGACTCGCGCGCGAAAGGCTTTTTGCTCGGCGGCACCGCCGGTCGAACCACGCTCGCAGGCGAAGGCTTGCAGCATCAGGACGGCCACAGCCATCTGAACGCAATCGCGTTTCCGAACGTGCGGGCCTACGATCCGGCCTACGTCTATGAATCGACCGTCATCATCCTCGACGGCATCCGCAAGATGTATGAACTCTGCGAAGACGCGATCTACTACATCACGATCGGCAACGAAAACTATGAGATGCCCGCCATGCCCAAGGGCTGCGAAGCCGGCATCATTCAAGGGATGTACAAGCTATCGACCGTGCAGGCCGGCAGCGGCAAGAAGCATCTGCAACTGTTTGGCAGCGGCGCGATTTTGCGCGAGGTTTTGCGGGCGCAAAAGATCTTGGCCGAACAGCACCAGTTGTCGAGCACGGTCTGGAGCGTAACTAGCTACAAGCAACTTTGGGTCGACGCGCAAGCTTGCCGCCGCTGGAATATTTTGCATCCGACCGAGACGCCGCGCAAGAGCTACTTGGAAAAAACGCTGGCCGGCGAAGAAGGCGTGTATGTCGCCGCCTCGGACAATGTGCGCGGCCTGCCGCAACTGATCGACCCGTGGATTCCGGGCGGGCTGTTCGCGCTTGGCACCGACGGTTTCGGCCGCAGCGAAGATCGGGCGCATCTCCGGCGGCACTTCGAGGTCGATGCCGAATCGATCGTGGTTGGCGCGCTCTATCGGCTGGCGGAAGAAGGCCAATTCCAAATGGCCGATGTCGCCAAGGCGATCGCCAACTTGGGCATTGACCCTGAAAAGCTCGATCCGTATACGGCCTGACGCAGTTGATTTGACTCGCGGCAAGCCGTGCCGGCGCGCCCGGCGAGCATCCTTACCCCCCTTAACCGAGTACCGACGACCGCGACCACCCGGCCGCGGCTTTTTCTGGACGGAGACCAAATGGCGACGGATTTCAAATTGCCCGAGTTGGGCGAAAACATCGAGTCGGGCGACATTGTCAGCGTGATGGTGAAAGAAGGCGACACAATCCGCGCCAACCAAGGGGTTGTCGAAATCGAAACGGACAAGGCCGTCGTCGAAGTGCCGTGCAGCATCGCCGGCAAGGTCTCCAAGATTCACGTCAAGCCGGGCCAAACGGTGAAGGTCGGCGAACCACTCCTTTCGCTTGACGCAGCCAGCGCGGCCGCCAGCCCAGGAGCGAAGCCAGCGGCTCCGGCCGCCAAGGCACCTGCTCCGGCCGCCAAACCAGCGGCTCCGGCTGCGAAGGCACCGGCTCCTGCCGCCAAGGCAGCGGCTCCTGCCGCCAAAGCACCGGCTCCGCAGACACCCGCTTCGCCCAAATCGGCCCCTGCCAAACCCGCGGCGCCGCAGACGACCGCCGCAGTCGCCGAAGTCGAACAAGCCGCGCCGAGCACGGGCAACGGCCATGCCGCGGCGCCGCACGATCATCTCGCTCACCCGGCGGGTCCGGCGGTCCGCCGCTTGGCGCGCGAGCTGGGCGTGGACCTAGGCCGCGTCACCGGGACGGGCGAAGGGGGCCGCATCGTGAAGGAAGATGTCGTCGCCGCCGTGCGCCAAGCGACCGCCGCGGCGCCGCCAGCCGGCGGCGCGAATGGCCGCTCGAACGATCCCAACGGCGACGGCTGGGGCAAGGTTCGCCGCGAGCCCATGCCGAAAATCCGCAAGACGATCGCCGTCAACCTGGCCAAGTCGGCCGCGACCATCCCGCACGTCACCAATTTCGACGATGCCGATGTGACCGAACTCGAAAAGATGCGCAAGCTGACGGCGGCCCAATACGCCGAGTCCGGCATCAAGCTCACGATGCTCGCCTTCGTGATGAAAGCAATCTCCCATTCGCTCAAGGCCCATCCGACGATCAATGCCACGATCGACATGGACAGCGGCGAGATCATCTACAAGGAATACGTCAGCATCGGGGTCGCCGTCGATGCGCCGCGCGGCCTGATTGTGCCGGTCATGCGCCACGTCGATCAGCTTTCAATTCCGCAAATCGCCCAGTCGATTTCCACTTTGGCCGAAAAAGCAAAGGCCAGCCAATTTGGCATCGACGACTTGCGCGGCGGCTCGTTCACGATCAGCAACATGGGCTCGGTGGGAGGGGTTTACTCCACGCCGATCATCAATCCGCCCGAAGTCGCGATTTTGCTGGTTGGCCGGGCGCGGAAGCTGCCAGTCGTGCTAGAGGACCAGGACGACCGGATCGTGCCGCGGCTGATGTTGCCGCTAAGCTTGTCGTACGATCACCGGTTAGTGGATGGGGCGACGGCCGCCCGCTTTCTCAACGAAGTGATCGGCTATCTGGAGCAGCCCGGCCGGTTGCTCCTCGCGCCATAGCGAGCGCGGCGGTTCGCCCCTCTCTCGGCGCAGACGGGCGAGCGTCGGCCGGTTACGAGAGGCTTCATTCTGGTTTGCGGCTGCCGGCGGCTGTTGTGGCATTTCGTCTCGGAGCAGTCTATGATTTCAGACGCGCCGTTCACGGCCGCGTGGAGAATCGCTCTGCAATCTGCTCGAGGAGGCGTTGCCATGAATCGTCGCTTGCGGTGCCGCACGGTCTGTGCCGGTCTAGTTCTGGCGCTGCTTGCGAGCCGGCCGAAGCCTGTCGCGGCGGCGGAAATCGCCCGCGTGCTGCCGCCGCCCGGAGTCAAACTGTCCGCGGACGAGCGCAGTTCTTTGACCACCGCGCTCGAGGAGTTCGCGCAAGAGCTGGCGGATTTTTCGCGGTCGAAATCCGCGGCGGCGACATGGCTGCCGGACGTGAAGATTTTTTACAAAGCGGTGCGCTACGCGCTGGATCTGGAAGAATTCGCCAATGCCAACCAGGTGAAAGAGGCGGCTCGGCTGCTTCAAACCGGCCGCGCGCGGTTGCGTGAGTTGAAATCGCTGAATCCGCCCGAATCGCTCCCCTCTTGGCGGCAAGCTCGCGGACTGGTGGTGCGCGGCTATCGCTCGGCCATCGACGATTCCGTCCAGCCGTACGGATTGATCATTCCGGAAAAGCTGGACCTGACCCGGCCCGTTCCGCTTTATATTTGGCTGCATGGCCGCAACGATCGCGGCACCGATCTCTCATTCATCGCGGAGCAAGAGCGATCGAAGGGGCAGATTCTGCCTGCCGACGCGATTGTGCTCCGCGTCTTCGGCCGCTTTTGCAATGCCTTCAAATTTGCCGGCGAAATCGACGTACTCGAGGCGATTCACGACGTTGAACAGCGGCCGCGGAATGCCTTTCTCTCGGACCCTGCGCGCCGCGTGCTGATTGGCTTTTCGATGGGCGGCGCCGGCTGTTGGCATCTCGCGGCGCATTATCCGCAGATGTGGCTGGCGGCTTGTCCGGGCGCCGGCTTCGTCGACACGCGGCGGTATCTCGGGCTCGCCGGCGACCGGCTGCCAAGTTGGTACGAGCAAAAGCTGTGGGGTCTGTATGATGTGCCCGACTACGCGCGCAACCTCTTCAATTATCCGGTCGTTGCCTACAGCGGTGAGCTTGATAAGCAAAAGGCTTCGGCGGACATTATGGCCGAAGTTTTTCAGGCGCAAGGTCGCGCGCTCGAACGGATCATCGGTCCCAAGGTTGAGCATCGCTACGAACCGCAGGCCTTGCAAGAGATTCATCGGCGGTTGCGCGAGTTGACGGAGCAGCCGCCGGTTCGCGCGTACGATCTATCGTTTCAAACCCGCACGCTGCGCTACAACACGTATCGCGATCTGACGATCGACGGCTTGCTCGAACATTGGCGCGATAGCCGGTTCGACCGGACGACGGCGGATAACCTGGTCACGATCAAAACCGAGAATATCGCGGCCTTTACGATGGACCTTCCGCCGCGGCGGTTCACCATCGATGGCACGCCGTTTGGCGAAAATAGCTCGGACAAACCGGCCGCCGAACATTTCCAGAAAACGGGCGACCGCTGGCAAGTGGTCTCAAAACCAGATCCGTCGCGAGGAAAACGGCACGGACTGCAAGGGCCCATCGACGACGCGTTCATGGGGCCCTTTCTACTGGTAACGCCGACCGGCAAGTCATCGCATCCGGCAGTCGACCGCTGGGTCGAAGCCGAGCGGAAGCACTTTCAATATCGGTGGCAATGTCTGTTTCGCGGCGAAGCGCAGTCAAAGACCGACGCGGAGCTTACGGCGCGCGACATTCGCGATTGCAATTTGATCGTGTGGGGCGATCCTGCCTCGAATTCGTATCTGGCGAAAGTCCTCGATCGGCTGCCGCTGAAATGGACCGCCGATGCCTTGGAGATCGCCGGCGAGCGGTACGCCGCCGACTCTCACGTTCCGGCGCTGATCTTTCCGAACCCGCTGAACCCGGATCGTTACCTCGTGATCAATAGCGGCCTCACGTTTCGCGAGGCGCACGACGGCACGAACTCGCAGCAAACGCCCAAGCTGCCTGACTGGGCCGTGATCGATCTCGCGCAACCGCCGGACAACAAAACGCCCGGTAAGATCGTCGCCGCCGATTTCTTCGATGAACAGTGGCAGGTCAAGCAGCCCGCCCACGCCGCGCCCGTGCCTGCCCAGGCGAAATAACATGAGCTCCTGGTACACGATCGAAAATGCGGCCACGCTGCCGACTCCGGCGCTGGCGGTCTACCCCGAGCGGATCAAGGAAAACATCCGGCGGATGATCTCGGTGGCCGGCGGTGTCAAGCGGTTGCGGCCGCATGTGAAGACCCACAAGCTGGCCGAGATCGTCGGCATGCAACTGGACGCCGGGATCACCAAGTTCAAATGCGCGACGCTCGCTGAAGCCGAGATGCTGGCTGGCTGCTTCGCGCCCGATGTGCTGCTCGCTTATCCGCTCGTCGGCCCGCACGTCGAGCGCTTCGTGCGGCTAGTCGGCCGCTTTCAGCCGACCCACTTTTCGACCATCGCGGACGACGCGGGAGCGATCCGCCGCTTGGCCCAAGCGGCCGCCGCGGCGGGCCAAACCATCGCTGTTTATCTTGATCTCGACGCGGGGATGGGCCGCACCGGCATCGCGCCGGACGATCCGCGGGCCATCGAGCTTTATCGTTTGCTCTGCGAATTGCCTGGCGTCTCAGCCGCCGGGCTGCACGTGTACGATGGACAGATTCGCGACGAGTCGTCCGCCGCACGGAGCGCCGCGGCAGAGGCGGCTTTTGCGCCGGTGGAAATGCTGCATGCCGAGTTGCGCCGACAAAATTTGCCGGTGCCAAGCCTCGTTGTCGGCGGCACGCCGACCTTTCCGATCCACGCGCGCCGAGGAAGCGCCGAATGCAGCCCGGGCACGATGCTGTTGTGGGACGCTGGCTACAGCGAGCGGTACGCCGACCTGAACTTTTTGCACGCGGCCGTGCTGCTGACGCGGGTGGTCAGCAAACCGGCTGGCGACCGGCTGACGCTCGACCTCGGTTACAAGGCCGTTTCTCCGGACAGCCCTCCGCCGCGGTGCCGCGTACTGGAGCTTCCGGAGGCGGCGTTTGTCATGCACAGCGAAGAACATCTGACGTTGGCGACACCGCGCGCCAGCACGTTTGCGGTCGGCGACTTAATGCACGCGATTCCGCTCCATGTCTGCCCGACCGTTGCCCTGCATGCCGAAGTGCTCGTCGTCGAAGCGGCCAGAGTCGGGCGGAGATGGCGCGTGGCGCGCGAAAGATAGGGGAGGGGAAAAAGGAGAAAGGAGAAATGCGAAAGGAGAAAGGAGTGGTGGGAAAGCTGCTTAGCTGGCTTGTTTGGCGCGCTCGGTCGCGGCGAGGAGGGTCCGCTTGGTTAGAACGCCAACCAGATGGGTCCGATATTCGGCCGGTCCGCGCTTGTCGGAGATCGGCCGCGAAACTTTTTTCGCCAACTCGCCCGCGGCGGCGAACATTTCTTCGGTGGCGTGGCGTCCGACGAGATATTGGCTCGCTTCGGCGGCCACCTGCGCCGTGACCGCCACCGCCCCCACCGCAATGCGCGCGGCGGCGATCGTCCCGTCCGCGTTCAATCGCAGCCAACTACCGACGCCGACGACGGCGATGTCCATTTCATTCCGCGGAATGAAACGCAGATATTGCGAACCCGCGGCGCGCTCCGGCGGCGGCATGCGGAGGGCCACCAAAAACTCCCCGCGCCCCAGCACGTTCTTGCCTACGCCGGTGCAAAACTGCGCGACCGGCACTTGGCGGCGACCGCTCGGGCCGGCGATTTCACAAGTCGCATCGAGCGCGATCAAGGAAGGGGTCGAGTCGGCGGCAGGCGAAGAGTTGCACAGATTGCCGCCGATCGAAGCGCGGCTTTGGATCTGCCACCCGCCAATGATCTTGGCCGAGTCGGCCAAGGCCGGATAGGCCTTGGCGACCGCCGCATGTTCATAGATCCGGTAGCAAGGCACGCTGGCGCCGAGTTTGAGTCCCGTGCTCGGGTCGAATTGCAACTCCATCAGCTCGGCGATTTTTTTCACGTCGACAACGAGATCGGCGTCGCGCAAGCCCTCACGCAGTTGAACGATGATGTCGGTCCCGCCGGCCAGAACTTTCGCCCGCTCGCCTTGGGCCGCGAGCAGGCCGACGGCCTCGTCAACCGTGGTCGCCGCCGTGTAAGCAAAGTCTTTCATGGATGGATTCCTTGCGAACCGGTTTTCGGTTTTGTTCCGGCCAAATAGATTGGGCACTGAGGTGCTGCGCGAATTTGATCCGCGGCCGACCTAGCCTGCCGCGAAGCGGATGTCGCGGACCGGCCGACGAATCGCTTCGGGCTATTTCGACTTCGGCTCGAACCGTTCCACGGATGCGCGACGAGCCAAGACGAAGTTCCTTTTTGGTCCTGCGTTGTCCGTGGCGCGATGGCGGTTTTGGCTTTGGCCCGGCCGTCATCATACTCAAACCTTGAACTTTCGGCGAGCAGGACAGGCGCAAATTCCGCCTGCCGCGGTAGGCGGATGCGCCCGCCGATGGCAATCGCGGGCCGCCTGCCAGACGGTTGGCAGCGGCGCGGCGAACCAGTATTCTGAGTCGGATGAACCGGCTCTGCTGGTCTCGATTTCATTTTCTGGTCGCCGAGTGTTACGATGCTGCATGCGGTCATCATGGCAGGGGGGTTTGGCACGCGGTTCTGGCCCGCGAGCCGTGCGAATCGTCCTAAGCAACTGCTTAACCTTTCCGGTCCGCGCTCGATGATTCAAGCGACCGTCGATCGGCTCGCCGGACTCGTGCCCCCGGAGCGAATTCTCGTCGTCACCAACGAACGGCTCGTCGGTCCGATTTCGGAACAATTGCCGGAGCTGTTTCGCTCGTCGATTTTGGGTGAACCTTGTAAGCGCGACACGGCTCCTTGCATCGGTTGGGCTGCCGCTCTGATCGCGCAGCACGATCCAGAGGGGCTGCTGGTCGTAATGCCCTCGGATCATGTCATTCCTGCGGTTGCGCCGTTTCAAGCGGCGATCCGGTTGGGGGCGGAGTTGGTCGAGCACGAGCCGCGCCGGATTGTCACGTTTGGGATCGCGCCGACGTATCCAGCGGAGATTTTTGGCTATGTCGAGCGCGGAGAGGCCTTGGCCGAGAGTACGGCCGGCCTGCCGGTCTATCGCGTGAAAAAATTTCGCGAGAAGCCTCCGATTGAAACGGCGCGCGCCTATCTGGCGGCGGGCGATTTCTATTGGAACTCCGGCATTTTCGTCTGGCGCGCCCGCACCATTCTTGAGGCCTTGGCGGAGCGGCAGCCGGCCATGTTCGCGCATCTGCAAGCGATTGCCGCTGCGGCAGGAACCCCCGATCAGCAGAGCGTATTGTCGCGGGAGTTTGCCGCCATTCGGCCGATTTCCATCGATTATGCCGTGATGGAGCAAGCGGACGACGTGGTAGTGGTCGAAGCCCCTTTTGCTTGGGACGATGTCGGCGGCTGGCAGTCTTTGGCGCGGCTCCACGCCGACGACGAGAATTGCAACACGATTCTCGGAAAGCACCTGGGCGTGAATACCCAGGGCACGATCGTTCGCGGGTCGGACGATCACCTAATTGTCACGCTTGGCCTGCGCGATTGTCTGATCGTCCACACGCCCGACGCGACGCTGGTCGCGAATAAGCACGACGAAGAAGCGATTCGGCAGGTGGTCAAGCAGCTCGAAGCGCGTGGTTGGGACGAGTATTTGTAGACGAATGCCGCCGCGCCATTCACTTTCGCCAGCGCGGAGCAACGCTTCGCATGGGTTGCCAAACGTTCGTCGTCGGCGGGCTGCGGAATCCGCCTGCACCCAGATACCCGCATGATAAACGCGGCGGCGATTAGCAAAAGCTGCTTCGCCGCAGCAGGATGTCAAAATTGGTTGTTTCCGGGCGGCTCGTGGCTTAAATTGGAGTTGAGGTTTGCCTGCCCCCTCCCCCCTTCCATTTCCGCGGTCTCTTATCCATGCGTGACGGAATTCGCAGCTTCTTGCGCCGCGGCTTGTTTGGCGAGCTAGGCCTGATCGGCTGTCTGTTTGTTTCGGCCATCGCGGTCGTACAGGCCGCGGACAAACCGACCTTGCCGGCAGACCATGCCGAGCGGATGACGAAGGGCCTGGCGCAATTTCAGAAAGAGATTTCCGCAATTCTCAAAGACCACTGTCTCAAGTGTCACGGCGGCGAAAAAACCAGCGGCGAATTCGATCTTGCTACTCGCGAAGGTTTGCTGAAAGGGGGCGAAACCGGACAAGATGTCGTCCCGTTCGACTCCCACGGAAGCCTTCTCTATAAGCTGATCACGCATGCCGACGAGCCGAAGATGCCCGACAAGGGGCCCAAGCTCTCCGACGAGACAATCGCCAAGATCGCCGAATGGATCGACAACGGCGCGCCGTACGACCAGCCGCTGGCGCCGGGCAAGGCCAGCGCGAAGTCCAAGGTGGTCACGGCCGAGGACAAACGCTGGTGGTCGTTTCAGCCGCTTGCGCAAGAGGGGCCGCCGAAGTTGAGTTCAACGCTTGCTCCCTTGGCGCAGAACGCAGTCGACCAATTTATCCTAGCGAAAGCGCAACCTCAGGGCCTGACCTATTCTCCCGCGGCCGACAGGCGGATCCTGGTGCGGCGCGCCTATCTGGATCTGTGGGGATTGCCGCCGACGCCGGCGGAGGTCGATGAATTCATCCAAGATGGATCACCCGACGCGTGGCCGAAGCTGATCGACCGCCTGCTCGCCAGCCCGCACTACGGCGAGCGCTGGGCGCGGCATTGGCTGGATGTGGCCCGCTTTGCCGAAAGTTCGGGTTTCGAGCACGACTACGATCGGCCGGGGGCTTGGATCTATCGCGACTTTGTGATCCGCGCGCTCAATAGCGACATGCCCTTCAATCAGTTTTTGCATTGGCAACTGGCCGGCGATGAATATGCTCCGGACGATGTCCAAGCGCTGGCCGCCACCGGGTTTTTGGGAGCGGGGGTTTTTCCAACTCAGATCACGGCCAACGAGGTCGAACGGACCCGCTACGACGCGCTGGACGACATGCTGTCGACGACCAGCTCAGCCTTTTTGGGCCTGACGGTCGGCTGCGCGCGGTGCCACGACCACAAATATGACCCGATCCCGACGCGCGATTATTACCGTCTGCTGTCGACGTTCACCACCACGGTGCGAAGCAACATTGAGGTCGATCTCGATCCGGAAAAGGCGAAACGCGAACTGGCGGAGTGGACCGCCGCCGACGCGCCGCTGGCGGCCGCGCTCCGCGACCGCGAAGCGGCGCTGCGCGCCAAGTTCGACGAGGATCGGAAACAAAAAGAAGCCGCCGGCGAAAAGCCGCTCGCCGAGGCGGAACAAAAAAAGCTCTTCGAACAAGCCAAACAGCAGGATGACGCGTGGAAAAAGCGGCATGCCGAGGTCGAAGCGCATGCGAAAAAGAAACCCGCGCGGACCACGATCCTGATCTGCGGCGAGGGCTATCCGGCGCTCCGCTATCACACGCAAGGGGCCGACTTTTTTCATGAGACCTATATCCTGGAACGCGGAAGCACCGATCGTAAAAAAGAGGTTGCGACCCAAAGTTATCTGGAAGTCTTGATGCCTGGCCCCGACGCCGCGGAAAAATGGCACTGGCAGCCGCCGGCCGGCGCCAAATTCTCCGGTCGCCGCCGGTCGCTGGCCGAATGGCTCACCGACGTCGATTCCGGAGCCGGTTCGATCGTTGCCCGCGTCATCGTCAATCGGCTTTGGCAACATCATTTTCATCAAGGAATCGTCGCCTCGCCGAACGACTTTGGCCATACTGGGACGCCGCCGAGCCAGCCCGAACTGCTCGACTGGCTCGCGCGCGAGCTCATCCATAACGGCTGGAAGCTGAAGCCGTTGCATAAGCTGCTGATGACCAGCGCGGCCTACATGCAGGCGACCTCCCCCGAGCCGCAGACGGCTCAAAAAGAAAAGCTCGACCCGGCCAATGGCTTGTTCGTGCGACGGCAGACGCAACGGTTGGAGGGCGAGCCGATCCGCGATTCGATTCTGGCCGTCGCCGGAACACTTGATCCAGCCATGTATGGGCCCGGCGTGCACGACGAAAAGAGCCTGCGCCGCAGCATCTATTTCACGGTGAAGCGGAGCCAACTGATGGGTTCGATGGTCGTTTTCGATCAGCCGGAGCCGCTGGTCAGCCAAGGGAGCCGCCCGACGACCACGGTCGCTCCGCAAGCGCTGTTGCTGCTGAACGGTCCGCAGGTGCGGGCGGCGGCGGAAGCGTTTGCGCGGCGTATCGAAGCGCAGGCGCCAGTGAAGGACGATTTCAAAGCGGCCGTGGAGCGCGCCTATTCGGCCGCCCTGTGCCGCGCCCCAACCGCCGACGAACTGCGCGCAGCAGTGCAGTTTCTCGATGCGCAGGCCGCCTCTTATCAAACAGACGCGAAACCGAACGGACGCTCGATTGCGCTGAGCGATTTTTGCCAGGTGCTGTTTGGCTTGAACGAGTTTGCATACGAACCGTAACGGCGGCGCCATTTCGTGCTGAGCGTGCGCCGCGGGCTGCGCCCGGCGCGGCAAGGGGTATGCCGCCGAAAAGACCGTTTAGGGCAGATGGTTTAAGGCAGAAGAGTGCCTGGCGGCGGATATTTTTGCGCGGCGTCATCGATCACGAGAACCCAATCGAGCGCTTCGCCGGGGGTCGGCGGCGTGAATTCCTTGGCTTTGTCCGCCGCGAACTCATCGCAAATCGTCGCATGACCATCGCGCGGATTGTACCACCAAGCGACAAACCTCGCCCCCTTCAGTTTGTCGAGATGGACTTGGAACGTTCTGCCGACCGGAACGTAGACCATGCCGTAGGTGCCGTGGGAATCACGCGTGGCCACGAACCGCCGCGTCCCCGCGCCCGGGATTTCCGTCTTCACCTCGGCGTCGACAATCAGCCCATCGTCGGGAATGCGCGACAGAATCGGGCGTGATTCGAGCAACTGGCGCGCGAAGATCATCTGCTTGGCGCCGGGCTGATTCAGCGCTGCGGTCCACGGCATGAGCGGATTGTTGATGGGCGGTCGATCGGCTTGCCACATCTGCCAAACAGCGTGATTGCCGTAGGTATGGCCGCACGCGCCGCTGAACAAATCCCAATAGGCCGCGCGGCGGACATCGGCGGCGATCGAATGGCCAAGATTTTTCGCATTGAACGCGACCGGATGGTCTTCGTAGATCGGCTCGCCGTCGATGACCGGCTTCGGCGGAGTGCGATCGTAGTCGGCGCGGGTTTGATCGTAGCGGCCGGTGTACTCGATCGTGTGGCCGTTCTGGCGCAGGTTGAAGTCCATCCAATCGTCTTTTTGAAACCACTTCGCCGAGCCTTGCCCGCCGGAGGGATGAAATGTGATGAGATGGTTGCCGCCGTCCCCTTGGCGCAGGCCGAGGGCCATGGCGTGGATGATTTCCTTCTGCTCGTCGTTGTCGATATTGCGATCGCCGCCGAGAATCCAGATGACGCCGCGGTCTTTATAACGCTGGCCAAGCCACCGGCCATATTGGGCTGCGTTTTCTCGATTAAAGAGCGGCTTGTCGTTGTGAACCTTGTCATGCCAGTAGCGCCCCCAAGTGGGCAAGAGGCCGACGTACAAGCCTGCGTTGTTCGCGCGCTCGACGACGTAGTCAACATGGTCCCAATAGTCGTTGTTTGGCCCTTCCTTCGTGGCAGGCCGGGCCGGATCAAGGTCCGTCAGCGGCAGAAAGCCATACGCGTTGGGAGCGGTGTGGCCGTCGAACTCGCCGATGGCCACCGCTTGAATGACCGTGAAGCCTTGTTTCGCGCGAACGCTCAGATAATGATCGACCTCTTCGCGCTTAAGTCGATGAAAGATTTCCCAAGCCGTGTCGCCGAGATAAAAAAACGGCGGCCCATTCTCATAAACCAAAAAATGGTGGTTGGCGCTGACCTTCAACCGCGGCAACAAGCGCGACGTAGGGGGCGGAAGGATGACCACCTCATCGGCGGCGGAACTTCTCCCCGCGGCCATCGCCCAGCAAACGCTCCAACCCCAGACCACCAAGAGCAACTGTCCGACAACTCGCTGCGCGCGTCCCGCAACCATGATTGGCTCCAAAAGAAGATTTGCAGATTGCTCTGATCGTATCTCCGTGGATGAGCAAATGCCAGTTTCAAGCTGGTTTGTTATAATCCCCCTGAGGTCATTCGTAATCAGACCGTCACCACGCGCGCCGGTGACGAAATGTAAACCGAGCGATAGGAAGCCGCGGCAGCAAGGACTTTAGCGGCGTTTCCGCGCGATCAGCTGATTCTGATTTCCAAACAAACGGGCCTGGAGATTCCCCTCCCATGACGCAAACCATGTTTTTCGCCCTCACGGACGACTTGTTGGCATTACTTGAAATAGTCGAAAGCAAAGGTTCATTAAAATACACTCTGATGGGGAACTTCTTGGCGGACGAAATGACGGACGGCCCAACCGTGTATTCAAGCGGCGCTGCGATTCGTAATCTTGGAAAAGCCAAGGTTCCATCAGCCACCGGCTGTAATCGTTTCTTGGTCTGCGAATCTGGAATGTCGATCAACTTAGAGAGTTTTAATGGCAAGACCAGCAAGCGCGTTCTCATCGACCAACTGATCAATCCGGATACGGTGACGTTCGCGCCTGGAGGCGCATGGGACGACGATGTCATTCTTAGTGGACGCGTAGCCACTGTCTCGACAACGCCGATTGCGCAAGCGCTCATGAGGCGGTTCAAGAATGCGATTAAGAAAACGTTCACCAAGGTGAGAGCCTATTACGTTGGCCCCCAAGCACTCGTACAGTTACAAAATGGAAAACGGCTGACGGCTGCCGTGCAATGCCCCCTGAGTACAATCTCGCGCTGGAGACACAATAAGACGCCGCGGCCACCAACCACGCGCGGCTTTAGTCGCTCATCGCCAGTGCCGAGCGTCCCATCTCTCCGTCATTCCCGCGCAGGCGGGAATCCAGCGCGTCG
>DASRSE010000128.1:0-8200 GCA_035656655.1 Pirellulales bacterium
GGCCGTCACGTGCATCTCCGTCAATGAGGAGGTCGTGCACGGCATTCCGGGCGGGCGGCAGTTGAAAGAGGGCGACGTCGTCAGCATCGACACGGGCTGCCGGGTGGATGGCTGGTGCGGCGATTCGGCCTATACGCATCCTGTCGGCAAAGTCGCCCCCGAGATTTTGCGATTGCTCGAGGTCACCAAGCAGACGCTCTATCTGGCGATTGAGCGCATGGGGCAGTGCAAGCGCTGGAGCGAAGTCGCCGCCGACATGGGCAACTACGTTCGCCAGGCGGGCTTTTTCGTCGTTGAGAATTTTGTCGGCCACGGCATCGGCCGCGAAATGCACGAAGCGCCGCAGGTGCCGAACTTTGTCACCCCGCAACTGAAACGGAGCGGAGACTTCTGGCTCGAGCCTGGTTTGACGATTGCAATTGAACCGATGGTCAACATGGGGACGAAAAAGGTGAAGGGGCTGGCGGATCATTGGACCCAGGTAACGACCGACGGCAGCCCCAGCGCCCATTTCGAGCACACGGTCGCCCTGACGGAGAAAGGAACCTGGGTTCTGACGACCGGGCCCAACGGCGAGCTGTAAGCCGGGCGCAAATTACCGAAAAACCAGGGGCGCCGCCGCGGAAAGCGTAAAAAACCGGCGGACGGGGCCTTGAACAAATTCCCCGTTACGGGCTATACTCACTCGCTTTGAATGATTTCCAGATAAAGGATGGGTGTCCACTCATGAAAGTCCGCGCTAGCGTCAAGCGGATCTGCGACCATTGTAAGATCGTGCGCCGCCGCGGAGTGGTGTTCGTGGTCTGCTCGAATCCCCGCCATAAACAACGTCAAGGTTAGCATTTAAGTGGGCAGCCCAGGCGCCGGTCGTTCGTGCCGCCGCTTCGTTCCCGCTCTTCCTGAGGAGTTCGCGCGTTATGCCGCGTTTGCTTGGTGTTGACATTCCGAACGACAAGCCCACGGTCATTTCCTTGACCTACTTGTACGGAGTCGGTCCGAAGGTGGCTCGCGACTTGTGTCACAAGGCGGGAGTCAATCCGCAGGCGCACGCCCGCGAGTTGCACGAAGACGAAGTCGCGCGGATTGCCGCGCTGCTCGACAAGGACTACGTCGTCGAAGGCCAATTGCGGCGTCAAGTGCAGCAGAACATCACGCGGCTGAAGGACATCAACTCGTATCGCGGAATCCGCCATCGGCGCGGCTTGCCGGTGCGTGGTCAACGGACCCGCACGAACGCCCGCACTCGCAAGGGGCCGAAGAAGACGGTCGCCGGCAAGAAGGGCGTGAAAGACATGAAGTAGTCCGCGCTCCGCCGCCGGTTTCACGCTGCGACTCGAGCGCGCGACAGAATCCGTTCGCGATGAAGCTGACTGCGATGAAGCTGACTGCGATGAGGCCTTTCGCGATGAGGCCTTTCGCGATGAGGCCTTTCGCGATGAGGCCTTTCGCGATGAGGCCGTTCGCGATGAGGCCTTTCGCGATGAGGCCGTTCGCGATGAGGCCGTGCGTCGGGGGCCGCCAGTTTGCAAGTTTCTCTCTCCTATTGTCCGTTGCAGATGGTTCTGAAAGATTTATGTCCAAAGCGAAAACGACCACAACCACCACGAAGCGCAAGACTCGCCGGAATGTCACGGTGGGGGTCGCGCACATCAAGGCCACGTTCAACAACACGACGGTGACGATCACCGATAGCAAGGGCGATTCGCTCTGCTGGGCCAGTGCCGGCACCTGCGGCTTCAAAGGGAGCCGCAAGAGCACCCCCTTTGCGGGTCAATGCGCCGCGCAACAAGCGGCCGAAAAGGCCACGAAATTCGGCGTGAAAGAAGTCGATGTCCGGGTCAAAGGGCCGGGCAGCGGCCGCGAAAGCGCCATTACCGCCTTGCAAGCCGCCGGCCTGACCGTCAAGAGCATTGAGGACGTCACGCCGCTGCCGCACAACGGCTGCCGTCCGCCGAAGAAACGCCGCGTCTAACCACGCCCGCGGCGAGCAACGCCAGCCGACACCATGTCCCCCGTTCGCGGGCTATATCCCTGTCTCGAATTTGCCATTTTAATTCTCGAATCCTAAAACTTATGGCTCGGATCACTGGACCAGTTTGCCGTCTCTGCCGCCGCGATGGATTGAAGCTCTTCCTGAAAGGGACGCGCTGCGACACGCCGAAGTGCGCGATCGAACGCCGCGATTCTCCGCCGGGAATGCAAGTCAAACGCGGCAAGCTCACTGACTACGGCGTCCACTTGCGCGAAAAGCAAAAGGTCAAGCACTATTACGGGGTGCTGGAAAAGCAGTTCCGCGGCTTGTACGCCTTGGCGGTCAAGGGCAAGGGGAACACGGGCGAAACCTTGATGAGCTTGCTCGAGCGCCGGCTCGACAATGTCGTCCATCGGATCGGCTTCGCCTCGAGCCGCGCCCAAGCGCGCCAAGTCGTCGCCCACGGCCACATCACGGTTAACGGCCGCCGCGTCGACATCCCTAGCTTTCTGGTCAAGCCGGGCGACCTGGTGCGGGTTAAGAACCGCGCGAAGAGCTTGCAGTTGGTGCAAGCCAATTTGGCTGAGTTCCGCCGCGATGTCCCCGATTTCTTGTCCTTGGTTCAAGGCGGCGTGCCAGAAGGGCGGATCAATCGGTTGCCCAGCGCCGACGACGTTTCGATTCCCGTACAACCCAATCTTATTATCGAGTTGTGCTCGAAATAGCATTCTCCTCGCGTCGCTCTTCAGGGAGGCTCCAGTATGCATATTCGTTGGCGTGGGCTCGAACTGCCCAGTGTCGTGGCCGTCGATCAGAAGACTTTGTCCGCCACCTACGGCAAGTTCGTGGCGGAGCCGTTTGAGCGTGGCTTCGGCACCACGATCGGCAACAGCTTGCGGCGAATTATGCTCTCCAGCTTGGAGGGAAGTTCGATCACGCAGATCAAGATTCAAGGGGCCCAGCATGAATTCACGACCTTGCCGGGCGTCGTCGAGGACATGACCGATGTGGTCCTCAACGTGAAATCGCTCGTGGTCAAGAATCACACCGATTCCACCAAGGTCATTCGCATCGACAAGCACACGCGCGGTGTGGTGACCGGCGCCGACGTGATCACCGACGATAGCGTCGAAGTGATCAACAAGGACCATATCATCGCGACCATGACGGATGACGTGCCGTTCGCGCTCGAGATGGTGGTCGAGAATGGCCGCGGCTACATTCCGGCGACGGAGCATAGCCCGAATACGGAAATCGGCATTATTCCGCTCGACGCGGTGTATAGTCCGGTCACGCGCGTCCGGTATGAAATCGAAGAAACGCGTGTCGGCCAAAAAACGAACTACGACAAGCTGACGCTGGAGATTTGGACGAACGGCTCGATCAATCCCGAGATGGCGATGGTCGAATCGGCGAAGATTCTCCGCAAGCATCTCAATCCGTTCGTCCAATATGCCGAGCTTGGCCCGCGCGTCCATGCGGCGGGTCGCGGCGCAACGGTCGGATTGGATGTCGCGTCCGAGGCGAAGCTGGCGATGAGCCTGGCCGAGTTGAAGCTTTCGGTGCGGGCGTCCAATTGCCTCGAATCCGAAAACATCAATACGGTCCGCGACCTGGTCACGAAGACCGAAGACCAATTGCTGGAGGTCCGCAACTTCGGCGAAACGACCCTCCGCGAAGTGAAAGAAAAGCTGACCGAGATGGGCTTGCGGCTGGGAATGCGGCTGCCGACCCCGACCGGCGTTTAGTCTCTCGCGGCAGCCAAACTGGCCCTCCGGCCGGTCCTGAGTTTTTATTTCCTTGATCCATTTAGCGTGCGAATCGTCCTTCGCACATCACTGCCATGCGACACCGTAAACGAGGCCGCGTCCTGGGCCGTTCTCCCAGTCACCGCAAAGCGCTGTTTCACAACATGGCCAGTGCCCTGTTTTTAACCGAGCGAGACGCCACCGACGAGGACAACGCGCCGAAGCACAAGGGGCGCATCGTCACGACCATCTCGAAGGCGAAGGAAATTCGCCCGCTCGTGGAACGCTGCATCACGATCGCCAAACGCGCGCTCGACGCCCAAGACGATGCCAGCCAGCATGCCACGACGGCCGAACGCAACACCGACGCTTGGCGCAACTGGCGGAAGGGCGAAGACTGGCAGAAATGGGCCCAAGCCATCGCTCCGGCGGTCAACGCGCGGCGCCGCGCCTTGCGCCTGCTGGGCGACAAGCAAGCAGTCCGGATTCTGTTCAACGACATTGCTCCGCGGTTTCGCGATCGCACCGGCGGTTATACGCGGATCGTGCGGCTGGCGGGCGTGCGGCTGGGCGACGGCGGGCAAAAGGCGATCCTGGAATTGGTCGGCGTTCGTGATCGCGCGCCGCAACACTCGGTCGCGCCGACCATCGAATCCGACGCCAAGTAAGATCCGGCCGGCAAGTTGCTTGGTTGCCTGATGCCGGCGGAAGCGCGGCACGGCCAAGTTCTCTTGTCGCGCGGGTTCCCTTGTTCTTAGAATGGTCACGGGTTTTACCTCGTGGCCTTTTTTATTGCGCGGCATGTCACACGGTTTCGATTTCACGGCGCACATCGAGCGGCTTTGCCGCGACATGGTCGCTACGACCGCCGAATTGCGGCACATCGACATGAACCAGGTCGGCGTCGGTTTTCGGCAAACGCGCAAACCTGTCCAGCACGGAATGTACGCTTCGCTAACCCCGCTCCGCTTTGAAAACGGCGAAATGATCACGCGGCGGCGCGGAAGAAGCTGGCGGATCGAGCGGCTTCGCGACCCCGACGGGCGCGAGATTCTGTACGTGCTGAACTTCTATCTGCCGCGCTTCTTGGATTTGCCCTTTCGCGAGAAGCTGATCACGATCTTTCACGAGCTGTGGCACATTGGCCCGCGCTTTGACGGCGACCTGCGGCGGCACGCCGGGCGGTGTTACGCGCATGGCTCGTCGAAAACGGAATACGACAGCGAGATGGAGTGCCTGCTCGACGGCTGGCTCGCGCGAAAACCGCCGGAATCGAGCTATGCTTTTCTGCGGGCGAGCTTTCGTGATCTCCACTTCGCCCACGGCGCGATTGTCGGCCGACGGTGGCCGCGGGCACGGCTGCTCCCGGCCTGACGCCGCCTTTTAGGCTCAGAAACCCTGCCTTTTAGGCTCAGAAACCTGCCTTCCGGGCTCAGCAGCTTTTCCGTTAGGCCAGCAGCTTAGCCAGTTCGGAACGGATCGACTGTTCGATCTTGCCCTTGAACATCATCGCGGCAAAGGGAATCTGGCCATTGACGACGACTTCGCTCGGTTCCACTTGAAGCTGGCCGGACACCTTGAAGCCATAGGTGGTGAAGCCAAAATCGAGCGCGTTGTCGGTCCAGTTTTCTTGCAGGTCGCTCACCTGGCTTGCGTAATGCTCTTTCACTTTCGTCAGAAAATTCTTCAACCGCGCCGTCGCCTCTTCCTGGCTTAGCTGGTGCGGGATTGCCAACTTCATGCTCGGCATGGAAAACTCCTCCGGTGCGGGATAATACGACTATCGTATCCGTTTCCAAGATTCAGGCAAGGCGACCCGCCCGCGCTCAGCGCAGGCCGGCCGGCGATGCCGCGGCTGCGGCCGGTCGGCGATGCCGCGCCGCGGCCGAACGGGAGAGGCCAATCGGCGACCTGGCTCACGCTGCGGAATTGCTCCGCGCAGAAGGATTCGCGCCAACGAGCAAGCGTGGTTGGCGATGGCGAGCGAACGGATAGCCGCAGTGCCAGCCCGCGACGGCTGCCACAGCGCGACTGCGGATTGATTACTTCACCGTCAGCATCCGTTCCAGGGCCACGAGCGACCAGCGCGCCGTTTCGTCGTCCACTCGGATCACGTTCACTGGACTTCCCGCCGCCAGGTTCTCTAGGCTCCAGCAGAGGTGGGCCAGGTTGATGCGGTACATCGTCGCACACATGCAGACGACGGGTGAAAGAAACTGAATGTCCTGCTCGGGATGGAGATGCTTCAAGCGGTTGACCAAGTGCAACTCCGTGCCAATCGCCCATTTCGTCCCAGGCGGAGCCGACTCCACTTCTTTGATGATCTTGCTTGTCGAACCGCGCATATCCGACTTGTCGACCACCTCCATCGCACATTCAGGATGGACCAGCACCTTGATTCCCGGCGTTTTGGCGCGCGCCTGATCGACGTGTTCCGGTCGAAACATCGCGTGGACGCTGCAATGCCCTTTCCAGAGCAGGACTCGAGCCCGCTCGATCGTGGCGGCCGGATTGCCGCCCAGATCGCCGGCAAACGGATCCCAGAGCGCCATTTCGTCTAGCGGAATGCCCATCGCCTTGGCCGTGTTGCGGCCCAAATGCTGGTCGGGAAAGAAGAGCACGCGGCGAGTCCGAGCAAAAGCCCAATTCAGCACGGCCGCGGCGTTGCTCGACGTGCAGACGATGCCGCCGTGTCGGCCGCAAAAGGCCTTCAGGCTGGCGGCGGAATTGATATACGTGACCGGCGTGATGTCGCCGGTGTCGATCACCTCGCCCAGTTCTTGCCAGGCGCTTTCCACCTGCTCGATCGCCGCCATGTCGGCCATCGAACAGCCGGCGGCCAAGTCAGGCAGGACGACCGTCACCCGTTCGCCGTGCCGCGCGGCCAGACGCTCCGGTCGATTTGCGAGGATGTCGGCGGTTTCGGCCATGAAATGGACGCCGCAAAACGCGATCGCGCGGCACTCGCCGCTGCTGGCCGCCATCTGGCTCAGTTGATAGCTGTCCCCTTGCAAGTCCGACAGGCCGATCACTTCGTCCTGCTGATAGTGGTGGCCGAGAATCAACAGCCGCGAGCCCAACTCGGCCCGGACCGCGTTGATGCGCTGAATGAGAACTTCGTTGGCCAGCGATTTGTAAGGCTGCAAGGGATGCTGGCCGGCGTCGACTGCTAGCGTGGCGCTCATGGAGGCAACTTCTCCTGCGGAAGCGGCGATATTTGCGGAAACCTGGGTCGCGCCAGCGGGCGGGCGCAGCGAGCAAATCCGCTCGATGAGAGAATTATATCTGCCGGCGGCCGGCGCGATAACCGTCCCGCCGCGTTTACCTAGGTTTCCCTCGCGCCGCCGGCGAGCGGTCTATAACTTAGGCAAAGTTTAGCGGCAGAATTTGCCGATAAAGAGAATCGATCCAAGATCGGATCGGTCACTTTCACGCTGCCCGTTCGAGCAGGACACTCGATGGCCACCACCAATTCTTCCGGAAAACCGCTGCCTGGCTACACCTTGAGCCTGCTCAAGATCAAGGTGCCGGTGATGGTCACGTTGGCGGCCAAAAAGCAGACTCTCGGCCAGATTACCGAGCTGGCGCCAGGCTCGATTGTAGCCTTCGACAAGCCCTGCGAAGAGTTGCTGCTGCTGGAAGCGGCCGGGCATAAAATCGCGCTCGGCGAGGCGGTCAAGGTCGGAGACAAATTCGGGCTCCGCGTGAAACAGCTCGTCTTGCCCGACGAGCAATTCAAAACGCTCGGCAAAAAGCCGACCTAAGCGCCGGTTGTGAGCTTCCGCCGTTCGCCCCAGAACCGGCAGCCCATTCTTAGACGCCGCGCCGGCAATCGGCGTGACCGCGGGGCTTGACCGGCCGGATTCGGTCGAAACAATGGAGGTTTGCGATTATTTCGCGGTGTTACCTCTTTTCCCCAGTCGCTTATGCCCGCCTCTAGCACCGTTCCCGATGCCGCCGGTCGATTTGGCCTGTTTGGTGGGCGCTATGTCCCGGAAACGCTGACCCGGGCGCTCGATGAATTGACGGCCGAATACGACTTGGCCTGCCACGACCAGGCTTTTCAGGCCGAACTGGGCGAATTGTGGGCAAACTATGTCGGCCGGCCGTCGCCCCTCTATCACGCGCGGCGGTTGAGCGCGCATTGCGGGGGCGCTCAGATTTACCTCAAGCGCGAAGACTTGAATCACACCGGCGCGCACAAAATCAACAACACGCTCGGCCAAGCTTTGCTCACGATCCGGATGGGCAAAAAACGGGTCATCGCGGAAACAGGGGCCGGGCAACACGGCGTCGCGACTGCCACCGCCTGCGCGCGGTTCGGCCTCGATTGCGTCGTCTACATGGGCGAAGAAGACATCCGCCGCCAACGCCCCAACGTGTTCAGCATGAAATTGCTCGGCGCCGAAGTGCGCCCGGTCACGAGCGGCTCGCGAACGCTGCGCGACGCGATCAATGAGGCGCTGCGCGACTGGATGAG
>DASRSE010000129.1:0-26171 GCA_035656655.1 Pirellulales bacterium
CCGAATCGGCGAAGAATCGGGTTGCGACGCTAAGTCAGGCAGGGTCTCGAGATGATCAGCCCGTGGCACTGCGTCCGGTTGAGTCGCAGGCGCTGCTTGAGCGCCCGTCGCAATTCCCAACCACAAAAATGATCCCGCCAAAATGAGGCGGTGTGTCCATTGGATACCAAGTCGTGCGCTCACCCTACACCTCCATCGAAAACGGCCAACGCCCCCGCTATTATGCTAGTCTGCGGCTGGCAATCGGGTCAAGGAAATCCTTGCGCGCGGCACTCGCCAGCCAAAGAACGCTGCTCATGGCCAATCGCAGCAAAATCCGCGCCGGCGGACAAACCGATCGGATTGCGAAGCGAGTCAGATTTGATACCTGCGAGATCGCTCGCTGAAGTCAGTCGTACTTCAGCACGCTATGGCAGCGATGCGGCGCGATCCGCTGCGCGCCGCCTAGCGCGGTCAATTCGACCAGAAACGCGCAACCCACAATCTGCGCGCCGGCCTTTTCCACGAGCCGGCAGCAGGCTTCGATCGTGCCGCCGGTCGCCAGCAAGTCATCGACGAGCAATACCTTTTGCCCCGCCGAGATGCCATCGATGTGGATTTCGAGCGTGTCCGTGCCGTACTCCAGCTCGTACGCAAAAGAATGGGTGTCAAAGGGGAGCTTGCCTGGCTTGCGAACCGGCACGAAGCCGGCGTTCAGTTCGAGCGCCAGCGGGGCGGCAAAGATGAACCCGCGCGCTTCGGCCGCCGCGACGACATCGACTTGCGCGTGGCGAAACGGGGCGGCCAATTGGTGAATGGACTCGCGAAACGCGGCGGGCGAACCGAGCAGCGGCGTGATGTCGCGAAAGAGGATGCCCGGCTTCGGAAAATCAGGAATGGCGCGAATATGCTCCGCGAGATCGACAGCCATAGGAAGAAATTCTCGCGGCCTAGGCGCGCGTCGTAAAAAACCGGAGACAGAGCAAAGCCGGTTGCCACTTTAAGCTGCCCGGCGGTCGATTGCAAATCGGGCCTCGCGCGGGCGCGTGGTCCGGCGTGGCCGCGGCCGCAGCGGTAAATTTGCCGACTCGATCGCCGCTCGTTTGCTGCCGGTTGAACAATGCCCTTGTGGCATATTGCGGCTGCGCGTCAATTGTTCAAGCCGGTTGCCAGTTTCGCCAGCGCCTCGGTTTCGATCTGTCGCACTCGTTCGCGCGTCAAGCCGAGCGATTCGCCAATTTCTTTTAACGTGCGCGGTTCGCCGCTATCGAGGCCAAACCGCATTTTCAGAACGGTCGCCTCGCGATTATCCATATGCTCGAGCATCCGCAGCACATGCGACAAGCTATCGGTATTCTGCATTTCGTCTTCGGGACTGCGCGTCGCATCGTCCATCACCAACTCGCCGAGCGACCAGCCATTCTCCGGCTGATCTGTTTGCGGCGTCGAATTGTAAATCCGAATCGCCTTTTTGATGATCGGCAATTTCTTCCGCGCCAGGCCCAGCACTCGGGCAATCTCTTCCGGCGTCGGCGTGCGGCCCAGCTCCTCGGTCAAGCGCGCCGTCGCGCGCCGCCATTTGGAGAGCAGCTCGACCATATAAGCGGGAATGCGAATCGTCTTGGCCGTGTTGATGAGGGCCCGCTTGATCGATTGCTTGATCCAATAGCTGGCATAGGTGCTGAAGCGCGTCCCCATTGCCGGATCAAAGCCTTCGACGGCGCGCAGCAAGCCGAGATTGCCTTCTTCGATCAGGTCTTGGAGCGCGAGCCCCTTGCCGGTATAGCCCCGCGCAATGTTAACCACCAGCCGCAAATTCGCGCGGACCATGCGGTCGCGGGCGCGGACGTCACCGTTGCCAATGGCGCCGGCCAACTCGCGTTCGTCTTTGGCGGTGAGGAGCGATGTTTCGTTGATCTCTCGCAGGTAAGTTTCCAAAGGCGATTGAACCGCCAAGGCGGACTTGCGGCGCGTCGAAGGCATAATCTGAGCCGGGAGTAGAAAGGGAGGGAAGGTTCCACGGTGCAAACTTTCAACGACTCGTGCCGGGTACTTGGCGAGGTGGATCGGACCCGGGCGGAGCGCAGAAAGGCACGCAATTTTTTTGGCGGTTCGCTTGACAACCTTGACTATCGACCTAGAGGAGAGCCCGCCTGCAATCGGCCGCGGACCTGACGCCCTGCGCGGCCTATGCGAAGGACGCCGAAGATGCCGCCCGCGACGGATCGTCCGGCGAAACCCGGCTTGCTGCCGCGAAGCCGGATAAAAAGGGCCGCGGCCGCTTGGCGCGCGGCCCTCCGCCGCGCCGTGCGATGCTTGGCTGCCGCGGAACGTCGAGAACGCGCTCAGATCGATTCGACCCGCACCCCGCGGCGGTTACGTTCGGCCCGGCGCGCCTCGTCGATAATCTCGGCGACTTGCTTCACATGGTCGATTCCGACAATGTGAAAGTCGGGCGTGGCATGATCGCCGGAAAGAATGCGAATTTGGCCGGTTCCAAACAGCCGGTCGAGCGGTCCTTGCGTCACGGTGATGTCATCCATGGCGATGACTTCGATCCGGTCGGAGGTGTGGCGAAAGACTCCCGTCTCGTGGAAAAATCGCTGCGTGGTGAGTTGATAGCGGACGCTCCAGTGGCGGCCCAGATAGATGCTAAAGGCATAGAACCAAACGACGCACGCGGTGCCGGCGAAAATGGCCCAGCCGAGCCAGCCGTAATGGATCCAAATTGCATGGACGATGGCCGCCCCGACCGTCAACAGCAACAACATGACCCAGACCCCCGCCATGGCCTTGATCGAATAGCGGCCTTCCCAGAGAACATGATGCAGATCGTGCGGGTCGGTAACGCCGCCAGCCGCCAAGCGGTCGCGAAATTGGGTGCTGGCGGTTGTCGGCTGCGGCGCAATGGGGGGCTCCGCCGGCGCGGCGCCCCCCGACGCCGGTGCGTAATGGGTGGGCAGCTTCGCGCCGCATTGCTGGCAAAACAATGCATTCTCCGCGACTTCCGCGCTGCAGACGGGACATTTCATAAAAGTGCGGGGGTTATTTCTTGGTGGGGGAAATATCTCGCTGGCAGGAGAACGGGCGAAGCCACGGCCGCAGGCAGCACCGGTTGGCATTCCGCTCGCCGAGCGCTCTCCGCAAGGCGAGTCCGCTTGGCGTCTCGGTGAGTATTCCACAAGTGGTCTGATTTCGCAACCGGCGCAGCGCGGCAGCTGGCCGATTGCCAAGCCGCCGCACGCAATTTGTGGCGAACCGCAAATCGGTGGGTGCGGACCCACTCGAGCAGCGAGCGCCGGCTCACCCCAGCCGCCGCACGACAGCGGCCCATATCGGGCGGCCCACGTAAATTGTAGGGTGCGGACCAGCTCGCGCAGCGAGCGCAGGCCCACCACAGCCAGGCCGCGAACGCCGGGAGAAGGGCCCAATAGAGGCGCTACAAGGTCGACGATGCCGGTAGACTCGCGCGTTGCGATGGTGGGCCCGCGTTGCGATGGTCGTCTCGGACCTGCCGCAACTCGGCGTGGCACGCGTTGCGATGGTGGGCCCGCGCACGGCTTTCGCCGTGCTGGTCCCACCCTACAGCGGTCCAGCGCGTACGAATTGTAGGGTGCGGACCAGCTCGCACAGCGAGCGCAGGCCCACCACAGACAGGCCGCGAATGCCGGAAGAGGCTCAATAGAGCCGCTACACGGTCGACGATGCCGGTAGATTCGCGCGTTGCGATGGTGGGCCCGCGTTGCGATGGTCGTCTCGGACCTGCCGCAACTCGGCGTGGCACGCGCTGCGATGGTGGGCCTGCGCCCGGCGTTTCGCCGTTGCTGGTCCGCACTCTACGTTGCGTGGCGTCGCATGTCGCGCAGCGCGCGGCCGCTGCCAAGCGCACAGCAATCGACGACCGGTCATCCGACAATTTTCGCCGAGTGCAGCGGCAAACGCTCGGCTCCGTGGGCGCGCGACCGTGCAAATCGATCCGGGTCGTGTATAGTTATAGGATATCCATGGCCCATACTGCCCTCGAATGATTCGCGTTTATGCGCTGTCCTTTTTGCCGCTGCGATAATGACCGCGTGATTGACTCGCGGGCCAGCGAGGACGGATTCGCGATTCGCCGCCGGCGCGAATGCGAATGTGGCCGCCGCTTTACCACTTACGAGCGAATCGAAGAACTGACGATCAAGGTCATCAAGAAAGATGGCTCGCGCGTCCCCTTCGATCGAATCAAGATCAAGCAGGGATTGCAAAAGGCCTGCTGGAAGCGGCCCATTAGCGAAGACCAAATCGAAGCCGTGGTTGCCGCCGTCGAAAACGAGATTTATCGTAAGGAGAACAATGAGATCGAAAGCCAAGAACTGGGCGCGATCCTGATGGAGCACCTCCGCAAACTCGATCAGGTCGCCTATGTGCGCTTCGCCAGCGTCTATCGCGAGTTCAAGGACGCCCGCGACTTTGTCCAAGCCATTGGCCAGCTCGAGGATCAGGGGCGCAAGAAATAGCGCCGCACGCCGCCGCAATCCGCCGCCGCGTCACGTTCCGCGCGTGTGGCCATACCATTCGATGTGGCGGCGCGGACAATAGACCAATTCCTGCGCCGCGCAGTACGGTTCGAGCCATTCGGCCCGGCTGCGCAATTCAGCGATCGTCGTCCCTTGCGGCATCAGCAGCACGCGCCGCCGATCGATCTCGGGAAATAAACGCAAATAGGCATCCACCTCCGCCAAATCGGCCGGCGCGTCAATCACGAATTTTAATTGATACGGGTAATCGGCGAGCAACCGCCGGATCACCGCCGGCACATGCCGCGCCTGCTCGTGGCGCGCGTGCCACCCCGCGTCACGCGTCGCGGCCGGTGTGGAATTGGCGAGTTTCGGACTGATCGACATCAGATCGCACATGACCGGCAGATCGAGCGTCCCGGCGGTTTCAATCGTGATATGTTTACCGGCCTCGCGCAGGGCGGCGGTCAGAGGAATCAGTTCGGCGAAGAGCATGGGCTCCCCGCCGGTCAGAACGACGTGGTCGGCCGGGGCGGCCGCCACCTGATCTAAAATCTCCGCGACGGAGCAGTCTTCTCCCTCGGGCGACCAAGACGTGAAGGGCGTGTCGCAAAACGAGCAGCGTAGATTGCAGCCGCTGGCGCGCACGAAGACGCTGGCGGTTCCGGTGAGAAACCCTTCTCCTTGCAGCGAACGATAGATCTCGGCGATCCGCATAAATAGAACCGGCGGCCGGCGCTCAGGCGACGTATTCAATCGGATCGGTCAGGCCCGCCTCCGCGAAGCCTTTCAGCCGCAGTTGGCAAGCGTCGCAATGGCCGCAGGCTCGGCCAGCCGGATCCGGATCGTAACAGGAATGGGTCAAGCGATAATCGACGCCGAGCTCGACGCCGCGGCGAATGATCTCGGCCTTGGTCCATTTTAAGAGCGGAGTATGGATCCGGAAACGGAGCGTACCTTCGATTCCCGCCTTTGTCGCCAGGTTCGCGAGCTGCTCAAACGCGGCGATGAACTCGGGCCGGCAGTCGGGATACCCGCTGTAGTCGACCGCGTTCACTCCGACAAAGAGATCGGCGGCTTGGCGGACTTCGGCATAAGCCAGCGCCAAGGCCAGAAAAACCGTGTTCCGGGCCGGCACGTAGGTAATCGGAATTCCGGCGCTCAGCTCGGATTCGGCCCGATCTTTGGGAACGCCGATATCCGCGGTCAAGGCGCTGCCGCCGAACTGCGAGAGATCGATCCGCGTGACGAGATGCTGTTGCACTCCCAAAGCAGCCGCGACCCGCCGAGCCGATTCCAGCTCGAATCGGTGCCGTTGGCCATAGTCGATCGACAAGGCAAACAGCTCGAATCCCGCGGCGCGCGCAATCGCTGCCGTCGTGGCTGAGTCGAGACCGCCGGAGAGAAGAACGATTGCCGAGGCCATGCACACCGAGTCAAAAACGGAGAACGAGGCGATCATGGAGTGAAACCGGCCGCGGGGCGGCGCCGGCGGGCGGGTTTACGACCGGCCCGATTTGGTACATGATAACATAGTTGGCCTGTTTGTCGTTCCCTGGCCAATGTCGGCGGTCAGCACCCTTTTTCTGATGTTTTTTGGCTGCTCCGTAGTTGGATCATGGGCCTCGCCATGCTACTTGAAACACTTGAAGTTTTTGACAATCAATATCCGGGCCGCGATTACACCATCGAAATCGTCTGTCCCGAGTTTACGTCGGTCTGTCCCAAAACGGGCCAGCCTGATTTTGGCACGTTGACATTTACGTACACGCCGGAGAAGAAGTGCGTCGAGCTCAAGAGCTTGAAAATCTATTTGCAACAGTTTCGCCAGGTCGGCATTTTTTACGAGATGGCCACGAACCGCATCTTGGACGATCTGGTGGCGGTGCTGGAGCCGCGGCGGATGAAGCTGGTGGCCGCCTTCACGCCGCGCGGCGGAATTTCGACGACCGTGACCGCGAGCTTCTCGCGTGAGGTCGAGCGGCGCGGCTAGCCGCCCGCGGCAGAGTTTCCGTTGGCATCGGCCACGCGGAGCCATGCCAGAAGCGACGAAAGCAGTGAACGGCTCGCGACGAAACAAGCGTGGCTCCGGCCTTCCCACGGTTGGCTGAGGCCCATGGCGCCCGGCTCTTTTGCGGCGGGCGAAACGGAGCGCGGCGCGGGCATGTTCGTGATCCAGTTGCCTCGAGCTGAAGTGATCTTCTCCTGAACAGGGTCATCGCGCATGTCACACGGCCACTTGATTCGACCGCGACTTTCGGCTTCTTGGGTCCGGCTCTGGGGGGCAGCAGCGCTCGTGCTGGTCGGGGCGCTGCCGTGTCCGTCGCGCGCCGCGACGCCGGTCGCGCGGGTCGTGGACGACCAGCCGTTCGCCGCCAATCTCGTTGCAGTTAGTTCGGACTGGCAACTGACGTGGAAGCTGCCTGACGGCAAGAACCGCAAAACCGCGGCCGCCAATCTGGTCTGCTGGGGAACGTGGCCCGGCGCCGGGCAAGGAACTTTGGTGGTTCTGGCAGGGGGCGGCAACCTCTATGGCGAACTTCTGGCCCTCGACCGCGAGCAATTGACCCTCGATTCCGACGTGTTCGGCGAGCTCAAGCTCCCGCTGGAGTTGGTGGCCGGACTGGCGCCGCAGCCGCCGAGCGACCTCGCCGACCGGGCCGAACTCGTCCGCCGCATCGTAACCGCGACTGGCGGCGCCGATCGGCTGCGGTTAGAGAACGGCGATGAACTCTCAGGCAAGCTCGCCGGGCTGAAGCAGGGCAAGCTCGAACTGAAAACCGCCACGGCCGCGGTCAGCCTCGAATTGGGGAAAGTGTCCGCCGTCATTTTTAATCCTGGCTTGGCCGCCCAGCCGGTGCCCACAGGGCTAACGGCTTGGGCCGGATTTGCCGACGGTTCCATCGTGCGTTTGGCAAGCTTGCAGTTGGACGAGAAATCGTGCACTGCGACGCTGTTCGGCGGAGTCGCGCTCAAGCCCGACGCCAAAGCCTTGGTCGCCCTGCAACCGCTTGGCGGCAGTGTCGTTTATTTGTCGGATCTGAAAGCCGACAGCTACAAGCACATTCCTTATTTGCAACTGGCGTGGCCGTATGAACTCGATCGCAACGTGACCGGCGGCCCGTTGCGGTGCGGCGGGACGACCTATCGCAAGGGACTGGGCATGCACAGCGCTGCCCGGCTGACGTACGTCCTCGACCAAGCCTATCGCCGGTTTGAAACCGGCGTCGGGATCGACGACTCCACCGCCGGAGCTGGTAGCGTCCTCTTTCGAGTTTATACCGACGACGGATCGGGCAAGTGGAAAGAACGCTTCTCCAGTACGACGGTCCGCGGCGGCCAGGCGCCGCTGCCGGTCTCGATCGATCTGGCAGGCGCGAAGCGCATTAGTTTGCTCGTCGAATTCGCCGACGAAGCGGATGTGCAAGACCACGCCGACTGGCTCGATGCGCGCTTAGTGAAATAAGCGCGGTGATGGGCTGCTGCGGGACGCTCGCAGAGACACCGGCTTTTCGACCGAGGAGCGGGGGAAACGCGAAGCGAACGGATGGAGAATGCAATGGCTGGCAAAGAGGGCGGCCGCATCCGAGGGATTTCCGCAGCCGGGCTGCCAGCAGGAGCAGGGCACGCGCGACGTGGAGTGGGGTTTGCCGAGCGGAGGACGCCGAGATCATTTAAGCGGGAACGGAAAACCGCCGTGGCTTGGCACAGGACCAAGCCACAGCGATTCGTGGAGCCGGATATCGAGCTTACATCTTGCCGGCGGCCATCGGCTTCTTGGCCATCTCGTGGCCATTGCCGTTGCCGTGGTGCATCATCATCATCTTTTCCTTGGCCATTTTGATCCCTTCGGTGACGCGCCGGCCATACTCGGGGTCGGCCTGCGTGAAGTTGGCGATCATCCGGTCTTGAATTTCCGGCGTGCACTCCGAGAGCGCGCAGCCCAGGTTCATGACCAGCTCATCTTGCTCGGCTTTGGAAAAGGTGCGCCACCGCTCGCCCGCTTGCTGGAAGTCATTCGTGCGGGCGATTTTTTTCCGCATCAGCGGCGCCGAATAGGTCGGCATGTGCGGCTTGCCGGCGGCAGGAGCTTCTTTCAGGCCGCCGCCGAGCGAGCTCGGCTCATAGTTGATATGCGGATTTTCGCCGGCCTCCACCCCGTCAACATGATAGGCCATCTGACCATCGCGCTGGTTCGTGGCGACGCGAACTTTGGGCCGATTGACGGGCAGTTGCAAGTAATTCGGCCCAATCCGATAGCGCTGCGTGTCGGAATACGAGAGCGACCGCCCTTGCAGCATCTTGTCGTCGGAAAAATCGAGCCCGTCCACCAACACTCCGGTGCCAAAGGCGGCTTGCTCGACCTCGGCAAAGTAGTTCACCGGATTGCGGTTCAGCACCATCTTGCCGACCGCGCGCAAGGGGAACTTGTCCTCCGGCCAAATTTTCGTGTCGTCGAGCGGATCAAAGTCGAGCTCCGGGTGCTCGCCGTCCTCCATGATTTGCACTTTCAACGCCCATTCGGGAAAGTCGCCGCGCTCGATGGCGTCGTGCAAGTCTTGGGTGGCATGATTGAAATTGGTCGCTTGAATGGCGTTCGCTTCTTCCTGGGTAAGCCCTCGGACCTCTTGTTTGGGGACCCAGTGATATTTCACGAGCACGCCGACTCCTTCGGCATTGATCCATTTGTACGTGTTGACCCCGGAGCCCTCCATCTGGCGATAATTCGCCGGAATGCCCCACGGGCTGAATAGCCACGTGACCATGTGAGTTGCCTCGGGCGTGAGGCTGACGAAGTCGAAGAACCGGCGCATGCACTGCCGATTCGTGACCGGGTCCGGCTTAAAGGCATGCACCATGTCCGGAAACTTCATCGCGTCGCGAATAAAGAAGATCTTGAGATTGTTGCCGACCAAATCCCAATTGCCATCATCCGTATAAAACTTCGTCGCGAAACCGCGCGGATCGCGCAGCGTCTCCGGGCTATGTCCGCCGTGGATTACGGTCGAAAACCGCACCAATACCGGCGTTTGCTTCCCTTTTTGTTGAAAGACCTTCGCTCGGGTGTACTTTGAAATCGGTTCGTCGCCGACCATGCCCGTCGCTTCAAAATAGCCGTGCGCCCCGGCGCCGCGCGCATGCACGACGCGTTCCGGGATCCGCTCGCGATCGAAATGGGTGATCTTTTCGATGAAATGATAATTCTCGAGCGTCGCCGGCCCGCGATCGCCGATGGTGCGCACGCTTTGGTTGTCGGGGATGGCATGCCCTTGGCGATTCGTCAGGGTCGGTTGGTCGTCCCCTTTTTTGTCAGGACTCATCATGCACTCCTTTTAAAATCGAACAGCAACAGAAAACAACGCGCGCCCCACTGGCCGCCGCCACGACAGGCGAGGACGGATTCGTGAGAACAAACTTACCGCGGCGACCTAGCGCTCGCCTTGGAGATGGGCTTCCACAAACCACAGATTCTTGTCGAGTTCGCGCGAGGCGCCGGTGAACAAGTCGGCCGTGTCGGCATCGCCCAGTTCGTTGGCGCGGTCAATCGCCGCGCGGATGGCCTTGCCGACCGTCGCCAAGGCATTTGACAGCGCTTCGACATGGTCGCGGCCCGCGGTCAACTGCAACGGATAAGGCGGCAACTGCGTATGTTTAGCGACCGCGGCCAAAGTCCCCTCAGCCGTTCCGCCCAGCGCGACCACGCGCTCGGCCACGTCGTCAACCAGGTCTTCCACGTCCTCGGAAACCTTGTCGAACAACTCGTGCAAGGCGATAAACGACGGGCCTTTGACGTTCCAGTGAGCCTGTTTCGTTTGCAATTGCAAATCAATCAGATCGGCGAGCCGGCCGTTTAAGAGCTCGCCGACCGCCGCACGCGTCTTTTCGGACAAATCGTTCTTGGTGGGATTCATCGGAGCCCTGGAGAGAGAAAGGCGAAAATATCGGATCGAAATGGCCGAGAACAGTGGGGGAGCGGGCCGGCGCTAAGGCATTCGAACTGAGGAAACGTCGGCCGGAACCCCTTTGACCGCTCATCTTAGGACTTTAGAATAAAGACGTCCAAGATATAGTTCCTATGAAGTCGATAGTCGCTAACTATGGAATTGCATCAGCTTCGCTACTTTGTCGCGGTCGCGGAGTTGAGCAGTTTCACGCGGGCCGCGGAAAAGTGCCTGGTCGCCCAGCCCTCCCTCTCGCAGCAAATCATCAAGCTGGAAAAGGAGTTGCGCCAGCCCTTGTTTGAACGGCTCGGGCGCACCATTCGGCTGACCGACGCCGGTCGGATCTTGTACAGCCAAGCGGTTGCCATTCTCGGCTCGATCGACGAAGTCCGGACGCGGATCCTCGGCCCGCACGATCTGCCGCGCGGACCGGTGCGCGTCGGCGCGATCCCCACGATTGCCCCGTATCTCTTGCCTCCTTTGCTCCGCGCCTTTGGCCGGCAACATCCGGGCGGGTCGGTCGTACTGCAAGAGAATCTGACCGACTTCACCATCCGCGGCTGCTTGGAGGGCGAACTCGATCTGGGGATCATCGCGACGCCGCTCAAGAACGAACATCTGCTTTCCGAGCCGTTGTTTACGGAAGAGCTCTTGCTCGCCTTGCCGCCGCGGCACCCGCTGACCAAGAAACGCACGCTGAGCCTGGAAAAAGTGGCCGGCGAGCCGTTCGTCCTGATGGACGAGGTCCATTGCCTCGGCGAACAAATCGTCGGCTTCTGCAGCCAGCAAGGCTGTCTGCCGATCGTTCATTGCCGTAGCGTGCAACTGCTCACGATTCAAGAGTTGGTGGCGTCGGGCCACGGCGTGTCGCTGATTCCGGCGATGGCCCGGACCCTGGATCGCGGCCGGCGCTGCGAGTATCGGTCGCTCGACGCGCCGCGGCCGACGCGGACCATTCGCCTGATCTGGCACAAAGACCGTTACCAAAGCTCGTTGGTTAAGGCCTTCGTCGAGTTGCTCCGCGCCAGCGCGCCGGGCAAGAAAGGACACCGATGATCCGTCTGGGGTTGTGCTGCCTCTTTCACGCCGAGCCGATCAAGTTTCGGACCACGACGGCCGCCGCGCTGGCGAAACTCGCGCGACCTCGCCAACTGGAGCGGCTGTCGCAGTTGTGCGCGGCGAATGCCGCGGCGCTGCTCGCCGCGCTCCGCTTTTGCTCGGCGCACGGCATCGGCTGCTTTCGGATCAATAGCCGGATTCTGCCCTTAAAAACCCATCCTGCGCTCGGCTATCCGCTCGAAGAGTTGCCGCAAGCGGGCGAGATTCTCCGCGCGTTTCAAGAGTGCGGCGCGTTCGCGCGCGCCCACGCGTTGCGGACGTGCTTTCACCCGGATCAGTTTGTGGTGCTCAATTCACAGCGGCCCGAGGTGGTCGCGTCTTCCGTGCGCGAGCTGGAATATCAAGCGGAGGTGGCCGAATGGGTCCAGGCCGACGTGATCAACATTCACGGCGGCGGCGCGTTCGGCAACAAGCCCCAAGCGCTCGCTGATTTTTGTCGCGGAGTCGAGCGATTGTCGCCGCGAGCCCGAAGTCGGCTGACCGTCGAAAACGACGATACGCTGTTCTCCGCCCGCGATCTCGCGCCTGTCTGCCGTGAACTGGCCATCCCGCTTGTCTATGACGTCCACCATCACCGCTGTTTGCGCGATGCCTGGAGCGTCGAGGAGGCCACCGCCGCCGCACTGGCTACCTGGAACCGAGAGCCGCTCTTTCACGTCTCCAGCCCGCGCGACGGTTGGGCCGGGCCGCGGCCGCAGCGGCATCACGATTATATCGATCCGAGCGACTTGCCGGGCGCATGGCGCGATCTCGATCTGACGGTCGAAGTCGAAGCCAAGGCGAAAGAGTTGGCCGTTTTGCGGTTGAAAGAACACTTGGCGTCGCGGCGCGCGGCAGCCGGATCGCAGGCGAAACCGGCGCGGCTAGCGAAGCCCACTCTAGTGAAGCCCACTCGAGTGAAGCCCACTCGGGTGAAGCGAACGCGGCAAAGCGATTGAAGCCTGGTCAGAGCCATTGAAGCCGGGCCCGAGCGGCCAGTCATGATGGCCGCTTCAGCAGATGGGCGGCGCTTCGCCTCGGGCAGTCGTCGTTTTGCAGAATTGCGCACGAAAAAACGCCCGCCAAGAGACGCGCGAAAAAGACTGCTTGGGGGCAATCCTCTGCGGCGCGCTCGCGGCGGGCGTTCTGCGATCCGTCGATAGACGCGACGAATCAGGCCAGTGCGCTAGTTGCTCTGCTGGGTTGAAGTCCTCGACGTTTTGCCGTTTTGGTTTTCGTCGAGTTCCTTCATGAGCTTGCGCGCATCTTCCAAATGCTCGGCAGTCGTCTTTTCGCCGGCCGCGATGAGCTTTTGCAGTTCAGGCGAAGCGTGCGGTTTGAAAACCGCCAAGGTTTCCCACATTTTCAGATGAGCATAGATCTGTTCGCCGATATAGGCGCGGTCAAAATTCTTGCCTTGGGCGGCAAATTCTTTTTCCAGCGCAGTTTCCACTCCTTGGGCGATTTCTTCATGCATCTGCATGGCCATCTTCAGCCGGCCTTGTTGGTCCCCTGACGACGCCCGCTCTTCAGTCGTCGCCGTGGTCGCGGCGGTGGTGGTCGTCCGGTTGGTGGTCGACGTGGCGGAGGATTCTTTGTTCGGCTGATTGCTGCGGAACTCCTCGAGTTTTGAAATATAATTTGTGTGGTCCTTTTCCATCTTCTGGGCAAAGTCCTTCACCTCTTTGGAGGTGGCATGTTGGTCGGCGAACTTCGCCATCTTGATTTCGCCTTGGTTGGCGTGCACGATCGCATTCACAAAGAAATGATCCCAGCTTTGCATGGCCATCGCGCCCGGGTGGGCCGTGGCAGCGGCGGTCGTTGTGTTGGCGGCCGCCGGTTGATTCGGCCGAGCCGGAGTGGCGGGGGCCGCTGCTTGCGCAACGGCAAAAAGGGGCGCCAACGCGAGCGTGAAGGCGCCCATGGTGCGGAACGAAGCGAACATAAAACTCTCCTCAAAAAAGAACGGCGAATAAACAGAATGCCCACATGCCCACAAACGGCGCGAATCTCATCTGCAACTCGAATGCCTCCGCGAACCAGTCAAAAACTTTGCATGAGTGCGCAAATCGATTTGGCACAATCTTGGCTGTATTCGTGTTCGGTTGCGATTGTTTCCTGCCGAAACGTTCGCGACGAGTTTCGCGACGTCGCGAAAGTGGGATGTGCTAGCAGCGCGGCGAATGATTCTCGACGAATCGAACTGGTTTAGAACCGGCCGTCCAGTTTCGTGAGAATGCCCAATGTGACGGCCGGCCGGGAGAATCCGCACAAGCATGGCGGCGGCCCCCCGAAAACTTCGCGAATTTTGAACCGCCGCGACGCCTCGCCCGTAGCCATACTGAAGTTGCGGACTAAAATTTACGTGGGACCCAAAACTTGTTCTTTTTGAGGAGTTCAGATCATGAAACGCGTTTTTTCGCTCGCGAGCGTGGCGGTGCTGATGCTCGCCTTGGAAGCCGTCTCTGCCCAGGCGCAAGTAGTGGTGCAAAGCTACAGCCCGGTCATTTCCTCGTACGCCCCCGCCTCGACCTATTATGTCAACCCGCTGCCGGTCCGTTCGTACTACGCGCCGGCTCCGACTACGACGTACTATGCGCCGATGACCTCTTACTACGCGCCGCGCACTAGCTATTACGCGCCGACGACGACCTACTATCCGCCTGCGACCGCGGCCTATGTCGCGCCGACCACAACCTACTATGCCCCGGCGACGACTTATTATTATCGGCCGGCCTATGTGCCAGGCGAACCGGTTCGCAATTTCTTCCGCGGATATTAAATCGTCGGCTCCGGCCGCGCTAGCAACGAAAGTCATCGACCGCCATAGCTCGCAATCGAACCTCGCCTTGGACGTTCAAAACCACGGCGAGGTTTTTTCTTGCGCGCGGTGAGTCGGCAGTCAGTTCCTTGGATGAACAACGCTCAATCCGAGCGAACGAGAACTTGGACGACAAGCGAAGGGCGTGAGGGCCGACGGGTCGCCCCGGCTGGATTTCGTCCAAGCCAAGTCAAACCGACGTCATGGGCAGCCGGATTCAAGTCGCGCGACCTGCTGCCAGCCTGAGCGCTGGCCGTGGGCCACAACCCCGGCGGCCGGTTGAAAGTGCCCTCGTGGCATTTTGTCACCTCGCCAAGTGCAGATCACAACTTCGCCCGGCTGGCAAAGTCAATGACTTGTGCCGTCGTTTTTGCTACTACCCGCAACGCTATCTCACGAGCCGCGCTGGCAGCTTCCGTCCGTCATTCCTGCGCAAGCGGGAATCCATCGCGTGACAGGGACTGGATTCCCGCCTGCGCGGGAATGACGAATTTAGGTCGTCACGTCGTTTGCCAAGATCGGCCCGCTTTCGTCGCTTCCTGCCCCTCGGCCAGACCTTATAAGGAACACCCCGCCGCGAGTAGCGGTAGCAAGCTAGAAAATGAAAAAGGCTCGGGCGATTTCTCGTCCGAGCCTTCGTCGCGTTTCGCAGCGGATTTCGCACAGCGAGTTCCGCTGATCCACTCATTTTTTTGGGCCTATTTCTTTCCTCCGCCGGCCGCGGCTCCGCCGGCTTTCGCGCCGCCGGCCGCAGGCGCTGCGCCGCCGGCCGCTGGGGCAGCACCAGCCGCTGGGGCGGCGCCTCCCGCCGCTGGGGCAGCGGCGCCGCCAGGCGCCGGCGCGACACCGGCACCGGGAGTCGTATTGGGCGTCGTTCCCGGCGCGGGAGTGCCGGGCGCGCTTTGCACCGCGCCAGGCGTCGGGGTGCCAGGCAGATGGTTTGGCGCGGCGCCAGGAGTCGGCGTCCCCGGCAAGGTTCGCGGCGCGACGCCGGGGGCGGGTGTCCCCCGCACCGGCGAAGCATGCGGAGCCGGTTTGGAAAAGGTGCTCGAATTCGTGTTCGGACCATTCGTCGTGTTGGTCGTATTTGCATTGCTCGACGTATTGGGCGAAGGGGTCAAGAGCGGGTTTGTGGCCGCGCTCGTGCCGATCGACGTTTGCCCCGGATTGTTGGTCGCGGTGCTGCTTCCCACCGGCGCTTGTCCTGGGTTCGCGGTAGCAGGATTTGTTCCCACCGGTGCTTGGCCTGGATTCGCGGTGGCGGGATTCGTGCCGACCACGGTTTGGCCTGGATTCGCCGTGGCGGGGTTGGTGCCCACGACGGTTTGGCCTGGATTGACCGTTGCCGGATTGGAGCCGACTTGGCTGTGGGCGGCGTTCACGTTGTTGGGATTCGCGCCCGGTTCCGTCAGGCCGGGACGCACATTGTTGGGATTAACGCCCGGCTGAGCGACCGCCGGATTGGCATTGTTGGGATTGGTGCCTTGAGGATTGTTCGCTGACGTGAAATTCGGATTCGTGGTCGCTTGGCCATTCGCATTCACGGCGGCCGTTCCACGATTCATATTCGCGTTGGCATTCATATTCGCATTGGCATTAACGTTGCCATACCCGGCATAGTATTGACCCAATCGCGAATAAGGGATCTGGTTTTGATAGGCGGGCAAGTCCGCTTGTAAATTGCGCATTTGATTGTTGCGCGAGACCTGAAACGCAATGTTTCCGGCCGGCGTCTTTTCGATCAACGTGCCGAGACTCGCCAAATTGCTGAGCGGTTGGCCATTGAAGGACGTAACTACGTCGCCCGGCCGCAGTCCGGCATAATAGGCCGGCGACCGCGGAAAGACGCGCTCGACGCGCACTTGGCTGGGGTTGCTTTGGTCAAAGATCGCCCCGAATTGTTGGTAAGGATCGTTGCGTTGATAGGTCAACTGGTTGTAAAACGCCGATGGCTGGAGATGAAAGTTGCCGCGTCGTCCGTCGCGGATCACGCCAATTTCCACATTCGTGTTCAAGCCGCGACTGCCGGAGAACAAGTCCGACATAAACTGATGCTCGTTAGTCACGGCTTGTCCATTCACCGAGACGATGCGATCGCCATCCTTGAGCCCTAATTCTGCAATCGGTCCCTCGGTGGCAATGTCATTGACCATCAGGCCAGCGGCGGTCCCCGACCCCGGACTGAGCCAAAGCCCGATGTCCGGAGCGCGCTCGGCGCGCAATTGCGCTGATATCGACGCGGATTGCGGCGGCGGCGGAGTAACTGTCGCAGCGGGCGTAGTGCCGGCGCGGGTGGGAGACGTGACCGGAGTCGGCGGGGGGGCGGGGGTATCGACTCCCACCGGCACGTTTGCGCCATCGGTCGCGTTCACCGCTTGTTTTTTGTCTTTGGCTGCCGCATGCGCGTCCAACTTGGCAGCCGATTCATTCAATTGGGTTGCGCGGGTAGTCGTCTTCGCGCCCGTGCCGGCATCAAGGCTGGCCGACTGGGCCAGTGCCGCCGTGCTCCACCCGCAGGCCAAGGCGAATGCCAAACCGGCCGCCAAGGGCCCGCGCTGGATCGCTCGGCCAACGAGCGAATAGAGGGTTGTCGTAAACATCACATAGTCTCCTGGAACATAAAAAGCGTAATGGTGATTTGTTGTCAAAAGCAAGCCAGACAGACAGCGAAAACAGCTTGGAAAGAATGTCTGCACGCTCACCGAGCGAAGAGCGTTGCATTCGCCATGCCAGCTAGACGGCCGAAGCGGTTCAAGAGGGTCGGAAGGCATGAAAAACTAGCGGCCGGCTCGCGGATCGTTGCGAATCGGCCACTTTGACCAGGCTTGCTTGAAAAAGCCGCGAGGGAGACCCGCAGTGTGCTGGAGATTCTGCAATCAGTCTGGGTAATTCTGAACCGCAGTTTGTTTCTGGCCTTTTGTCGGGCAAAATGGCGGACCGATCGGCAGTGATGCAGGATTCCATTCGCCACTTCTATCGAGAATTCGGTAAGTTTGAGCGCTAGCCTTTTTTAACGATAGCCACGGCCGCGCTCGGAATTCGCGGTTCCATCCGTCCATCTCTGTTAAAATCAAATTCAGGATTTCTGAACAATCGGGCCAACGAGCCCTTCGATCGTCGGCAACATGAACATCTCGTTGCGAACGCCGGAAGGTCTTCCGCACGGCTGCCCTGTCTGCGGCAACCTCGCGAACATCGAGCCATCTCTAACAACCGGGGACTCGTGTTGTCCGAATTGCGGCCATCTGCTCTGGTGGTTTCGAGACCGGTTGGAGCGTCAAGCCAGCGGTTCGCAGCATCTCTCCCTTGCATCGCCCCTTTCCGAGTTTGGCACCGACTCACTCGACATGGTCGTATTGGCCATGGAGTTGGAAGAGGAATTTGGCGTGGCCATCCCAGACGATGCGGCGGAGCGTATCGAGACCGTGGCGGACGCGATACGCTATATCCAGCAGCAGCGGCGCATCGAACCAGCTTAAAGGGAGCGGCTGATTTAACTTCAAGAGCGTGTTGGCGTCTTCACCAAGCTGCGTGATCGTGACAATCTCCGGTGGCTGGGGGCAAACCCGACGACGGGGCGATTTTTGCCGGCAAACGCTGGTTGATTCTGGCGATTCGAACGTGGATAATAAACGCCCTGCCCGCCTGCTCGCTTTCCCTCTTGGTCGCGATTCGCCATGCCAAGTTTTCAGAGTTTTTCCGGCCGGCTCGCGGCGGTTCTGCTGGGCGTGCTCGTCGGCTGCGGCTTCGCGACCGACGCGTGCGGAGAATCGCCGCGCTTCGGCTTCGACGTGATGGCCGTCCTCTCGAAGGCGGGTTGCAATGCCGGCGCGTGCCACGGCAACCAGAATGGCAAAGGCGGATTCAAGCTTTCGCTTCGCGGACAAGATCCGGCCGCCGACTACGAGACGATCACTCACGGCCAGTTCGCGCGGCGCATTGACCGCTTCGACCCGGACCAAAGTTTGATCCTCCTGAAGCCGACCACGCAGCTAGCGCACGAAGGGGGCTTGCGGTTTCCGCGCGATTCCGCCGAGTATCGCATTTTGCGCGAGTGGATCGCCGCGGGGACGCCTCCCGACGATGCTTCGGTGTGGCGCGTGATCAAGTTGAACGTCGAGCCGGCCGCCGCGATCTTGACCGAACCGGCGCACCGCCAACTGCTGCGTGTTTCCGCGGACTGTGCGAATGGCTCGGGCGCAGCGCGCACGGTGGACGTGACGGAGCTCGCGGTTTATGAACCGCTCGGCGGGCCGGCCACCGTGAACGCCGCCGGGGTGGTCGAAATGACCGACTTCGGCGAGAGCACGATTTTGGTCCGCTTTCTTGATCGGCAAGCGACGGTCCGCCTCGCCCATCTGCCTTTTCGGCCGGAGTTTGAATTTTCCGCTCCGACGCCGGTCAACTATATCGACGACCTGAACTTCGCCAAGTTGCGCGCCTTGCAGATGAACCCTTCGCCGCTGAGCGAAGACTCGGAGTTCGTGCGCCGCGCCTATTTAGACGTGATCGGGCTGTTGCCGACCGCCGCCGAAGCGCAGGCGTTCGTCGCCGATCCGGGGCGCAACAAGCGGGCGAATTTAATTGACGCCTTGCTGGCGCGGCCGGAGTTCGCCGATTTCTGGGCCTTGAAATGGTCCGACCTGCTGCGGATCGAAGAGCGCACGCTCGACGAAAAAGGAGTCCAGGCCTTTCATGAATGGATTCGCGCGAGCCTCGCCGATGGCAAGCCGCTTGATCAATTCGTGCAAGAGATGCTCGTCGCCCGCGGCAGCACCTACGATAACCCCCCGACGAATTATTGGCGTGCGCAGCGCGATCCGATTACTCGCGCCGAAACGGCGGCGGAGGTCTTTCTGGGAGTTCGCCTGCTCTGCGCGAAGTGCCACAACCATCCTTTTGATCGCTGGTCGCAAGCCGACTATTACAATTGGGCTTCTTTCTTTACGCGCTTGGATTACAAGGTGATCGAGAACAAGCGCCGCGACAAGAACGACTCGCACGAGTTCGATGGCGAACAACTCGTGCAAACGGTCGATCATGGCGAGATCGAGAATCCGCACACCGGCGCGGCGGGCGTCCCGGCCTTTCTCGGCGCGGCGGCGCCCTTGGCGAAGGTTCCGGCCGATCGGCTGACCGCGCTGGCCCCTTGGCTGACGAGCAAACAGAATGCGTTTTTCGCGCGGGCCCAGGCCAATCGCATTTGGTTTCATCTGCTCGGTCGCGGAATCGTCGAGCCGATCGACGATTTTCGCGCCTCGAATCCGCCTTCCAATCCGGAACTGCTCGACGCCTTGGCGCGCGATTTTGCCGCGCATGGATTCGATCTGCGGCAGTTGATTCGCACGATCATGCTCTCGCGGACGTACCAGCTTGCTTCCACGCCGAATTATTCGAACCGCCGCGACGAGGCCAATTTCTCGCACGCCTTGGCGCGCCGCTTGACCGCGGAACAACTGCTCGACGCCGTCAATCAGGTGCTAGGCACCTCGAGCGCGTTCTCAGGCTATCCGCCAGGGACGCGAGCCGAACAGATCGCGGGGGTCAAACGGGCGCGCGACAAAGGGCCCAGCTTGGGCGATCAGTTTCTGAAATCGTTCGGCCGGCCGCCACGGCTCGTCTCGTGCGAGTGCGAGCGAACGAATGTGACGACCTTGAGCCAGGCGTTTCAGTTGCTCAGCGGCCCGCTCGTGAATCAACAAATTCAGGCGGCCGACAATCGGCTGGGCAAGTGGTTGGCGGCCGAGCGGCCGCTTCCGGAGATCATTGACGAGCTGTACTGGTCGGCCTTGGCGCGGCCGCCGAGCGCCGCGGAAACCGCGGCCCTGGTCGATCATATCGCGGCGGCGGCCGACCGCCGCGCCGCCTTGGAAGATGCCGTGTGGAGCATCCTCAACGCGAAAGAATTTCTGTTGCAACACTAACTTGCCATGTTTCACTCGTGCTCCGAATTCGCCCAGATTCCGCGCCGCAAGCTGTTGCAAATCGGCGGCGCCGGCTTGCTCGGTTTGAACCTGCCGCGGCTGCTCCGCGCCGCGGAGCAGCCGGCGAACCCGCCCGCGGCGAAAGCGAAGAGCGTGGTGTTTCTCTATCAGTTTGGCGGGCCGAGCCATATCGACATGCTCGACATGAAGCCGGACGCTCCCGAGGGCATTCGCGGCCCGCTGAAACCGGCGCAATCGAGCTTGCCGGGTGTGACGGTCTGCGAGCAGATGCCGGAGGTGGCCAAGATCATGGATCGGGTCACGCTGATTCGCAGCATGACGCACACCATGAAAAACCACAATTCGGCCGCCTACTATGCTTTGACCGGCCGCGCGCCGCCGAGCGACGATATTCGTTTGAAGGATTCACTCGAGCTGTTTCCGGCCTATGGTTCGATCGTGGACCGGCTCACGCCCCCGGTCGCAGGCTTGCCGACGTTTGTCGCTTATCCGTACGTGCTCCGCGACGGCGCGGTGACGCCGGGCCAGCACGCCAGCTTTCTGGGCAAACGGCATGATCCGTTTCTCGTGACCGAAGACCCCAACGGTGCGAACTTCAAGCTGCCGGAACTGAGCTTGCCGGCGAATCTTTCGGCCGAGCGGATGCGCGACCGGCGGGCGCTGCAGCAATTGATCGACCGCCAGTCGCGCCTTTTGGACGATGCCGCCGTGGCCCAAGGAATCGACGAGGAGTATCAAAAGGCGATCGGCATGTTGAACGTGCCGAAGATTCGGCAAGCGTTCGATCTGACGAAAGAGAGCGAGAAAACGCGCGACCGCTATGGCCGCACCCCCTACGGTCAAAGCTGCTTGCTCGCGCGGCGGCTCGTCGAGGCCGGAGTCCGCTTCGTAAACGTCTACTTTTCCGAAGGGATCGGCGGCCAATCGACCACGGCTGGCGGGTGGGACACGCACGGCTTCAACAACACGCGGATGTTTCCCATCGTCGAAAAATATCACCTTCCGCTGACGAACCAAACCTTGCCGGCGTTTTTGCTCGATCTCGAAGAACGAGGTTTGCTCGACACGACGCTCGTCGTCTGGATGGGCGAGTTCGGCCGAACCCCCAAGATTAACGAAAACGTCAGCCGCGATCATTGGCCCCAGTGCTATACGGCTTTGTTGGCGGGCGGGGGAGTGAAACGCGGATACGTGCATGGCGCTTCCGACCGCGACGGCGCGCATCCGGCGCGCGATCCGGTCCGCCCTGACGACCTCGCGGCGACCATGTTTCACCTGCTGGGCATTTCGCCCCAGACCGAAGTTTACGACGGCTTTCATCGGCCCTTGCCGATTGCCGCGGGCGACGTCGTCCAAGGAGTGCTCGCCTGATCGCGAACATGGACGCGCTCCAAGCCAGCCGCCGTAAAAATTCTCTCGCGCCTTGGCGCGGCCTTTTGGCCTGTGCTTGTCTGCTCGGTCTCGCCAGGGCGGCGACAGCCGGCGAGCCGCCGGTTCACTTTTGCCGCGATTTGGCCCCGATCTTGGTCAAACGCTGCGAAACGTGCCACGGCGGCGAAAAAGCCGAGTCGAGCTATCGGCTCGACACTTGGAATAATCTGCAAAAAAAGGGGGACAACGATGTCCAGCCGCTGGTGCCCGGCCAACCCGACACGAGCGAATTGCTCCGCCTGATTGAATCGCACGACGCGCGCGAATCGATGCCGAAGAAGGCGGCGCCCTTGTCCGCCGCCCAGCAGAGCCTCTTCCGGCGCTGGATCGCCGAGGGGGCGAAGTTTGACGCCGATGATCCTGGTGCGCGGTTGGCGACCCTCATTCCGGCGGTCGTGCATCCGGCGCCGCCGGAAAACTATCCGGTGCCGGCGGCGGTGGCGGCGCTCGCCTTTGCTCCCGACGGCGCGCAGCTGGCCGCCGGGGGACAGTACGAAATCACCTTGTGGGATCCGGCCGACGGTCGGCTGCTGCGGCGTGTGCCGAATATGGCCCGCCGGACGTATGCGCTGGCCTATAGCCCGGATGGCACGTCGCTATTCGCGGCGGGGGGCGATCCTGGCCAAAGCGGCGAAGTGCGCCAATTCGATCTGGCGGACGGACATCTTATCCGCGAACTCTGCACCTTGGCCGATGTGGCCTTGGACGTGCAGATTTCGCCTAACGGCAAACGGGTCGCAGTGGCCGCGGCCGATCGCACGGTGCGGGTGTTCGAGCGCGAGACGGGTCATTTGCAATTTGCCGCCGAGGTCCATGCCGATTGGGTCTCCGCCGTATGCTGGAGCGCGGACGGTGCTCAGTTGGCCACCGCCAGCCGCGATAAGACGGCCAAGTTGCTCGACGCCAAAAACGGCGGCGTCGAAGCGACCGTGGGAGAAGGAAACCAGGCGGAGCAAGCGGTCGCCTTTCTGCCAGACGGCAAATCGCTGATCGTCGCCGGCCAGGGCAAGCTGCTCAGCGTCTGGCAAATCGACGGCAATAAAAAGACGAACGAAATCCGCGCTGGCGCCAACGAGACGGACAAACTGCTCCGCCGCGACAATGACCTGTTTGCATGCGGAGCAGATCGCGCGGTGCGCCTTTTCGATCTCAAGAATAAAAGCTTGCTGCGGGAGTTTCTCGGCGCCGGCGATTCCGTCTTCGCGATGGCCCTCTCGGCTGATGGTCAGCGACTGGCCGCCGGAACCGCCGGCGGCCAAGTGCTCGTGTGGAATCCGAAGGACGGCAAGGTGCTGAGCTCGTTTATCGCCGCGCCCGGCTGGAAAGATCGCGGAGGGCGATGAGCCGCGCCCGGATCGGCCCTCAACACGCGCGCCGCAACTTTGAGTGCGTTGTGATGTCAACCGCCCCACATTCGTCATTCCCACCGCCCCACTTCGTCATTCCCGCGGCCCCGCTTCGTCATTCCCGCGCAGGCGGGAATCCAGCATTTCGCCGGCTGAAAATCGCGCGCGATGCCGAGGCGTTATTCTCCGGCGAACTTCCGTGTCACGCCGCATGGCACGGCTTCTGGATTCCCGCCTGCGCGGGAATGACGGGTCGGGGAGGACGCCATGCAGCGTGCACTCCTCGCCGCATGGCACGGCTTCTGGATTCTCGCCTGCGCGGGAATGACGGAGTGGCGAGGACGCAGCGCAGCGTGCGGGAATGACGGGTCGGGGGAGACGCCGCAGCGTGCACTCATCGCCGCATGGCACGGCTTCTGGATTCCCGCCTGCGCGGGAATGACGGGGTGGCGAGGACGCAACGCGAACTGGCGGAGACGCAATTCTGCGTGCAGGAATGACGGGCTGGCAGCGACGCAACGCCCATTTCGCCGCTTCGTCCCAATCCGGACTTTTCGGTCACCAGTCGCCAATCAGGACATGCCACACGCCGGGGCCGTGCACGCCGGTGGTTAGTTGCAGCTCGATGTCGCCCGTTTTGCTCGGACCGGTGATCAGCGTCAAATTGGTCGCGATCGCGGCAGACCCGTCGGCGTCGAGTTTTTGAAACAAGTCGAACAGGTCGGGCAAGATCTGGCTCCGTTCCACGATCGCGAGATGCACTGGCGGAAAGAGCGAAGCGGCCCGCTCGCGGCCAGACTGGCTGGCCATCGCCAAGGAACCCGTTTCGGCGATGGCATAGGTCGCGCTGGTGACGCCAATGTCGGCCGCCAGCATTTTGGCGCGCTGTTCGCTCGGCGGTTGCCGCGCCAGCGTAGCATAGTCGCAAACCTCTACCGCGGCTTGCCGCAGCAGCGCGGCGATGTCCAACCGCTCCAGCAGCGGGTGTTGCCAGCACAGGGCGGATCGCGCGGCCCGTTCGGCCAACAGACGCGTGAGAACTCCGCGCAATTCCGCCTCGCTATGCGTGTGATGGGCGAAGCCGCCCACGGCGTTCACCTCGTGGGCAAATCGCGCGCACAGGTTTTCGCCGCCGCCGACGTATCCGGCCGCCGGAGAAACTGCCGCGGTCGGCGCGACACGATAGGCTCGACCTGTTTCGGCAGCGGCGCGCACCCGGCGGAGAAACTCCTGTTTGTGCATCGGGACTATTCCTTTCCGTCGCGGCGCCACCAATCGCGGAAGCGCTCGGGGGCGGGGGCGGGAAAATCGCGTTTTTGGGTCCAACCGCCGAGGCCCCGCGGCAAACGTGTCAGCCAACCGCTGCGCTGCTTCCAGCGGCCGAGCGTGCGGCTGGCGAGCCAAGTCGCAATCCGATAGAGCCGCGCGCTGCGCATGCTCCAGGCCCAGAGCCGATACGCCAAGTTCTCGAGCCGGCTGGATTGACCCGGCTCGGCGTGCAGTTGCTCGCGAAGCCGGACCAAGAGCTCCGGAATGGCAATCCGCACCGGACAAGCGGCTTGGCAGGCGCCGCACAAGCTGGAGACCTGGGGTAGATGGTGATTCGCCGTCAGACCGTCGTAGAGCGGCGTGAGCACCGCGCCGATCGGACCGGCATAGACGCCGCCGTAGGCGTGGCCGCCAATGCTTCGATAGACCGGGCAAGCGTTCAGACACGCGCCGCAGCGAATGCAAAACAGGCTTTCGCGCAGCGGGCTGGCGAGGATTCGGGTGCGGCCGTTGTCAAGAATAACCAGATGAAACTCGCGCGGCCCGTCGATTTCGTCCGGCCCGCGCGCGCCGGTCACGAGCGACGTATAAATCGAGAGTTTTTGTCCGGTTGCGGCCCGCGCCAAGATCTTCAAAAAGACGGGCAAGTCGCTCAATTTGGGGATGACTTTTTCCAAGCCCATGACCGCGATGTGCACCGGCGGCAGCGTCGTGGTCAGACGGCCGTTTCCTTCATTGGTGACCAGGACGATCGTGCCCGTCTCGGCAATCGCGAAGTTGACTCCGGTGATGCCCACGTCGGCCGTGGTAAAATGCGCGCGGAGCCGCTGCCGGGCGTAGGCGGCTAGGGGTTCCGCTTCGGCCGGCAACGCTCGGCCTGCGTCGGCGGACAGAATCTCGGCGACCTGCCGGACATTCAAGTGCACCGCTGGCGCGACCAAATGCGATGGGCGGTGGCCGGCGCACTGGATGATGTACTCGCCGAAGTCGGTCTCCACGACCTCGACCCCGGCTGCGATCAAGGCGGGGTTGAGGTGGATTTCCTCGCTAGTCATCGACTTCGATTTGACGACTTTTTTGGCCCCTTTCGCGGCGACAATTTGGAGAATCAGCGCGCACGCTTCCGCGCCATCGGCGGCGAAATGGACCTGTCCCCCGCGCCGCTCGACGGCGGCCGCGAGCGTTTCCAAATGCCGATCCAACTCGGCCAAGGTCTGATCCTTGATGGCCCGCGCTCGGTCGCGCATGGCCGCGGAGTCGGCGAAATCCGCGTAGGCCTGCTGGTTGCGGTTGCCGAGCGTATCGCCCAGCCGGTGCAGCACCAATTGCAAATTGGCGTCGGCGAGGGCCGCATCGGCGGCCGCCAGAAACTCGTGATGCTCGTGGCGCTCGTACTCAGTTCGCGGGCGGTCGAGCGGCGGCATGGGCGATCAAGCGAACAGATTGACGAGAACCATGACGAACGGCAGCACCGCCAGAAAGATCGCAAAGCGAACAATGTTCTTGGGCGGCGGATCATGCCGCATTCGGTGCACCAACACCGTCAATAGCACACATATCGCGGCGGACACCAACCCCGCGAAAAAGCACATGGCGTAGAGCGCTTGGACGCCGCGATTCGTGTTGTCGACGTTTGCCAGATACGAGCGCGAACCGTACGTCACCACATCGAAGATCAGCAGCAGCAAGATCGACAGCATCCAGCCGATGGTCAACGCTTCTACAGCCGGCGGATTGTCGGGAAGGACTACTTGCGATCGGAGCCGTTTTTTGTTTTTCATGCTCTCGCATGATACCCTCTGCCGCGGCGCGCAGAAAGCGGTCCGAAGCGGCCGCAGCTG
>DASRSE010000130.1:0-28922 GCA_035656655.1 Pirellulales bacterium
CAATTCGTGCTAGCTATCTGGCCCTGGCCGCGGCGGCGGCCCTCTATTGCGCCAACCCGGTCGCTCGAGCCGGAAACGTGCTCGACATCGACATGGCGGGGCAAAACATCGGCGATAACGTGCCGATCGATCCGGCGACGACCCCCTTGCCGTTGAACCACTTTTACTCGCAGGGCGGCTATCCTGACACGCCGCCGTACAGCGGCACGGCGCTCGTGCAAAATGTCACGGGCATCAGCCAAGCCGCGGTCATGACGACGACGCAAGGAGGGACCGGGTCGAACTTTCTCGACACCCAATTCCTGGTCGCCGCGCCGATCATCACGTTCGATTTCGACATCAACGTGCTGGCATCGCCCATCACGGGTATTCCGCAAGACACCGCCAGCGCGCCCAACGGCCAGGCCTTTGTTATTCAGGCGTTTGCGTACGATTCGAATCGCGTTTGGCGGTTTGCGACGACGCCCACCAGCGCGACGACCGGCGCCTTCGGGATGCGCAACGATACCGACGGAGATTTGCTGCTCTTCGGAACGTACAATCTGAACGAAGCGCATCACATCTCGATCGCGGCGGACTATGCGACCGACCTGGTCAGCGTCTTCTTGGATAACGCGCCGGCGCTGACCTTGCCGTTTGTGAGCCCCGAGCCGTTGAATGGCGGAATGGAAGAGTTCTTCATCTTCCAAAACGGCGTCGAAGGGGTGACGAATCAGGTGGCCATCGGCAATATTGAATCGAACGCCGTGCCTGAGCCGTCCAGTTGGATTCTGCTCAGCATGGGCTTGTGCGGGCTGATTGGCTGGCGTGGCGCTCGGAAGGGCTAATTTCAAGCTGGCCGTTTGCGCCGACCGGTTCCTACAGCGGTTGTTTCGGTCGGTTCTTCGCTGGCGGCCCCGTTTTAATTCGCGATGTGCTCAATCGCCTCGCGCCGACCGCTATTTTTGGCGGCTGGCGCGAGGCTTCTTGGTTCAGCCCGCCGCTGCGCTGCGGCTTCATCCTGGGCGTCGTCAAGAGCAAAACGCGATTGCTTGCCGCGCCCCGCGGCAATTCCGTGCGGCCTTCCGCCTTGTGAGCGGGCGACTCTGCTTGTAAATTGCGCAGCAGGCGCATCCATAAGATTCGATCGGCGGAGCCCCGCCTGTTCGGGTTCGCCGTCGCGTCGCCGCATGCCGTTTTTCGTCTGCTGGAACGTGTTTCATGATGATCGCAGAGCCGCTTTGCCGAGCTATGGAGATCGAACTCGGGCGCGAGATCATTCGCCTCGTGCCGCAGTGGTACGAGGCCGAGCATGGGCCAGTGCGCTATGCCGTTCCAATTGGCAGCTATGAAGCGTCGTTCTGCAATCATTGCGAAATGTCGAGCATGATGAGCGGGTTTTTGCAGAAGATCAGCGCTCGCACCCGCGATCTGCAACTGGAGTACTTCGTCGATCTGCCCGGCCTGACCGACGTACTGCTGGAAAGCTTGGCGATCGAGTGGCTGCGGCTCCATTCGATCAATATCGATTGGAAGAAACTGATCAAGTATCTCGGCACGCTCGTCTGCCGAACCCATGAAAACCAGCCGGTCGCGCTGAATCTGGTGATTCGGCCCGGGACAGGCATCGAGGACATTTCGCGGCCCAATCTGCAAAAATTCTTCGATCGCCTGGCCTCCACCTCGTTTTCGTATCTGGCCGTCGATTCCGATCTCCGACTGATGGAATACGGCGAAGTCGAATGGGCCCAGGTAAAGCGGGCCGCCGCGAACAAGTGCCATCCCGAGTTCTTGCATCCAATCCACTCCGTAATGGAGGAAGACGATTTCTCAGCGCACCTCACGCTTAAGGGGGATATTATCATTATGAACAAGGGGGGGCTGCTGGCCGCCAAGCGGCAAGGCAAGTGGAACGTCTACGACGTCCAGACATTCAAGGACAGCCTCTCTTACTGCATCGGCAACCCGTTCGTCGGCACCAACCTGTTCGAGGTCCTATTCGATCTCAGCTTCAAGCGGCAAGGCTCGCTCTTGATTTATGATCCGGACCACGCGATGCGCGAGCATATCTTCAACGCCGAGAGTATCGTGGCGGCGGGCTGGCGCGATGACAGCGAAGCGGCGCCGCACTCGGAGTCAGGCCAGGTCCTGATCGCGCGGCTGACTGAGAACATCGCAATCGGCACGCGGGCCGGCTCGCTCAAACGGAAGCGGCGGCTGCTGGAAATGGCCTGTGTCGATGGCGCGGTCGTGTTCGACGATCATGGCTTGTTGGCAGTCGGTGCGTTGATCGAGTCGCATCCGAGCGTCGCCGATCAGTTTGGCGCGCGTTCGACCGCCGCTCGATCGGCCTATTTATGGGGCGCGCATCCGATTATTGTCAGTTCCGACGGCGACGTCTCGATTCACTTTCAAAGCAAAGGCGAAATCCAAGCCTGCGACGCCGTGATGCATTTTCTGTGAGCTGACTCTGGGCCGCACCAGCCGGTCCTTAGACTTTGGCAAACGCCTCCAGGTCATGGCCCATTTGGGCCAATCGCGCATCGACTTCGCGCTTCGTTTCTTCCAGATCGCCAATCAGCTCCGGCGGCTCGTAAGCAAACGTGTAAAATTTCACCTTCGGCTCGGTTCCTGAGGGCCGGACGGCCGCGTAGTTGCCCGGCGGATCGAGCTCGAGCAGCACCATGTCGCCGGCGGGCGCGGCGAGCGTGGTTTGCTTGCCGCTCGCGTCGGTGGCGGTCAGCCCGAGATAGTCCTTCACGCAGGTGACCTTCAGGCCCGCCAGTTGTTTGGGCGGCGCGCTGCGGAAGCGGGCCATGAGCGCCTGCATTAGCTTCATTCCTTCGGAGCCAGGCATGCTGACGGAGACATTGGTTTCGGCGTGATACCCTTGCTGCCAGAAGATCGCATCGAGCTTTTCATGCAGCGATTGGCCCTCCGCCTTGCACCGCGCCGCCAATTCAGCCAGCAACATCGACGCCACCGCCGCGTCTTTGTCGCGCGCATAATGTCCGGCCAGAAAGCCATGCGATTCCTCCGCGCCGAAAACAAACCGCTCCGGGCCGAGGCGATCCATCGCCGCGCCGATATATTTGAAGCCAACGTGCAGATTTCCCTCGGTGCGAATTTGATACGAATCGGCGATTCGCCGAATCAGCTCGGTCGTCACCAGCGTTTTCACGACATAATGCGCTGGGCTCAGCAGGCCGGCCGCCTTGCGACTGGCGCAAAGATATTCGCTCAACAAGGCGCCAATCCGGTTGCCGGTAAACGTCTTCCACGGCGCGCCGGGCTTCAAGGTCAGCGGCGCCGCGCAACCGAGCCGGTCGCAGTCCGGGTCAGTCGCCAAAACGAGGTCCGCGCCGATCTCTTTCGCGCGCACGATGGGCAGATCGAACACCGCCGGATTTTCCGGATTGGCGACGTGATTTGGCACGTTCGGAAAGTCTCCATCCGGCGCGGCATTCGGGCCGTAGACTTCCACCGCCGTGAAGCCCGCCGCCGCGAGCGCCGGCAAGACCGCCGAAAGCCCGACCCCATGCAGCGGCGTATAAAGAATCTTCAAATTGCGCGGGCCAGGCAGGCTCTGTCCGCGGACCGCTTGAATAAAGGCCACATCCACGTCGGCCTGGCAATAGACCACCTTGCCGCTTTTCAATGCGTCGGCGAACGGCATCTTGCGAATCTCTTGCGTGTTCATCACCCGCTCGATGATTCCCTCATCGTGTGGCGGGAGGACCTGTCCGCCGGTCGACCAATAAACCTTGACCGCATTGTCCGACGGCGGATTGTGGCTCGCGGTGACCATAATTCCGCATGAGCAATTTTTGTCTCGCACGGCAAACGACAATTCCGGCGTACTGCGAAAACCGTCGAGAAAATAGACCGTAAAGCCAGCCGCGGCCAAGATGCCGGCGCACAGTTCGGCGAAGTCGCGCGACCGGTGCCGCGTATCGTAGGCGATCGCGCAGCTCAGTCCGGCGGGCGGAAGCTTCTCCGCGCGATAATAATCAACCACATAATCAGCCAACCCTTGGGCGCTCTCGCCGATCGTCCGATCGTTGATGGCGTTGCTGCCGATGGGATACATTTTTCCGCGGCGGCCGCCGGTGCCAAACGGAATGATCGTCCAAAATACATCGTCGAGCACCTTCCATCGGCCCTCGGCGATATGCTGCGCGACCTGCGGCGCGTATTCAGCATACCGCGGCTCCGTCAGCCATTTGGTGATGTTCTCGACCGCGCCGGCGGTGATGTTTCCGGCCGCTTGCGCGGACTTCAGTTGCTGCAACAGCGTGGCAAGATCAGCGGACATGCGAATCCTCTCCCGCGACATAAACGGCGAATTCAGCTCGACAAAACGCGCTCGCCAGTCTACCCGAGCGCTCCAGGAGAGGACAGAGCCCGGCTTCCGCCGGTTTGGAAAAGGGGGCGGCGATGGGTTAAACTAATAGCCTGTTGGAAATTGCCCTCGTGGCCTGTTTCAACTTCGCCAAGTGCAGAGCGTCGCTCCGCACGGCTCGCAAATAACGACCTGCATGGTCCGTTTGGCATGTCCCCCCGTGCGCTGGCGCAGCCGGTTGAATACTTCAACCGACCGCGACGCGCATGCTGGCTTGGAACAACTCGCGCCGCTGAAAAACCTGCGGCAACTGCACTTGGAAGGAACGGAAATCAACGCGGATTCGTTTTCTCAGCTCCCCTTGTTGCCCAAGCTTCAGATTCTCTACATTGATGAAAACCTGGTGCCCGCGGCCAAGCATTTCTTCTTTGGCAAGAGGCCTGATTGGGAAATCGCGTCCGAAAACATCAGGCCTTAATCCGGGTCACCGCGCCGGCGACGCCAATTTTCTCGTTTCCGAGTGGGCCTTCTCCTGGGGCTGTTCCCATGCCTGAGCTTATTATCAGCGTTTCCGGCCTTCGAGGGATTGTGGGCGCCGAGTTGAATGCCGGCGTCGCGCGGCGCTATGCCCAAGCGTTCGCGGAAACCTTGCCCCCTGGCCCGGTGGTTATCACGCAAGATGGCCGCGCCAGCGGCCCGGCGTTGGCGGCCGCCGTCGCGGATGCCTTGCACGAGTCAGGCCGCGACGTGCTCGATGCCGGAGTCGCCGCCACGCCGACCACCGGCGTCCTCGTGCGCCGGCTCGAAGCGGTGGGCGGGATGCAGATTTCCGCCAGCCACAACCCGGCGGAATACAATGGCCTAAAGCTCTTTTCCAGCGCCGGGCGCGTCATTCCGAGCGCGGCCGGAGAACAGGTCGCGGCGCGGTTTCACGCCGGCCGCGCCGTGCCGACGCGAGACGTTGCGCCCGGCAAAACGCTGCGCGTCGCCGATCCGATCGGATTTCATCGCGACGCGGTTTGCGGCCTGGTCGATGTCGAGCGGATTCGCGCGCAGCAGTTTCGAGTCTTGCTCGACGCAAACCACGGCGCCGGCAGTGTGCTCGGCGGGCCCTTGCTCGAAGCGCTCGGCTGCCGCGTGACGCTGCTCGGCGGCGCCGCGGACGGACAGTTCGCCCACACGCCAGAACCAACCGCGGCAAACCTGGCGGGAGTGCTGTCCGAGGTGACCAAGGTCGGCGCGCAGATCGGTTTTGCCACCGATCCGGACGCCGACCGGTTGGCGGTGATCGACGAGCGCGGCCGCTATCTGGGCGAAGAATACACGCTCGCTTTGTGTGTTGAACACGTGCTGAGCAAAACGCCGCGCGCGGGCCGGCCGATCGTGACCAATTGCTCGACGAGCCGCATGTCGCAGGATTTGGCCGAGCGGCAGCACGTCCCCTTTTTTCGTTCGGCCGTCGGCGAAGCGAACGTCGTCGATCGGATGCAACAGGAGAACGCCTTGCTCGGCGGCGAAGGGAACGGCGGGGTAATCGAGCCGCGCGTCGGCTGGGTTCGCGATAGTTTTGTGGGCATGGCCTATTTGCTCGAAGCCATGGCCTTACGGCAACGGCCAATCAGCGCGCTGGCCGACGCGTTGCCGCGTTATGAAATCGTTAAGATTAAGGCGGCGGTCGCCCGCGACAAGATTCCTGCCGCGCTCGCCGCGCTCCAGCGGCATTTTCCTGAGGCCCAGGCCGATGCGCTCGATGGTTTGCGGCTGGATTGGCCCGACCGGTGGCTGTTGGTTCGGGCCAGCAATACCGAGCCGGTGGTCCGCGCGATTGCCGAGGCGCCGACCCTGGCCGCGGCCGAGGCGTTGTGCCAAGCGGCCGTACGCGTGTTGGAGAATTGATCGGTGGCCACACAACCTCTGATTTTACTTGACGCTTGCTGACCGGTGTGAGACGCTAAAGAGACCGCGTGCAGCTTGGTGAAGCAGGGTGGTTGTGTTCAAAACAGCGGAACTCGGAACGGAGGATGTGATGAACCCTCTAATGAACGTGTCGCGGCGGAGTTGGCCGTTGCGGAACCCAGTGTTGTTCGGCGCGGCTGCGTTGTTTTCGGTGGCAGTGCTGCTTCCGTGGTCGAACGCGGCCGATCCGACGCCCTCCAAGACCGACTTGGCGAGCCAAGTGCGCGACTTTGCCGCCGCCGGCGAGTTTGCTCCGGCGGTTCGCCTCGCGCAGCAGGCGCCGACCGCCGCCCAACGCGATGCATTGCTCGCGGCGATTGCCGTCCAGCAGCAACAAGCGGGTGGGCGCAACGCCGCCCTGCAAACCTCATCGGAAATCGACAACGAAGCGCTCCGCGCGCAAACCTATCAAAATCTCAATGGGTCTGCGGGCCCCATGGCGCAAGGAGGCGGCTCGCAAGCGGACTTCGACAGCCTGATCGAACTGGTCACGTCCACCGTGCGGCCAACCACTTGGGATGCCGTCGGCGGGCCAGGCTCGATCAAAGGTTTTGAAGGAGGGATTTTCGTCGATCCAGCCGGGCTTCTCAAACGGTCGCTCCGCGAAGATTCATTCGGCACGCTCAACGATTTGAAAAACGGCCCGTATCGCACGACCAAAAACGACAACGCGAAGCGTTCGTCTGCATTGCGGAAAATCTCGCTGACCCAGCTCGAGCGCGAGGTTCAGCGCAAGCTTGCTCAAGGCGAGCCCCTCTCCGAGGAAATGCTATCGCTGGCGGGCCTCGAGCGGATTCGCTACGTCTTCCTCTATCCGGAAACGCACGAAATCATCTTGGCCGGCCCGGCCGGCGATTGGCATTCTGATGTCGAGGGGCGCATCGTCAACACGGAGACAGGCCATCCGGTCGTGCGGCTCGACGATCTGGTGGTCATTCTGCGGCATGTGTGGGGCGCCCGCGACGAAAGTTTCGGTTGTTCGATCGATCCGACCAAGGCCGGTTTGCAAAGCGCCCAAGCCTATGCCAATGAATCGGCCAAAACTCCGCTGAAAGAAGGGCAAGCTGAAAGCTGGCTGAAGAGCCTCGCGGGCAAGGTTGGCAAACAAAACGTCACTGTGTACGGAATCGATCCGCAAACGCGGGCCGGCCGCGTCTTGGTCGAGGCCGACTATCGGATGAAGCTCGTCGGGCTAGGGCTCGAAGATTCGGTCCTCGGAGTGCCGAGCTATCTCGGTTCGATCCATCTCGAAAACGGGCAGGCGCCGCCCGCGCTCGATTTAATCCGCTGGTGGTTCACACTCAATTACGACGCGATTCAAGCGTCGAAGGACCACAACGCGTTTGAATTGCGCGGCCAAGCGGTTCAGGTTCAGAGCGAGAATGAATTCCTGAACGCCCAAGGAAATCGGGTTGCGACCGGCGCGGCCGAGCCGCTCAATCGGCAGTTCGCCGAGAATTTCACGAAGCACTTTCCTGCCCTCGCGCGCAAATACTCGATTTACGGCGATTTGCAAAACCTGTTCGACTTGGCGGTCGTCTCCGCGCTGCTGAAGGCGGAGGATGCCCCGAACCGGATCGGTTGGCATGGCGGCTGTTTTGTCGATCCGGCAGCGTATCCTGTCCCGCTGGCCGTGGCCCCGCGGCAAGTTGACACGGTCGCGAACCAGCGGGTCTTCCACCAGATGCAGATCGTCGCGGTCGTGAGCGGCGGGGTGCAGGTGAACCCGGCGAAGTACGTCGAACGCTCCGCGCTGCAACTTGAGGATCACAATGTTGTGACGGCGGTCAAAGACTCCGCCGCCCGCACCAATCAAGATCGCCATGCGTGGTGGTGGGACTGAGTTCCACCGCCGGCGCTCCGTTCGTCTTCCGTACTCATCCGGTCGATTTTCGCATGAATCTTCGCGTTGTCCGCAGCTTCCGCCAGCTGGTTCGCGCGGCGGCAGTCCTCGCCTTGCTCTTCGGGCCAGTGGCCAGCGCGCTGGGCCGCGCCGGCGGGGGACATAGCTTTTCAGGCGGTCACTCGGGCGGGTTTGGCGGCGGCCACTCTGGCGGCGGGGGCGGTTTCGGCGGCGGTTATCATAGCGGCGGCGGAGTTTGGATCGGCGGCGGCCCGCTCACCGACGGTCACCAACTCATCACTTTTCTGATTCTCGCCGCCGTCGTGATCTTCGTCGTCGTGATCGTCCATTACCTCCAACAGGCGCAGCAGGCCGACGTGATTCGCCGCGGCCATGAAGCGGTTGACGAATCGCATCATCAACAGACGGTCGCTCAAATCTGCGCGGGCGATCCTCACTTCGACGAAGGAGCCTTTGGCGAACGCGTCAAAACCGCCTTTCTCAAAATCCAAACCGGTTGGAGCGCGCAAAATCTCGAACCGGCTCGCCCTTTCATGTCGGATGGAGTGTGGGAACGCTTCTCATTGCAGATCAGCGAGCAGCACGAGCGCGGGTTTCGCAATCAGGTCGACAATATCAACATTGCCAAGATTCTGATCGTTCAGTTCGTCGCCCGCGGACCGCACGACGCGCTGGTGGTCCGCATTGACGCGACCGCCGAAGATTATGACGTCTCGATTCGCGATGGCACGCGTCTGCCGGGTGCGCGGCGCGCGTCCAGCTTCAGCGAGTATTGGACCTTCGCGCGGCGGCGCGGCGCGCAGACCTTGCAAGACAAGCCCGGCCTGATCGAGGGCTGCTGTCCCAATTGCGGCGCGTCGCTGGCGGTGAATCAGTCGGCTAAATGTCCTTCTTGCGGGAGCCTCATCCGCAGCGGCGAATACGATTGGGTGCTCGCCGAAATCACGCAAGCATGCGAATGGAGTTATCAGACGGAAGCAAATTTGCCTGGCGTCGAGGCGTTCTCGTCGGCCGATCCGGAGTTCAGCGCCGTAGCGGTCGAGGATCGTGCGAGCGTCATTTTCTGGCGCCGCGCCATGGCCGATCGACTCGGCGACGCGACGCCGCTGGCGAAAGTCGCCACGGCGGAGTTGTGTGCCGCCTTCACTAGCCCCGCGCCCAGCGGCGAGCGGACATACAACGGCGATTGCGCCGTCGGTTCGGTTAGTTTGAAAGGAGTCGCGCCGGGCCGCCCATTCGATCAAGCCGTCGTCGAAATCGTCTGGTCCGGGGCGCATTACAAAATTCTGGCCCCCGGCCAGCCTGGCAAACCGCTTGATGAAGCGTCGGTGCATCAAACGCTGTTCATTCTCGGCCGCCAACCAGGAGTCCAGTCCGATCCTGCGCGCGGTTTGTCATCCTCGCATTGTCCGAGTTGCGGCGCGCCGGAATCGAAGTCGGCCGCGAGCGCCTGCGAGTTTTGCGGGGCTGTGTTAAACGACGGCGGCCATGATTGGATCTTGCTGGCGGTCCAGCGTGGCGGAGACGGAGCGGCCGCGGCCGTTTTGGCTTCCTTCGGCGCGACTAGCGACGTTGCCGCGCCAGTCCCTGCGCAGCCGCGCGGCGTCGATCTATTGGCTTGGGCGGCTAGCGTCTCGGTTTCGGATGGAGAACTGGACGACAACGAACGGCGGATGTTGGAGGAAACAGCCCGCGCCCAAGGGGTGCCTCCGGCGACGTTGACAAAACTGCTGCAATCGGCTCAGGCCGGCACGTTGAATCTGTCCTTGCCTACCGATCCGCAAGAAGGGCAAACGTGGCTCGCGCTGTTGGCGAATTTGGCGCTGGCTGACGGCAAAGTGACCGATTCTGAAAACGCGCTGCTCTGCCGGCTTGGCCAGGCGCTCCACCTCTCGCCTTATGACATCCGCCAATATCTGATCATGCGGAAGACGCAACTCTATCAGGCGGCGCAAGCCAAGTTGAACACCCCAGAGCCGGGCGGTCCCACGACTGCTGCTTAATCGCCGGTCAGCGGCTGTTGAATGATTCGACCGGCCGCCAGCCAGTCGTTGGCGAAGCGTCCACCGGCTGCTAATAGCTTTCGGCCCAAGCCGGCTCGGCGTACCCTTGGTGGAGCACTTCCAGATCGCGGGCCAGCGGCACGATCGAAAAATTCACCGCCCGATCAACCACGTAGAGCGGCCGGCGGCGAACTTGATCGTAGATGCGAATCACATATTCGCCCAACATGCTGATCCCCAGCGCATTGAGCGCGCCGAAAAAGCTGGCAATCAGCACATACGAGGTCCAGCCCGGAATGGTGCACGCGGTGAAGATCTTGCAGGCCAGCGAGAAGCCGCCGAGCAGCATAAACACGGCCATGGCCAGATAACCAATCCACGAAAACACTTGCAACGGAAACGACGAGAAAGAAAAAATCGCCGTCTTGGCCAAGCGCCACAAGCCGCGCAAGGAAATCCGCGGGTGATCGTCGTAGCGAACTCCGCGGTCGATCTCCACGCCGGTCTGGCGAAAGCCGACCCACGAGCGCAGCCCGGGCAAGTAGCGATCGTGCTCGCCAAGCGCCATGACTTCGCTCACGACGCGCCGATCCATCAAGCTGAACAGGCCGGCGCGGGCCGGAATCTGCGTGTCGGCGATCGCGTGCAAAAAGCGATGAAAGCCGGCAAACAGGCACCGTTTCCACCAAGCTTCTTGGCGGCTTTTGCGGAGCGCATAGACCACGTCGTAGCCTTCTTGCCAGAGGGCGACGAATTGGCGGATGGCCGCGGGCGAATCTTGTTGGTCCGAATCCATCACCACCACCGCATCGCCGCGGGCGTGCGCCAATCCAGCTTGGACCGCGGCCTGCTGGCCGAAGTTCCGCGCAAAATGAATCACGCGCACTTCCGCATGCTGACTCGCGAGCGCGTCCAAAATCGCCGGACTATCATCGTGCGATCCATCATTGACAAACAGGATCTCAAACCGCATCAGCGGCGCCAGGACCGCAATCAAGCTTTCGGTCAGCGAAGCCACGACCCCCGCCTCGTTAAAAACGGGCAAGACCACACTCAACAGGGCGCGATCGAGGAGAGGCCGCGGATGGATGAACAGGTTCTTAGCCATAGATTTGCAGTTCGTTGTGAGTCGCCGTCGTGGTCGGTCGGGCGCGAGGCCGGCGGCTCCGCCAGATCGCGAGGAGCCCCAGCAAGCATAGCCCATAGCAAGTGACGATTTTGCCGGCTTTGAGGCTGGCCGGCTGAAATTGAAACGCAATTTGATGTTGCCCCGGCGGCACAACCGCACCGAGAAAATCGCCATTGACCCGCACGGCGGCGAGCGGCCGATCGTCGAGCGTCGCGCGCCAACCGGAATGCCAGCTTTCCGTCGTCCCGAGCAATTGCGGCCCGGCGGTGGTCACTTGAAACGTCAAGCGGCCAGGCAGATTGACCAGCGGCGTTACGGATGCCGCGGCGTCGAAAGCCAGTTCCACCGGCTGGCTGACGAGCGCCGTAGACGCCAAATCGATCTGTTCGATATCGGTCGCCGGGTTGGTGGACACCACCGCGCGGCCGTACAGTTTTGCCCGCGGCAACGGGTCACGGATCCGTTGCCAGAGTGGCCCGGCAGACGGGGTTTCTTTCGTCGTTTCGCGCAGCGCGCTCCGCAGCACCCATTGCGCCCCGGCAACGCGGAGGGCTGCGACGGAGTGATAATCGAGTTGTCGAGCAGGCTCGAGGCCGGCATAACCATCGACCCGCGCCCAGCCGGCGAGCAGAATTCGATCTCCGATGCGCTGCCCAATTTGGGTTTGGCTCATCAAATCGAGGGCGGCTTTGTGCTCACCATGCCCGCCGTCTTCGGCGCTCGGCGGCGGATTGCTCGGAGTTGCAAATTGCGCAAGGGCCGCGTGCTGCGTCACCGGGCCGTAGCTAAGGCCGTACGTGCCGGCATCGATCGCCGAGAGTCCAATGAGCAGCATTGCCGCCCAGCGCCGCCCCTGCAGCCAGAGCAGCAGCAATCCGGCGGTGCAAAACAGTAAAAGAGGGCCGGCCCAAACGAGCGGCGCGGCGGCGATCTGACGTGGCCAGAGGACCGGGCCAAGCAGTGCCGCCAGGATGCTACTAGCGACCACGGCGGCCAATGGCCCGAACCGGCGTCCCCGCGAATGTCTCGATTCGGTCCGATCTAGCCACGGTTCGCGTTCGCGCCGCAAAATGATCGAGAGCGCAATCGCCGCCAGCATCGCCAAGGTGAATTGCACGAGGACGATCGCTCGGCACGGGAAGCGGAATCGGCCCACCCCCGGCAGCCATCGTTGCAGCGGATAGAGCCATCCGTAGTCGCCCAGGCAGAGCAGCGTGGCCACCGCGCCGAACACGAGCAGCCCCAGGATGAGCCGGCGCGAGGCGCCCCAAGCCGCGCGATTAGCCAACAGCCACACGGTCAAGAGCAACGGCAAGCTGCCGCAGTAAATGCCCAGTTCGTGCGTGTTTTGGCCCACCACCCGAGAGGCAAATAAATACGGAGCGACAAGTTGAATCACGTTCAGCGGTGCGAGCGACCCGGACGCCAGAAATTGGGCCGTGACTTCGCCGCGGGTTGAATCTTGCAAGGCCGCGAGGGTCGGCAGCCATTGCACCGCGGCGATCGCGCAGCCGAGTCCTTTCATGAGCAGGACCCAGCCTAATCGGCGCTGCCAGCCGGCGGTATAAATCGCGAAGGCGCTTTCGGCCAAAAGTGAAAACCAGACATATTGCGGATAGCCGGTCAATATCTGCGACGCCGTCAAAAGCGCAATCGCGCCTTCCGCCGCCGCGCGGCGGCGCGGGCGCGTCTCGCGCAGCGCAATGTCGATCGCCCACAGGAGCCACGGCAAGTGAGCAACCACCGCGACCGCATTGGTCTGAATGAAATGCAGCATGGCGAAGCTGCTAAATGAGAAAAACAACGCCCCCCACAGGGCTGCCAGCGGTGAGGCAACGATCCGCCGCAAGAACAAGAACATGCCCAGCAACAAGAGCGGATAGGGCAACAGGACTTCCAAATCGAACGCGATCGACAGCGGCAGCCAGCGGTACAACACCCAGTGCAGCGAATGGTACACGCCGGCTTGCCCTTCGCCCGTCAAATAGAAGCCGTTAAACAAGCTGGGCATCCAATCGAACGCGTGCCCGTGCTGTAATGCGTCGGCATAAAACGCGCGCACCGGCAAGTGATAGGCGCCCAGATCGTCGCCCGTATAAACTGCGCCGCGAAAAAGCGGTCCGCTCAGCGCTCCCAATATCGCGACGATCACGACCAGCAGCCACGCCAACCGAGCTCGGCGACCGGTGACCCATTGCCCAACGCCAGAGGAAAATGGTGACGCTATCGATCGCAAGGTCGAACTCGTTGGCAAGCGATGAATTGGCAGGAAAATCGAGGTGGGTCGAGAACGAACAAACCAAGCGGGCGATCAAACGGTCCGCCGGGGCACGCATTTAGCGGCAGGTTGCAATCGGCTCGGCTAACAAGCGGCGGACGCGCATAATAGACTCACGTGCAGAAGTTTTGTTGGCGGCGCCAATCCCAGATCGCCCACCGCCGCGGCAACGAACAAGCGCCATCAGGTCACCCATTCGCCCGGCTGCGCGCGCAGTTCTTGCAGATGGGGTTGGTCTAGGATTTGAAAGGGCGAATGGAGCGTTTCCCAGCTCTCGCCGCGTTGTTCGATCAAGCTTTCGCTCAGCGGGCCAATCCGCCCGTCGGCGAGACTTAAGTAAGAAATGCGGTGCGGGTTCAAGCCCATCACCCGGGCGAGCGTCGCATCGACCGCCGCCACGTTCGTGCCGACCGCGACCATGCCCAGCGGTTTCGCGCTTCCCATGATCGGGCCGTCCCCCTCCATGCAGAGGATCGCGTCAACAATCGTGATCGTCTTCGGGAGGGACGAATTGATGTCTAGCACGGTTTGAGGAATCCCCGCGTGATGTAACACGTTTTTCGGCCAACCATACTTGATGCCCGGGATGACGCCGTACAGGTTTTTCATGGCGGCCGTCATTCCGACCCAGTGATGGGTCTTGAGCTTGGGCAGCGAAACAATCAGGTCGGCTTCGAGCACCGTACGCGGAAAAAAGAAGCCGTCGAGTGGGCTTAGCCCTCCGCCATTTTTGACCCAGCCCACCTCTTCGTAGTTCAGATCGGCAAACGGCACCTTTGTCGCCGCCAGCGCGGTTTGCATGCCCGACTCGATCAGAGCCATTTCGGTATCGCGAACGTGGCCAGGCGCCTCGCCGACGAGAACGGTGGCGCCCCAGCCGCGAAACACTTCGGCGGCGGCCAAGACGATCGCCGGGTTGGTCGTCAGTTGGGGCGATTTGCGCAGCGGCTCGACCAGATTCGGCTTGAGCAGCACGCGTTTGTCGCGTAGTTCCTTTGGCTGAAAGCCCGTCGCGAGCAGGCCGGCGCGAATCGTGCTGGTCAAGTCGCCATCGTAGCGCTGATTCTTCGCGAGAAAGACCGTTTCGCGCCGCGCGGTCAGCCGTTTGACGAGCGGAAACCCGATCATGCCTGCAAACGCGGCTCCGGTCGTGGCCAGCCACGCGCGGCGGCTCAATTGCCTGCTCATAAGGGGGACTCCGTTTGCGGCGGCTGGAGGACTTGCAGCAAGGCCGAGTCCGCGCCCTGCGCCGCGAGCAGCAATAGGGCCAGCTTGTACGGAGAACGATCGCCGGCGAGGGTCCGCCCCGCGGCGTTCTCCAACCAGCGGTCGGCCGCGTCGGGCCGCTGGCCGTGTGCCGTGAGCGCGAACAAGCCATAGCAAAGTGAGGCCGCGGCGCTGTCAGGACCAAGACTGGCGTGCAAAAACTTCAGCGCCCGTTCGATGTTTCCGTGGGGGTCGGCGGCCCGCGCTAGCGCCAACATCACCAGCCCGGTCGGCTGGACGTGCGGCACGAGCTCTTGGCCCAGGACGACCGTGTTGCCGTAATTGCAGCCGCCATGCGGCATCTGCCGTTCGTAGAGGATGCGGGCGGCTTCTTGAGCGCGGGGCCGCTGCGCTTGGCCGGCGGCCTCATAGGCCAAGAGCGCCAGAGCCGTCGGTTCAATCCATGCGTTGGTTCCAGCAACCCACGGCCAACCCGTGAGCGTGGTGTCGTGCCCTAGTTCGGGAACCGCGTGCATCGGCTGTCCTGGTTCGGAGTCGATCCAGCGGAGGGCGCTCATTAAACGTTCGGCGTGGACGCGATCGCTCGGCTGCGCGCGATCGGCCGCGGCCCAGGCGACGACCGCCCAGCCGGTCGGCCAATTGGGCGTTGCTTCGGTAATGGTGACGCCGAGGCTGCCATCCGGCGCCTGTATCTTGGCCAAGAGATCGCAAGCGCGCATCGCTTCCGCCAATCGCCCGTCGCCGAGCAGCGCCAACGCCCCGAGCGCCAGCGGTTCGGTGGCGGCGGATTGTCCCCGATGATATCCCCAAGGGAAATCGGCGAGGAGGAGATCGAGCGTGTGAGCTTGCCAGGACATCGCAGGGGGATCGTAGCGTTAATGTTTGTCCGTGGCGGCCTTCGGATCGTTCGCGGCCGCGTCGCGCGGAGTGAACGACTCTTGCCAGTAATTGCGCGTCATCCATTGATTCAGGCCGACTGCCCGCGCGTGAAGCTGCCGCACCAGATCGCCTTGCGCGTCGGCTAGATCGTTCATTTCTTCGGGGTCGGTCCGCAGATCAAAGAGCAACGAGGTCCGCGCCCGCTGCGAGTAGATATATTTCCAATTGCCGTCGCGAATGCCAACGTACTGCATTCCAAAGGGATTGTTGAAATAGACGCTGCGGCTGGGCACCTCGCGCATCAGGCTGCTCCCCAGCGAGTGATTCACGCCGGTCAGATTCAAGAGGTCCATCAAGGTCGGGAGCAGGTCAACTTGGCTGCCGATCGCGGAGATCGACGTCGGTTTGTCGATGCGGCCAGGCGCTAAGATCAAAAACGGAATCCGCAGATTCTCTTCATACAAATAATTCGTGGCGGAGTAGTTGTCGAAATGCTCGCCCATTGGCATGCCGTGATCGGCATAGACAAACACGATCGTTTTCTTATCGAGCCCGCGATCGCGCAACATTTTCATGAACGCGCCGAGGCAAGCATCCGTGTACGAGAACGTCCCGAGAAAGTGCGCGTATTCGCCATCGGCGGGAACGTCGAAATGGGGCGCTTTGAAGGCGGGGGGCGTCTGGTACGGTTGCCGATTGCTGGTGGTTTTGGCGAACACGAACGACGGATGGCCGGCCGCGTCTTGCTTTTCCAACCAAGTCGCCAAATGATGCAGCAGATACTCGTCGTGAATGCCCCAACTGTTGCGGGCGGCCGTCGGATATTCGCGGCGCAAGTCGTCGATCCCTTGTACGAACTCAAAGCCATGATGCTTGGCAAAATTGCCCAAATTGTCGAATTCGAGCGAGCTGCCGTACATGAAGGCGCATTGGTAACCATTGCGGCGGAGAATGTCCGGCAGGCCGATCAACGCCAGGTTCGAGTTCGTCACTTGGACCTCGCGCGGCGCATAGTTCGGCAAAATGCCGAACAAGCTCGCGATATCGGCCCGCGGCGGACGCACCCCATTGGCGTAGAACTCGGTGAATAAGATTCCCTCTTGCGAGAGGCGGTCGAAGTTCGGGCTGGCGGGCAGCTTGCCGCCGAGGATGCCGACGTTCGCCGCGCGAAACGACTCCAGTTCTAGAAAAATCACGTGCGGCCGTTCGTCGGCATCGATGCGAATCTCGAATTGCTTTTCACCGGAGAATTCGCGGGTGTTTTTCAACAGCGGAAATCCATCTTGGACCGGATCGAACTGCTCGCCTTGGCGCAACGGCGCCAAGAGCGCCGCCTCGTCCCGCAGCACCGGCAGATCGCCTTTGCCGCGGAGAATCCCCAGCAGCCAGCGCGCTTCGTCCTGCACGACCGGATTATTCGTGCTGTACGCCAGATCGGCCGGTAGAAACCAGGCGCTCGCCAAACCGGTTGTGATGCTGAGCACAATCCAAAACAGATTGCGATAGGTCAACATTAGGTCGGGAAACGCTTCGTAATAAAATTGAAAGGCATAGACCGCCAAGGCCAAGATTGCGCCCAGCCCAAACAAAAGGGGCGCCAAGCCATAGGCCGCGGCGAGCGTGTTGAACGCGCAGTTCTGCGAGATGCTCAAAAAGAGCGACGCATCAAGCTTCGCGCCGGTCTTAAAGAAGATCAGAAAGTCGCAGAGGATATAGACCTGCACCACCACCAGCAGCATGGTCGAGATCAGCGACGCAACCAAGCAGCCGCGCCAACCGAACCAGCGATTCGCAATCAGCCCCTTCAGCACAAAGCAAACGATGAAAGCCTCGGCGGAAACGAGAAAGTCTTGCGGCACGGCGGCCGTGGCCTGCGTGAAGACCGTATTCAAGAAGCTCAGCAGCGTCTCTTGAAACGGCGTATTGAACCAGACCAACAGCAGCCGCACCACAATCGGGCCGGCCGTCCAGATCAAAAAGAATTTGGTCGTAATGCCCCAAGAATTGTCGCCAATTCGAGCGGCATAGTCCTCTTGAAAGCGCGCGCTGCGCGCCATGGCCGTGGATTGTTTTCGCATCGTTCGTCGGGCCGGTTGGAGGCAAAGGTGAGCGGGTTGCGCACAGGAAACCAGCGAAGCGGGGCTCCGCGCGCGGCGGGATCGAAAAAGGCCAGCGGCACTTTTTCAACGGGCCGCTTGTCAAAAGACAACGGTCCTTCTGAAAGAATAGCCCACGCCTGCCGCCGCGGCCGGAGTTTCTTCGCGATTTGGTCCCACGCCGACGGAAAGATCGGCCGACGAGAGGGGGCAGCCGCGGCCGAGCGTCATGCGGCCTGCTGGTCGGGCGTCCGCGGAGCGGGTGAGAAAGGCGCCGCGCGCGACCGGCGGAAACAGCGATTTGAAAATATTCTGAAATTTCCTCAAGCCGCCGATTTGACATCGGACAAAGCCGAACTAGGTTTCAAGTGACGGGAGAAACGGCGCGGCGTGCGACGGGCCTCCCGGAGGTGTAACGCAATCATTCGATTGCGATGCGCGATGGCCGCTCGATTCGCTCCCTTGTCTCACGCGAATCGAACGGCCGCAGAGTGTTCGCCTGCAAGCCTCCTGATCCTCGAAAAGGTAAATCGTTTCGCGAGAAGCGGTTTGCAAAGCTCGGGCTGGTGGCGATTGACTTCGCCCGCAGCACCGAGTTGCCGAAGGGATGAGGAAATCCACGAGTCGAGGAGGCGCCTTTTGTTCCGTTGTTTACTTTGAGCGACCTGTGCCGTGCGGCCGACAAGCGACATGTCCCGGCGGCCCAGGAAACTCTAACCTATGATTATTCCGAGAATCGGCCGCGCAATGGGTGCTCGGCCGCGTCCTGGAACCGGAGGTAGCCCATGAAGAACTTGGCTCTGAAGTTGCGTCGTTTTTTGAAGTCGGAAGATGGCCCCACCGCGGTTGAATATGCCGTGATGTTGGCCCTAATCGTGGTCGTGTGCTTGACGGCGATCAAATCGATCGGCACCAATGCCAACACGGCCTTTAACAACGTGGCGACGTCTTTGGCGTCGTAGAGTTCTAGCCGGCAAGTGCCGGAGAGACAGGATTGCTGATGAAAGCTCTCTTAACTAAGGTCCGACGCTTTTTGAAGTCGGAAGACGGGCCGACCGCGGTGGAATACGCCGTGATGCTGGCCCTGATCATTACGGTTTGTATCGTTTCCATTAAGTCGATCGGCACGAACGCGAACGCGTCCTTCAACAAGGTCGCCACCTCGCTGGCCTCGTGACGACGGCGAATTTCTCTCTTTTCTCTTGTTACTTCTCTGAGGTTCTTATGAAGACTTTGGCCCAGAAACTCCGCCGGTTTTTGAAATCGGAAGACGGCCCAACCGCGGTCGAATACGCCGTGATGTTGGCTCTGATCGTCGTCGTTTGCTTGACCGCGATCAAGTCGATCGGCACCAACGCCAATACGGCGTTCAACAACGTCGCCACGTCGCTCGCCTCGTAGCACGCGGCGTCTGAACTCGCATTCGAACGGCTCCACGCCGGGCGGTCTTCGGGCCGTTCGGCGTGGAGTTTTTTTGCGCGCCGCTCTGCGCCCCTTCGCCCAAACCGGCTCACTGACGCGTCGATCTCCACTCGCCGGCAGCAACACCCCCGTCCCTCCCGCTCCCCGACTCTTGGAAAAATCCCAATCTCTCGCTTATTCCGCCTGTATCAATCAGCACTTCGCAATCATCAATCAGCATTCTGCCTTTCTCATTTCTCATTTCTCCTTTCCCTTTCCTCCTCCTTCCTCTTCGTGACCTAGAGTTGAATAGAGCGAATTAGATCAGTAACCAAGGATCCGCGTCATGAACACGTTGTTGCCCTGCGAGAATTTGGCGGGCGCGATGCAGATGGTGTGCTACTTTTTTACTGCATTTGCCGCCCTCTTCAGTTGGATGACCTTGCGAGCGTAGCGCCGGAGCCGGCGCGAGTTGCCGTTTTACCTTAACCACCCGCAGACCAAGTCATGTTGCATTCCCCCTTGTTCGCGTTCAGCCTGTCGACCACTTGGCCGATCTGGTTTGTCACGTTGACTCTGATTGTGGCCGCGATCATCGACGGCAAACAGCTCAAGGTGCCCAACTGGATCACGTATCCGATGATCATGTCGGGCTGGGTTTATAGCGTCGCGTTCTTCGGTTGGCCGGGTCTGGGCTGGAGCTTGCTCGGCACGGCGGTCGGCTTGGCCTTGCTGCTGGCGCCCTATGCGATTGGCGGGATGGGGGCCGGCGACGTGAAGTTGCTCGCCGGCGTCGGCGCCTGGGTCTGGACCGGAGTCACCGTCAATGCCTTCTGCGTTTCCGCCGTTTTGGGCGGCCTGATCGCGCTAGGGATGGTCCTCTACAACCGAGTTTGGAAAAAGCACCGCGATCAGTTCTTCATGATCGTGAATGAAATCGTAACCGTGAAAAACCCCGATCAGCTAGCAACGATTGCTGCCGAGCGCAAACCGACCATGATGTTGCTCCCCTATGGAATTCCCATTGCGATGGGCACGATTGCCTATTTTGCCTGGACGGGAATGTTGATATGAAAAACAAACTAGAGAAAGTCCGCAGTTCCTGCCGAAGAATTCGACGAGGTGCCGCAGCGGTCGAATTCGCTCTCGTTGCGCCCATTTTCATTTTGCTCGTATTCGGCATGATCGAATACGGCCGGATGGTGATGGTGCAGCAAATCCTGACGAACGCGGTCCGCGAAGCAGCTCGCAAATCCGTGCTCGACGGCGCCGATGCGGCGACGATCAAATCGGAAATGATCAGCTATTTGAACGGAGCGAACGTCAGCAATGTCAACACGGGCATGGTGACGATCAATCCGTCCGATCCGAATTCGGCGGCAAACGGCACTCCGATTACCGTGACCGTCGCCGTTCCGTATGCGAATGTCAGTTGGCTGCCGTCCTCCATGTTTTCTTCCGCCAAAGCGAAAACATTGACCGCGACCGCCGTGATGCGACGAGAAAGCGTACAGTAATCCTCTCAGCAAGTGATCCGTTATGCGTCCAAAGTCACTCATTCTGTTGGCGTTGGCCCTGGGCTGCGGTCTGGTGGCCTCGATCGGGATCAGCCAAGTGATGGATCGCCGCGCGGACGGAGGCCAAGCCGTCGTCGAAACGGTGCCGATTTTTGTCGCCAAGGCCGACATCAAGGAAATGACCCTCTTGACCGACCAAAACGTCGAGCAAGAGCAATGGCCCAAAGCAAAAGTCCCCGCCGGCGCGCTGCTGAAACATGAAGACTGGGAAGGGCAACGCCCCCAAGTCACCATCTACAAAGGCGAGCCGATCATCAAGGCCAAGATCGCCGACAAAAATGCCCGCGCCGACTCGAACATTCCCAATGGCTTTCGCACCGTTGCGATTTCGGTTGACGGCGTGTCGAACCTAGGCGGAATTCTAAAGCCGCACGACAAAGTGGACGTGCTTGCTTATTTTTCGCGCAATCCTCAAAACGGAATCAACGAGACCGCCGTCCGCACGATCTTGCGCAAGGTCGAGGTCTTCGCCGTCGATAGCCAGTACAAGCGCGGAGACAACGGCGATGAAGTCACCGCCGCGAAAGTCGTCTCGCTGGTCGTCACTCCGGATCAAGCCGAGAAGATCACGCTCGCCGCCGAGACGGGCAAAATCCGCCTGATCCTCCGCAACAACGACGATGACACCAACGTCGAATCGTCGGGCGAATCGCGATTTAGCGATCTAGGGAAAAACGAAGATGCCTCGAGCACGCCGGATCAGCCGAGCAAGAGCACGGCCAGCGACGCGATCAAGAACATTCTCGAAGTGTTGAGCACGCCGAAAAAAGCCGAAGAGCCCGCGCCCGAGAAAGTTGCCGTGCAACCGCCAGCCCCCGACAAAAAAGACACCTTCACCATGATCCTCATGGAAGGCAAGGATATGAAGGAAGTGGAGTTCAACCTGGCGGGCGGCGGTTTGCCTATTATTCGCGGAGCGGATAGCAAGGGAGCAAGCTCGCTTCCCGCGCCGATTGTCTCACCCGACGTCGGCCATTAAGCACGGCAGCCAATCGATCGGAGGATCGAGCGGCCGGCCTGACGAAACGATTGTCGCCGAATGGATCTCGGCCTTAACGCATTCACACGGAAGTGTAAGGAATCAAGGATGTTCCCTGCATCGTTCTCAGGCGGTTTTTCCGGTTTGCGCATGGCCTTTCGCTGTGCGGCGGTCTGCTGTTGCGCGAGCTTAGCGCAAGCTCAGCAAAGCAATCGCAATCCGATCGTGCACAAAGTCGAAAGCGCGTCGGACCGGCTGGAAATGGTCGTCAATTCGAGCCGCATCCTCACGCTCGATCAGAAGATCCCGCGCGCCCAGGTCAACAACCCTGAGATCATGAGCCTCACTCCGCTCTCGCCGAGCCAAGTGCAGATCTCGGCGAAAAAGCCGGGCGTGACCGAAATCAATTTATGGACGGAGAACGATGAGATTCGCACGGTCGATGTAATTGTTTACGGCGACGCGCGCGAGTTGGAAATGATCATCAAAACCCAGTTCCCCAGCGCCACCATCAAGGTGATTCCGACTGCCAGCAGCGTCGTGCTGTCAGGGTTTGTCGATCGCGCCGACCACGTCGATCAGATTATCCGCATCGCCGAAGATTATTATCCGAAGGTCATTCCGAACATCACGGTTGGCGGCGTCCAGCAAATTTTGCTCCATGTCAAAGTCATGGAAGTCTCGCGGACTAAGCTCCGCCAAATGGGATTCGACTTCAGCAATCTGAACGGCAATAATTTTGTCGTGTCGAGCGTGAGCGGGCTGATTTCGGCCGCCGCCAACGGCGCCTCGGGTACCGGCACCGGCTCGGACACGGTTCGGTTTGGCGTCATGGACGGCAAAAACTCGTTTTTTGGGTTCTTGTCCGCCTTGCGCCAATACGACCTTGCCAAGGTCTTGGCCGAACCGACATTGGTGACGGTCAGCGGGCGGCCCGCCTTCTTCAACAGCGGCGGAGAATTCCCCGTCCTGGTGCCACAAAGCTTGGGCACGATCTCGATCGAATATAAGAAGTACGGCACACAAATCGATTTTGTTCCGGTCGTCCTGGGAAATGGCAACATCCGCCTGGAGGTGCGGCCGCGGGTGAGCGAAGTCGATGATTCGCGCAGCGTGACGACCAACGGCATTACCGTGCCCGGCTTGCGCGTGCGCGAGGTTGACACGGGCGTCGAAATGCAGGCAGGCCAGACGCTGGCGATTGCCGGATTGGTCCAAGAACGGACCGAATCGACCAATGCCGGCTTGCCTTACCTGGCCGACATCCCTTACTTCGGCGTGCCGTTTCGCCGCGTGAAAGAGCAAAAGAACGAAATCGAACTGGTCATTCTCGTTCAGCCCGAACTGGTCGAAGCGCTGGATGCGGGAGAAGTTCCGCACGTCGGGCCGGGCTTGCAAACGGTCAGTCCGACCGATTGCGAGCTCTATTTTAAAGGACATTTGGAAGTCCCCGCGTGCAATCTGCCCGGTGCGCCGGCTACGATGCGAGGCCCGGTCTATGAAGAGTTGCCGCCGAGTCAAACCCCGAGCAAGCCGGCCGCGAAGGTCACGCCGACGAGCACTGCCAGCACGTCGCGTCCGGCGTCCGGCTACGCCGTGGCGAATCCGCCGCCGGCGAGTCCGGGAGTTCGGCTGGGTTCAGCGGCGAACGCCGCTCGGAACAATGGCCGCACCTTAGAGGCCCCTGCCTATCAGCCGGCCGGCGGACCGCCGCGATTCATTGGTCCGCTCGGTTATGACGTGAATAACGACTAAAGCGAATTCGACGTCGCTGCGGATCTCTGCGGCGGCGCGAATTGTGCAAACTAGAGCAATTGCGAAGAGATTTCCCGCAAATGCTCCGCCTTCGCTCTCGTTATAAGCAATACTTCATTATCCGGGACTCTGCCCTGATTGAACCACGGACCAAGCGCGTCTGAATCGCTATTGTCGGTTGAGTTTTGATCCATGAGTAATGTTCTCCGTTTAGCCATTGTCGACCCCAGCGACTCCACGCGCAACGCGTTGAAGGCGAAGCTGCTCGGTTTGGACACGATCTGGCTGGAGGCCGAGTGCTCGCGGTATGAATTCTTCGCCGACGTGATCGCGCAAACCCATCCCGACATTGGCATCGTCGCGATGGATCAAGATCCGGACAAAGCGCTGGCTTTGGTCGAGAGTCTCAGTCAGTCGGCTCCTGACTGCCATATCCTGGTGCTCAGTAGTTCGACCGATGGCAATTTAATCCTCCGCGCGATGCGCGCCGGCGCGAAGGAGTTTCTCTCGCAACCGATCAAGGTCGAAGACCTGGTCGGGGCGCTGGAGCGCTTGAGCGAACGGCGGTTTGGCCGCGGCGATAGCAAGGCCCGCGGCAGCACGGTGATTGCCGTCGCCGGGGCGACCGGCGGCGTCGGCACGACGAGCGTCGCGGTCAACCTAGGTTGCATCTTGGCCGCCGACCCAAAGCGGACGGTGGCGCTGGTCGATCTCGATTTGGCGCTGGGCGACGCGGACGTGTTTTTGGACACGATTCCTGACTATACGCTCGTCGACGTGGCCCAAAATGTGACGCGGCTCGATTTCTCGCTGCTGAAGCGGTCTTTGACGAAACACAGTTCCGGTTTGTATTTATTGCCGCGTCCAGTTCAATTGGGCGATGCCGCCCATATCAAGCCAGAAGACTTGCAGCGCGTGATGGGCTTGCTGAAAGCGACTTTTTCGCATCTGATCGTCGACTTGTCGAAAGGCTTCACGCCCAATGACATGGTGGCGCTGGAAATGGCCGCGGAAATCCTGCTCGTCACGCAACTCGATTTGCCTTGCCTCCGTAATGTCGTCCGGCTGATGATGTCGTTTAGCGAAACCGAGGGCCTTAAGGACAAGGTCAAAGTCATCGTCAATCGGGCCGGCCTGGACGCGGGCCAAATCAGCCTCAAAAAAGCCCAAGAAACCGTCGGCCGCGAAATCTTCTGGCAATTGCCGAACGATTATCGCGTCATGGTCGAGGTTCGCAACAACGGCGTCCCGCTGATCGAGCAAGCTCCCAAGGCGGCGATCACCAATTCGCTCCGCCAACTGGCCGACGCCTTGTGCGGAGACAAAACGGACGACGATGCCGCGAGCAAAGCCGTCAAAACCGGCTGGTTCAGCTTCCGCGGCAAGGCCAAAGCTTAGCGGCCTGAAGTATCCAACCGGTTGCAGCTGCGCACGGCAGCGTTGCCGAAGCCCTCTGCGCGGCCCCTCCAACCGGCACTTTCACGCCGGCCCTTTTTTTCGGCGAAGTCCGCCACACGCTCGCTCCGTGAGCTATCTTTTTCAGGGCAAAGTGCGCATCCCTCCGCGGACAGGCTGGTTTTCATCTCGAAATCCGGCCCCCTCCGTTCGATCCTTCCCGGCATGAGCGAGCTGCAACCATGGCTGTCACGAAACCCTCTCCCCTCCCGACCCGCAATGGCGACAAGCCCCAAGCCAGCACCGAGTACGAGGCGCTGAAGCGGCGCATTCACTCGAAGTTGGTCGATAAGCTCGATCTGACCAAAGTCGGCGACTTGCAGGGGGATGTGCTCCGCCGCGAGATTCGGCTGGTTGTCGAGCATTTGTGCGACACGGAAGACACGCTGCTCAACCGCAACGAGCGCGACCGGCTGATCGACGAAGTGCTGGATGAGACGTTCGGGCTGGGCCCGCTCGAAATTTTGCTGAAAGACCCGACGATCAGCGACATTCTGATCAACGGCCCAAAGCATATCTACTGCGAGCGCAAGGGAAAGATGGAAAAGTCGACGGTGCAATTCCGCGACAATCAGCATTTGATGCAGATCATCGACCGGATTGTCTCGCGCGTCGGCCGCCGCGTGGACGAAGTGTGTCCGATGGTCGATGCGCGCTTGGCGGATGGTTCGCGCGTGAACGCGATCATCCCGCCCTTGGCGCTGGACGGCGCGAGCATGTCGATTCGACGGTTCGGGTCGAACCCGCTGAAGCTGGAAGACTTGCTGAATTACAAAGCCTTCACGCCCGAGATGGTGATGCTGCTGGAAGGGGCGATCAAGGCTCGGCTGAACATCATCATTTCCGGCGGCACCGGTTCCGGCAAGACGACGCTGCTGAACACGTTGTCGAGCTTTATTCCGAACACGGACCGCATCATCACGATCGAAGATGCGGCCGAATTGCAGCTACAACAAGAACACGTGGTGCGGTTGGAAACGCGGCCCGCCAATATCGAAGGCAAGGGGGCCGTGACGGCCACCGACCTGGTTCGCAACGCCCTGCGGATGCGGCCCGAACGGGTCATCATCGGCGAGTGCCGCGGTCCAGAAACGCTCGACATGCTGCAAGCCATGAACACCGGCCACGAAGGCTCGATGACCACGATTCACGCCAATACCCCGCGTGACGGCGTCGCGCGTATCGAAACGATGATCACGATGGCCGGGTTTGAACTTCCCCTCAAGGCGATGCGCCAGCAGATCGCCAGCGCCGTCGATCTGATTATTCAAGCCAACCGCATGCAAGGAGGCAAACGGCGGATCACCCACATCACCGAAGTCGTCGGAATGGAACAAGACACGGTCGTCATGCAGGACATCTTCAAGTACGAGAAGGACGGGGTCGACGAGTCGGGCTGCACGGTGGGCAAGTTCATCGCCACCGGCATTCGGCCGACGTTCATGGATCGGCTCGAATCGTGCGGCATCCGCTTGCCGGCGAGCGCGTTCCGCCAGCGCGTGATGATGGTCGACTAAATCCGTTCGGCGCAGAGGCCGTGGAACTTTTAACCGAGCCCAATCCTTAACCCGCTTTGTCCGCCATGTCTCCTTTGCTAATATCGCTGCTGGTGTTTATCGGCGTCGCCACCTTGGTCGGCGGCGTGATGGTCGCGATCCGCGCGCCGGCCGATACCAAAATGGAAACGCGCCTGGTGCAGATCACCACGGTCGCCACCGCGACCAAGGACGGCGCGCTGGACAACGGGATTTTGTCGCAGCCGCTCGATTCGGGACAAGACTTTTTCTCGCTCTTGGTGCAGCGGTTTGGCAGTTTGTCGCTGCTCTTCGAGCAAGCCAATACGACCTTGACGCCGTCGAAGTTCGCGGCCATCACGGGCATCCTCGCCGTCAGCGCCGCCGCCATACCGGTGCTGGCCGGGCTGAGCGCCGCGTTTATTCCTCTCTTTGGAATCTGCGCGGCCTTTCTGCCCTATTTGTGGCTGTCGATGCGCAAGAAGCGGCGCCTGAAAAAGTTCGGCGCGCAGCTTCCCGACGCCTTGGAATTGATGTCGCGCGCCTTGCGAGCCGGGCATAGTTTGCAGTCGGGCTTTCACCTCGTGGCCGAGGAAATGACCGCGCCGATTGCGACGGAATTTGGCCGCGTGTTTGAAGAGCAGAACTTGGGCATTCCCATGAACGACGCGCTCGACTCGATGACCGCGCGAGTGCCCAATCTGGACTTGAAGTTTTTCGTGACGGCGATTGTGCTGCAACGGCAGACGGGCGGCGACTTGGCCGAAATCCTCGACAAAATCGGCACCCTGATCCGCGATCGATTTCGCATCTGGGGACAAATCCAAGCCCTCACCGGCGAAGGCCGCCTCTCGGGTATTGTGCTGCTGGCCCTCCCGCCGGCGCTCTTTGTCGCCGTGTATCGACTCAACCCGGAATATGCGACCGCGCTGTTCACCGATCCGATGGGCAAGAAGATGCTGATCTTCGGCATCCTCACGCAGATTCTCGGCGCCGTGGTCATTCGCAAAATCATCAACATTAAGGTCTAGCCGCTGTGGAATTCTTGCTCGCCAATAATCTGCTCGACATGGAACGGATCCTGCCCTTTGCGATCTTTGGGGGCTTTGCGGCCGTGGCTTGGTGGATGCTCGAATTCTTCACCGCGCGCAAGCCGCGCGCCGAGGAGCGGCTCGAGGTCTTTAAGAATCCGCTGTTGCGCAAGAAGGCGACCGCGGTTACCAACGACAAGAAGGGACACCTCTTCGGCCGCTTGCTGGAGAAAGCCAGCCCGTTCGCCAAACCGCTGCAACCCACCAATGCCAAAGATTCCGGCAAGCTGAAGTCGGGCCTGTCGGCCGCCGGCTTCCGCGGCGAATCGGCCACCGCTACGTTTCTCGGTTTGAAATTCACCGGGCTCGTGGTCGGGCTCGCGCTCGGCGGCGGGACCAACCTTCTGGTGAATGGGTTAACGCAGCAAGCGATGGTCTTTACTTGTGGAATTGCCGCTTTCTTTTTCTATCTGCCCGGCATTGTCGTCTGGTTCTTGGGACGCCGCCGCAAGGAACAAATCTTTCTCGGCTTGCCTGACGCGCTGGATTTGCTCGTCGTTTGCGTCGAGGCCGGTTTGGGCCTGGACCAAGCGATGCGCAAGGTGAGCGAAGAGATGAAGCGGACGTATCCGGTGATCGCGGAGGAATTCGGCATGTGCAATTTTCAATTGCAAGTCGGCCGCACCCGCAGCGACGTTCTGCATGAGTTGGGCGATCGGACCGGCGTCGACGACTTGCGGGCATTGGCTGCCATTTTAATTCAAGCCGACAAATTTGGTTCGAGCATTGCCCAAGCTCTCCGCGTACAGAGCGAATCGATGCGGACGCGGCGGCGGCAACTCGCCGAGGAAAAGGCAGCGAAAACCGCGGTCAAGTTAATCTTTCCGCTGGTGCTCTTCATTTTCCCTGGCATTTTCATCGTGCTGGTCGGCCCGGCCGCCATCACCATGGTCCGCGAAATGTTTCCGGCCATGGGCGGATCATAGCAGCCGCTCGCGGCGCCAACGCCGTGGGAACGCGCTGGTGCTTTGCCTCGACGCGCGGCATCTTCGTCTTCGTTTAGGTCGTACATGCGGCATCTTGCCGCATTGGGGACCGGCTAATCGGTATTGCGCGTCGCGTGGAATTTTCCTGCCGAAGCGTTTCCTGTGGCAAACCCTTGCGCGCCTCCCTGAAGCGGCTGGAAGCCGCTTGTACTTTGATATTGGCAATTCGTCGTACATGCGGCATCTTGCCGCATTGGCGGCCGGCTAATCGGTGTTGCGCGCCGCGTGGAATTTGCCTGCCGACGCGTACCTTTCGCGTGGCAATTTCCTGCCGACGCATTTCTTGTGGCAAATCCCTGCGGCTTCCCTGAAGCGGCTGGAAGCCGCTTGTACTTTGATATTGGCAATTCGTCGTACATGCGGCATCTTGCCGCATTGGCGGCCGGCTAATCGGTGTTGCGCGCCGCGTGG
>DASRSE010000131.1:0-13711 GCA_035656655.1 Pirellulales bacterium
GGTGGGTCATTGCCAACGCCAATCGGATGGCCAACTTAGGCTCCCTGACCTATGCCGATCAATGGGACGACTACTGGGCAAACGCCAACTGACCCCCATAATCCGTGATCGTACCCCGAGAGCCGGCCTGGCTTTCTTAATTGCGGTCCGATTTGATATACTTCGGAATGACCCGCTCGCCCGCGTTCTGAGCGACCGCCGAAGGGCCGCGCAAACGAGGTCAACCGTCGCGCGGCCTGCATTTTAATTTCAGCGTTTCAGGCCAAGCCGTTTTCCAAGCGATCTTCAATCTGAGCAGCTCATGGCCGCGCGCGAAGCGATTCTTCATTCTCCGACGAAGCCCGACCCGGACGAGGATCGCGACCTGCGTCCACAGCGAATGGGCGACATGATCGGCCAGCGCGAGGTTTATGCTCGGCTCCATATTGCGGTCGATGCGGCGCGGATCCGCAAAGAACCGCTGGGGCACATCCTGTTCGACGGTCCGCCCGGGCTCGGAAAAACCACCTTCGCCACCTGCATCCCGCGCGAGCTGGGGGTCGGATTTCAAATCGCCAGCGGGGCGGCCCTCGCCGCGCCGAAGGACGTGATTCCCTATCTGACGAACGCGGAAGAAGGCTCCGTGCTGTTCATCGACGAAATCCATCGGTTGCCCAAGCCGGTCGAAGAATTTCTCTATCCGGCGATGGAAGACTTTCGCATCGACATTGTGCTCGGCGAGGGGGTTAACGCCCGCACGGTGAACTTGCCGCTGAAGCGCTTTACGCTGATCGGGGCAACCACCCGCAGCGGGCTGATTTCCGCTCCGCTGCGCGATCGCTTTCAGTTGCGCGAGCATCTCGATTTTTATTCGGTGGCCGAGCTCGCCGAGATCATTCGCCGCAATTCGCAAAAGTTGAAAGTCGCGATCGACGACGCCTCGGCCGACGAGATCGCGCGGCGCAGCCGCGGCACGCCGCGGCTGGCGAACAATCGCCTCCGCTGGGTTCGCGACTTTGCCACGAGCCGGCATCAAGGACTCGTCTCGCTCGAGATCACGCGGGCGGCGCTGCTGATGCAAGGCATCGATGTGCTTGGCCTCGATGGCCAAGACCGCAAGTATCTCGAGACCTTGATCCGCGTCTTTCATGGCGGTCCGGCGGGGGTCGAGGCGGTCGCCCACACCATGAATGCCGCGCCCGACACGCTCGCCGACGAAGTCGAACCCTTTCTGCTGCGCTCGGAGTTAGTGGTGCGCACGCCGCGCGGCCGCAAAGCGACGGCCGCCGCCTACTCGCATCTCGGTCTCTCGCCTCGCCCTGAGCACGAAGCCGACGACCGCCAAGGAAAGCTATTTTCATAACGCTCGGCCCGCGCCAGCTTGGGCCGCGGCGCTTACTCATTCCCTGTTTGCTCCTGTCCTGGTGCCGTTTTCCTCTTTGCTGAGTTGAATTCTTATGCCGCATGTGGCGTTGCTGTCGATTCCGAATCTCCGTCAACAAGACCTTGCTTTGATGCCGCGCTTGCGGGAACTGATGGAACACGGCGAGCAGGCAGAACTCGTTGCTTCGTTCCCTTGCGTGACGTGCTGCGCACAAGCGAACATGACGACCGGCCGCACGCCCGACCAGCACGGCGTCGTCGCGAATGGTTTTTATTGGCGTGACAAGGGCGAAGTCGAAATGTGGACTGCGTGGAACGAAGCGATCCTGGCCCCGCAAATCTGGGATCGGCTCCATCAGCACGATTCCAAGTTAACCTCGGCCGTTTGGTTTCCGATGCTGAGCAAGGGGGCGCAGGCCGATTTCGTCTGCACGCCGGCGCCGATCCACAATCCGGACGGCTCCGAGTCGCTCTGGTGCTATACGCGTCCCGTGGAACTCTATGGCGAGCTGCGCGATGCGCTAGGTCACTTTCCCTTGATGCATTTTTGGGGTCCGCTGGCGAATATTAAATCGACGGACTGGATTGTGGACTCCGCCATTCATTGTGCGAAATCGCAGCGGCCCAACTTCTTTTACTTGTACTTGCCGCATCTCGACTATGCGGCGCAAAAATTCGGACCGGATAGTCCGCAGGCCGAGCAAGCCGTTTTAGAATTAGACGCGACGCTCGGCCGGCTGGTCGAGGGGTTTACCGCCGCCTATCAAGCCGGCGCGCCAGCCGCGGCGTCCGATTTGACGTGGCTGGTGGCCAGCGAGTATTCGATCGTGCCGGTCGATCATGTGGTTTATCCGAATCGCATTCTGCGCGAAGCGGGCTGGCTCGAAGTCTTGGAACCCGCCGATGGAGACTATCTCGAACCGGCGAAGAGCCGCGCCTGGGCGATGGTCGATCATCAGCTCTCGCATATCTTCGTTCAAGATCGAAACGAAACGGCAATCGCCCAAGTCGCCTCGCTCTTTCAAGGTTTGCCCGGCATTGCCGAGGTCCTCACCGGCGATCAACGCGGGCGATACAATCTGGTCCACGAGCGGTCGGGCGATGTGATCCTGATTTCCACCACGAATTCTTGGCAGGCCTATTACTGGTGGCTGCACGACGAGCGGGCGCCGACGTTTGCCCGGACCGTCGACATTCACCAAAAGCCGGGCTACGATCCGATCGAGCTCCATTTTGATCTGGCGACGCGGAGCATTCCCATCAACGCGCGCCTCGCCCGGGGTTCCCACGGCGCGCCGGAAAATGACGCGCTGCAGCGGGGGGTGCTGCTCTCTTCGCGGCCCCGGACGCTGGGCCGCGCGGCGCTCGCCGATACCGATGTGTTCGACGTCGTGCTGCGGCAATTCGGCCTATAGAACACGAGAAAAGCCTGTTCTCGTCGCCGGTTCTGGGCGGCGCTAGCCCGGTTTGCGCCGCGGCCTGCGGCCGGCGGTTCACTCGGCAAGCCGCTGCGCCGCGGGCCTGCCAGCCGAGCCCTTTTGAAAATCAACCTGGGCGGTTGAGAATAGAGCGCGCTGCGTGTTAGACTTGGGAAAACTTTTCGACCCACGGCGGAGCCTTCCATGATCTCACGCGTCTTCGGCATTCGTTCTCCTCTGGGCGCGGCGGCTGGTTTCCTGACCGCGCTAGTCTTGTGTGCCAGTCCCTTTTTCGCTTCGGCCGCGGCCAAGAGCAAAGTGAACCAGCCGACCGGCGACCAGGGGATGCTCCCCACCGCCGATGATGGTCATCCCCTCAACTTCAATTTCGAGAAAGGGACGCTCGAAGATTGGAAGGCCGAAGGGGACGCCTTCAAAGACCAGCCGGTCAAAGGACCAATCGATCCGAAGCGCCCCTTTTCCGAAGGCAAACACGCCGACTATACGGGCGACTATTGGATTGGCGGCTTCGAGAAGAAAGGCGACGAGGCCACCGGCACGTTGACCTCCGTACCGTTCAAAGTCACGCAGCCGTATGCGAGTTTTTTGCTCGGCGGCGGCAGCCACAAAGGAACGCGCGTCGAATTGGTCCGCGACAAAGATAAAAAGGTGATTTTCACCGCGCATGGCAAGGACGATGAAACGATGCTGCCGGTCGTCGTCGATTTGCGCCCTTACAAGGATACGGCGATTTTCATTCGGCTCGTTGACGAGGACAAAGGAGGCTGGGGCCACCTCAACTTTGACGACTTCCGCGTTTATAAAGCCGAACCCAAGTTCAAAGTCGTCGCCAACGCCGGACCGGCGCCCGACATCGATCAACTCTATCCATTCGCCGGGCTCGAACCCGAAAAAGCGGCGGAGGTCATGGAGCTTCCCGCGGGCTTCAAAGTGCAAGTCGCGGCCGCCGAGCCCGACGTGAAGCAGCCGATTGCCATGGCGTTCGACCATCGTGGCCGCCTCTGGATCGCCGAAGCCTATGAATATCCGCGCAAGGCGCCAGAGGGGCAAGGACACGACCGCATTTTGATTTTTGAAGATACCACCGGCAATGGGAAGTTCGACAAGCGAACCGTGTTCGCCGAGCATCTGAATCTCGTGAGCGGTCTGCAGGTCAGTTTCGGCGGCGTGTGGGTCGGCGCCGCGCCGCAGCTCTTGTTTATTCCGGACCGCAACGGGGACGATGTCCCCGATGGTCCTCCCGAGGTCGTGCTTGACGGCTGGGGCTATCAGGACACGCACGAAACATTGAACACGTTTACCTGGGGGCCCGACGGCTGGCTGTACGGTTGCCAAGGAGTCTTTACGCAATCGAACGTGGGGAAGCCTGGCGCGGCGGATGCCGATCGGGTCCGTCTGAACGCCTGCATCTGGCGGCTGCATCCGGTAACCAAGAAATTTGAAGTCTTCGCCGAAGGGACGAGCAATCCGTGGGGAATTGATTTCAACGATCATGGACAGGCGTTCTGTACGGCCTGCGTGATTCCGCACCTGTACCACATTATTCAGGGCGCGCGGTACCAGCGACAGGCCGGAAATCACCTCGATCCTTATACCTACGACGACATCAAAACGATCGCCGACCATCTGCATTATCTGGGCAACCAGTGGAACGATGTCAACCGGCGGCAATCGGACGAACTGGGCGGCGGCCACGCGCACGCTGGCGCGATGATCTATCTGGGCGGCTCTTGGCCCGATCGTTATCGCGATCAAATCTTCATGAACAACATCTTGGGCAATCGAATCAATCAGGATCGACTAACCTCGCACGGATCGGGCTATATCGGCAGCCACGGCCCCGATTTCATTCTGACGCGCGACCAATGGTCCCAGATTCTGCATTTGGAGTACGGGCCAGACGGGCAAGTCTGGATGATCGATTGGTACGACAAGAACCAGTGCCATAATGCCGATCCGGCCGTTCACGATCGCACCAATGGGCGCATTTTCCGAGTCAGCTATAACGGCGCGCACACCGTCAAGGTTGACCTCAACAAAAGGACCGATGCTGAACTGATCGCCCTCTTGACCAATAAAAATGAATGGTATCCGCGCCATGCGCGGCAATTGCTTCAGGAACGGACGGCGGCGAAAAAGCTCGACTCCAAAACGCGGCCGGCCTTAGCGCAGCTTTTGCTGGCGCTGCCCCAAGATGCGCAGCGGCTGCGCATTTTATGGGCGCTGCATGCCACCGGCGGGCTGCCGAGCGAACTCATTCCACGGCTGTTGGCCGACGGCAGCCCCTATGTGCGCGGTTGGACGATCCAATTGCTGCTGGAGAACCCGGCCCATTCGCCGACCGCGGCGCAACTGGCGCTGATGGAAAAGCTCGCAATCGGAGACGAATCGCCGATCGTGCGGCTCTATCTGGCCTCCGCGCTCCAGCGTCTGCCGCCGGAGCGGCGCTGGGGGATACTCGAGGGGCTGTTGTCGCACGGGGCCGACAGCGCCGATCATAATTTGCCTTTGATGTACTGGTATGCCGCCGAACCCTTGGCGCAAGTCGACCCGCGCCGCGCACTGGCGATGGCCTTGGCGGCCGGCGAAAAATTTCCGGAGCTAACCAGCTTCATGGTGCGGCGGATTGGCGCCGGCGATCAAAACAAGGCTTTGGCCCTCTTGCTCGATGGCCTGAAGGAATCGAAAGACGATCCGGCGCGGCTGGTCTTTTTGCGCGGGCTGAACGAGTCGCTGAAAGGCAAGCGCGAAATCGCCGCGCCGGCCGCTTGGGGGGCGATTCGGGCGTCGTTAGCTAAAAGCGCGACGGCCGAGGTTCGCTTGCAGGCGGACGCGTTAGCGCTCACCTTCGGCGATAAGACCGCCAGCGACGCGCTCCGTCAAATTGCCGCCGACGCCAAGGCGCAGCCCGCGGCGCGGCGCGAGGCGATCCAATATCTGGTCAAAGCCAAAGATGCGAAGCTGGTCGACCTGCTTTATCACCTGCTGAAAGACAACGTGCTCCGCGGCGATGCGATCCGGGCCCTGGCGGCGTTCGATGATCCACGCACGGCCCAGGCGATTCTGGCCGCCTACGAGGATTTGCCTCCTCCGGAACGCCGCGACGCCTTGGCGACGCTCTGCTCGCGGCCCCCCTATGCGCTCGCGCTTTTGACGGCGATCGAACAAAAGCAGATAGCCGCCACGCAGTTGACCGCAGACTTGGTCCGGCAGTTGCGCAACTTGAACAATGCCGACCTCAGCCGCCGGATCGAGCAAGTTTGGGGAACCGTCCGCGAATCGGCCGCCGACAAGATCGCCTTAAAAGAAGCGTATAAAAAAATCGTGCTCGAACCGCAAGCGCCTCCGGCCGACCTCGAATTGGGCCGAGCGCTCTTTGCGCATACGTGCCAGCAGTGCCACACTCTGTTTGGCGTCGGGGGCAAGGTCGGACCCGATCTGACCGGCTCGAATCGCGCAAATCCTGATTACCTGCTGGCCAAAGTGACCGACCCCAGCGCGGTCGTGACCAAGGCCTATCAAGCCAGCATGTTGCGGCTGAGCGACGGCCGCGTGATCACGGGAATCGTGAAATCGTCCGACGGGGGCGCGCTGACGGTGCAAACGGCGAATGAACTGGTCACCGTGCCAAAGACCGACATTGAAGAACAAAAGCTGAGCGATAAGTCGATGATGCCCGAGGAGCAATTCAAACCGCTGACGCGGCATGAAATCCGCTCGTTGGTTGGCTATCTCGCCTCGCGCGGACAAACCTCAATGCTGGCGACCGACGACAATGTGAAAGGCTTTTTCGATGGCAAGGACCTGACAGGTTGGCGCAGCAGCGCAGGAGTTTGGAGCGTAGCCGGCGGCGTGCTCTCGGGTCGAGCCGAAAAGTCGCGCGCCTTTTTGCTCAGCGATTTGGTCGTCGAAGACTTTCACTTGGCGTTCGAGGCCCGTCTGCCGGAAGGGAGCGGCGCGATCGGCCTCCGCGTCCGCCGCGGCGGCGACGATTTTGATCGCGGCGCCTTCGTCCTGCTCGGGGCCGGCCAATGGGGCAAGCTGACCGTTTTGAATAGTTCGGCCAGCCATGACTCCGAGAAATCGCCGGAGGCGAAAGACCTGAAACTGACCGACTGGAATAAAGTCGAAATCTCCGCGATCGGGGCCCGCGTCCGCGTGTGGATTAACGGCGTGCTAACGACCGACCGCGAAGTGGACGTCGCCACTGACAATCGGCGAGGCGCGCTGGCGTTTGAACTTCAGCCGAGCGCCGCGGCGGAACTTCAACTGCGCCGCCTCGATCTGAAGCTGAACCCGAAGCCGCCAATTCTCGGCGGCAATTTCCCGATGTCCAAAGGGGGAGTAAAGGGCAAAGTCGCCTTCAAAAAACACGTGCTGGACACCAAGTTTCGCAGCGAAGGGGTCGCCTATGGCGACTTTAACAACGACGGACTGCTCGACATTGCCGCCGGAAGCGTCTGGTTTGAAGCGCCCGACTGGAAGATGCACTCGATTCTCGAGCAACCGAAAGAATTCAGCCCGCGAGTCTATAGCGAGTCGTTTTTCAATTGGGCGGAAGACGTCGCCGGACACGGCCGGCAAGATCTGGTCGTCGTCGATTTTCCTGGCAAGCAGACGTGGTGGTTTGAAAACCCCGGTCCGGCCGGCGGGCCGTGGGCACGGCATCTGATCACGCCGGTCACCAACAATGAGAGCCCGGCCTACCTCGATCTGTTTGGCCAAGGGCGGCGCGAGCTGATCTTCGGCTTCTCGGGCAAGCGGATGGGCTATGCGCGTCCGGCCGATTTGCCGGATGCCCCGTGGAGAATGACCACCATTTCCGAAGGGGTCGCGCCGAGCACCGATCAGTTCTCGCATGGACTAGGGGTCGGGGACGTCAACGGCGATGGCCGGCTCGATGTCGTCACTCCGGACGGCTGGTGGGAACAGCCTGAGATCGGCGCCAAGGGTCCGTGGAAATTTCACGAAGCCAAACTCGGCGAACCGCAAGCCGAGATGTTCGTGTATGATTTTAACGGCGACGGCAAGGCCGACGTGCTCGGCAGCAGCCCTCATCGCACGGGCATCTGGTGGCACGAACAAACGGCCGACGGTTGGAAAACCCATGAGATCGACCACAACATCGCGCAGACCCACGCGCTGCGAATGGCCGATATCAATGGCGATGGCTTGCCCGACTTCGTCGTCGGCAAACGGTACTTTGCCCACAATGGCAATGATCCGGGCGAGAATCAGCCGCCGACCCTCTTCTGGTACGAGTTCTCGCGCAAGGCGGGCGTGCCGACCTGGACGCCGCACCTGATCGATTCCGACAGCGGCGTCGGCACTCAATTTGAAGTGGTCGACATGAATGGCGACGGCCTGCTCGACATTGTGATCTCCAACAAACGCGGGACGTTCTATTTCGAGCAAGTGCGCGAGTAGCCGTTTCCGTGGGCACAATGTTTCCGTCGGCGATGACGCGCCGCGGCGAACGCGAAAACCGGCAGCCAACGCCGGCCCATAAATAACTTCGTCTTCAAAACTCCATTCCCGCACGGAGAAGGCCGAGTGAGGCCGCAGAAGCAGTAAATTGTTTTTTCGGCCGCGCTTAACGCTGCAAGGTGTCGTCGCGGACTGCCGCCATGTGCTCCACGCCCCTGGTGCCTGCCGTCGCTTTGGCGAGATTGGCGTGCGGCGTAAAGTAGAGCATGCGCCAACTTTCGGTCTGGCGATCGATGGCTAGCTCGTGGGTTGGGTCTAGCGCTTTGAACAGCCACGCGAACTGGCTATCGGCCAATTCTTTCGGCAGCAGGATCCAACCATCGAGCGGACGGCGGCTGCAAAACCGGCGAACGTACTCCGCCCGGCGTTCTTCCGGCAAGGGCTCGAGCAGCGTCCAAGGATACATCGGCAGCCACGCAGTCCGCATGCTCCGGGCGGTCGGCTTCGACGGATCGCTTTTCACCGCCGGCGGCAGCAACGAACCGGTCATTTCGTCGAACGTCGAAAGACAGATTTCCGCCTCATCCGGGCGGACCTGAATCACGTTCTCCGCCTCGACAACTTTTGGATCGACCGGCACGGAATCGAGCAGATGCGTATTGTAGCCGTGGAGGCACGAATTGACGGCCAAGTCGAATTTTGAATGCCGTCCGAAGGGCATAATCAAGATCATGGTCAGGACCGGAACGAATCCGACTTGCAACAGCCGCCGCGCGGAGTGCGACAATTGCTGCCGCCGCACGACACAGAGCACTACGGCAATCCCGCTGCAAAGAATCGGAGTCAGGTTGCAGATATTGTTGTCGTGGCTGCGTGGAATGAAATAGCTGGAGGCGGCCCAAGCTCCGCCCATCACTCCGGCCAGAACGCCGGCGGCGCCCAGATTCACGCCGGACCGCAACATTCCCACAAACACCGCCGTCAGGCCAAAAAACACCAGCAGCAACGTGGCCACGGCGCCATGCGGATCAATCAGAATGCAGCCAAAGCCGTTTTTGAATGCCATGCTATGGTCGAACATGCATTGCCAGTCGGGCGCATGTCCCAGAAAGGCCAAATAGTAGACGGTGATGCCGGCGACGCAAGTCAGCAGCGCGAGCGGCGCGGCGCCGAGCCCGGCGGCGTATCGGCCGAGGCGGGCGCGCAGCGAGCGGCTCGACTCGATTTGAAAGAGCCGGCGATACAACATGCCGGAGTAGGCCGGAATCCACATCGCGGCGCAATAAATGGAACTCTCGGCTGACCAGAGCGTGCCCAAGATCCAGCAGATCATGCCGACCCAAACGGGAGTCCACCGCCGGTCGCGATCGAAAGCGAGATTCAGCTCCCAGAGTAAGACCGCCGACAGCGCGTAAATCCAAAAGAAGCGAAAAGGGCCCACGCTGGGAAAATTCTGCGGTCCAAGGCAAAGCTGCGCCCAACATAGAATGTGGACCGAAAACAGGCTGACCAATAGCGCCAATGGAAAGTTGAACCGTCCCGGCACGGCTTGCCGCAGAAAGAGGTACAGCAACGAGCTGGCCACGAGCAGCAACAAGCCGTGCAGCGCGTACAACGACTGCCAAACCGTTTCAAACGGCAAATAGGCCAAAATCAGCGTATTCAAGAAGCCATATTGCGAAGGGACATCCCACAGCAGCCAACCCCCTTGCCGCACCATTTCCGCCGGACCGACGATGACCGAGCAATGGTGGTACGCCGTCGGATCGCTGTAAATGCTGTCGCTGCGCATGCTCGCCAACCCTAGCACCACCAGCGCCAGCAAATTCGGCAGCGTCAGCCACTTGCGCCACCGCGGCCCGGCGTGGGGCGGCGCTGCCGGCTTGTCCGCGGTCCACTGGCAGATGGCAATTGCCGCCAAGCCCAGGGCGAGCGGAAAAAGCAAGAAGGTTTGGCCTGAGTCGCGCAGCCAGAACTTGAAGGGTTCCCACCAAGTCAGCCGGATCGCGCAACCCCAGGCGGGGATCAAGATCATGAGGCTGATGAATTGCGTCCACCACCACGACATATTTTGAACGGTCTTCGCCATTCCTAAGCGGTGCCGATCGTAAACCATGATGACGACCAGTTGCACCAGCGCCGCAAGGATCGGGGCATGCCCGAGGCCGCGCTGCAAGCAATACATCGTCAGTCCAAATCCGAGCATGGTCAGCCCGAACCGGACCCACCCCATTGCCGGCTCGAACCGCGGCCAAAAGCGCGGCAACAGCGCGACCACCAAAACGGCGAGCGGAAAAATGCTCGCCATCGATAAGTAATGAATCCATTCCCCTTGCTCGTCTCGTCCGACAAACAAGCTAACCAAGAAGATCTGCGCAATGCCAATCCCGGCGATCCAAAACAGGTCGGGCAATTCCTTCGTCCGCGCCCAGACCCAGGCGCCAAACTTGATCGGTTGAATGTTCGGGTCGGCCGTTGGCGACTGAGCCATTCGACCGCCCATGACGATGCTGCCTGTGCCGGCGCCGCTGACACCGCCGTTGCCAGCCTGCGCGCTTGCGCTGGCTAGGGTCATCAACCCCGCTGGCAAGCCGTCGCCCGCGAGCGCATCGTCCCGCATCGAGGTCAGCGCGGCGGCATACTCTTGCCACGTCGCCAAGATCTTCGGCCAAAGCAGCCCGGGAATAATGACCCAGGTGTGCCAGCACGGAAAAGAATAGCGAAACTCCGAGTGAATGATGAATGACGCGAGAAATAAATAGAGCGGATAGAGATACATGGTTTCGGGAATATGCTGCCCGCTGCGCCAACGCCAAACCAGGTACCAAAAGAACATTCCGTACATCCCGAGACACCAGAATGACACGAACGTGAATTGCGTATAGGGGAGCTGCATCGTGTTGAACCACATGACCGGGATGCGGCTCAATTTGTACATGAATGCGCGCCGCGGATAACGCAGCACCAGGCGGACGAATTCGTAGGCCGAATGGACGCTCGCCCAAGGCTGGTTGTCATCGAACTCCTTTTGCACCTGCGCGGCGACGGTCGGGTTTAGATAAGCGCCGAAACCGACTCCGAAAATCTCCTTGAAATAATTCTTGTCCTGATCGTGAGCGTCCCACAGTTCGTGGCGCATGATCAGATCGCGCGCCCAACTGCTCACGACGAACTGCCCAACGCGATGTTGGTTCCAGATTTTGACGGGCAATCGGATCGATTCGATCGGCACGACGACGGCGGCGGCAAACAGCAGCGCCACTCCGAGCTTGCGCCAATTGGCCACGGCCATTTGGACGACCAAAAAGAGAGCGACGAACGTGCCAAAGGTTCCGAGAAAGTCCCGAATCAGCGAGGCCAACCCCAACCAGACGCCGGCCGCCAGAAACCAGAGCGCGATCTGCTTAACCGAAGCAGCTGGATTCTCCTTGAGCAAAAAGGCTTTGCTCAGCGCGTACATCGCCAGCCCGATCGGCACCAGCGACGTGATTTCGGAACTGGTCATGCGGACCGAAAAGAAAACGTCGGCCAGCGCGGGACAGAAGCCGGCGAAAAAAGCGCAGATCGCCAGCGACGAAGTGCGTTGGGTGTAAAGCTGCGCGGTCGCCAGCGCGATGACGCCGAACAAGAACTCGGCCAGAACAACGAACCAAAAAATGGTCCACATGGTCGTGCCACCGGTGATCAGCAACCAGACCGCCAGCACGCACGACGTGCCCGGCGCCCAAGAGACAAATGGCTGATACTGGAGCGGTTCGGTCCCCTCGATCCGGTTGACGACACCGCGGCCCGCCACCATGTTTTGGGCGACGTGCAAATACTTGCTCCAGTCGTCATAGTCCTTGGTGGCAAAGACCCATTCGTCCTGCGTGGAATCCAAGGTCATTCCTGGAACGGCTTGGCCGCGATTGATTCGCAACTGCCCCAGGTACGCGGTGACGGCATTGCCGAGGAGCAACACGACCAGGGGGATCCACCACCGCCGCAGGGAGCCGCGGAATCGACTGGCCAATCCGTTGTCCGTCGCGTTCATAAGATGACTTTCAGGAAACGCGGCTACGCCGCCCCATTGCTTTTAAGAAATCAGTTACGCCGCGATTTTTTGATAACTGGTCTGCGTCTTGCGCCGCGCGAGAATGCCCACTTGGCCGCAAGCGAACATCCGCAGCAGCGGAATCCGTTCGACCAAGGGCTCGACTCGCGAGCAGATCGCCACCATCCAGTCCGGACAGAAGACGGGGACGAGGCCAAAATAGAACGATTTGACGATTTCAGCTCCGGCTTGCTCGATCCAGTGATGGATCTGACCGCGGCGATACGATCGTTCTTCGTGCTCGAGATGATAGGGCGAATAGCGCTCGTTGTATTTCAGGACTGGATTCCAGCCATTGGGCTCGAGAATGAAAATCTCATCGGCGAGGCGAAAACCATCGGCGATTTCCGCGGCCGGATCGGCCACATGGTGGAGCACGCCGCCATAAATCGCCAGGTCATAATGCAGGCCGCGCGCCACGAGATCGTGCACAAAGCCGCACTCGAACGACAATTCATGCGGCTTCTGTTCATACATCCGCTGCGCCCGCTCGATCGCCTTGACGGCCGGATCGAGTCCGGTCAGCGAAACGGCTTTCGTTTCGCGGCGCAGCCGCGCGGTATACGTTCCATCGCCGCAGCCGACATCGACGACTCGCTTGCCGTCGAGCTGCGCGGCGCGCATGATCACATCGTAGAAATGCTGGTAGACGTAAATGCTGCTGCGGCGATTGTTGGTGGCATATTGATAGCCTCCATGCTCGTCGACATCCTTTTCAAACGGAGAAATCACATCAGTCGCCATGCTTGCCTCGTTTTCGTTGTGACCAGAAAGTGAATTAATAAAATGAATTCGGAATCGCACGCCTCGGCGCCTATGCCGCCGGTTTTTGGGCCACGAGATACAGATTCCCTAACCGCACGTAGCACGGCACCCGGCCGATTCGCGTCGCCCGCAGCACGGCCAGCGCCGCCCGCTTCAACATCCCTGGCAGCGGCACCAGTCGCGTGACATAGTGCAGGCTATACCGATTCCAAACGCCGGCGCATTTTCGGGCTTGAAAGCCTGCCTGCTCGACGATTTTGCGCATCGTCTCCGGACTGTACAGATACGTATGTTCGATGTCGACGATCGGACTTTTTTCCTTGAGCAACTTGGCCGACCAAGATGCCACATTGTGATTCAAGCACAACAGCAACCCGCCTGGTCTCAACACGCGAAAACATTCACGTAGGACGCCCGCCGGGTCGGGCAGGTGATCGAACACCTGAAACATGCAAACGGCGTCAAATGTCGCCGGAGCGAAGAGACCCGGCCGCATGATGTCGCAGACCAGCGCCGGACGGATGGTTGGCGCCGCGGCCGCGACCGCCGCGGTGCTCGGCTCCACGCCGCGCACCAGTTTGAAACCGCGGCGCTTGGCTTCTTCCAGAACGAAGCCATTGCCGCA
>DASRSE010000132.1:0-11226 GCA_035656655.1 Pirellulales bacterium
GGCTTTGTCCGGATCGTCGATGAGGCCGTCGCTCCCAGGGACGCAAGGCACCTTCGCTTGCCGCGCCAGCTTGCGCGCCTCGTTCTTATCGCCCAGCCGCGCCATCGCTTCGGGAGTGGGGCCGATGAAGCCAATGTTGCACTCGCGACAAACTTCGTTGAAGTGCGAGTTCTCCGAGAGAAAGCCGTAGCCCGGATGAATCGCCTGGACATTGCCGACTTCCGCGGCGCTGATGACGTGGGCGATTTTGCGATAGCTTTCGCCGGATCGCGGTGGCCCGACGCAATAGGCTTCGTCCGCCAATTCCAAATACTGCGCGCCGCGATCGGCTTCGCTGAAAATGGCGACGGTCTCAATGCCCATCTCGCGGCAAGCCCGAATGATGCGCAGCGCGATTTCGCCACGATTGGCAATGAGGATGCGTTTGAACATAAGCGGCAACAAGCAGAGCGTAGAACAGAGAGAAATCGAAGCGGCAGGCGCGGCGGCGGGCGCAGGCCATCACGAGGGGCCGAGGAGGATTATTTCGTCAACGTGACTTTGAACAACGGCTGTCCAAACTCGACCGACTCGCCATTCTCGACCAGACACGCGGCGATTTGCCCCGACGTTCCAGCCGGCACCTCATTGAAGACTTTCATCGCTTCAATGATGCAGACCGTCGAGTCGGGGCCGATATGATCGCCCACCTTCACAAACGCGGGCGATTCCGGATTGGCCGCGACATAGAACGTCCCGATGGTCGGACTTTTAATCAGCACCACATTCTTGTCTTCTTCGGCTGGCTTGGCCGCAGTCGGAGCGACTGGCGCCGCGGCAGCGGGCGCAGGGCGATATTCTCCGCCGGTCACGACCGGCTCGCTCCCGCGGCGAATGCGAATCCGCTGCTCGCCTTGCCGCAAATCGATCTCGGCGAGGTCGCGTTCGATCATCAGATCGACGAAGCGGCGCACCTTTTTCACATCGAAGATGTCATTCGGATTAGATCCGGCATTGCTCATGCCTCACACTCCTTGGCCGCGAAACGCTTCGAACTCGGTCGAAGCGAAAAATTTTTAACCCCGCGCTTAAGCGCGCTGAATCGATTCAGACGGCGATTGGCCGGCGCCTGCCGGGGCCAATCATCACAACTCTTTGCCCGGTCTTAGTTTGGGCAAGATTCTAATGGCGGTTCGCAGGTCCGTCAAGCGTGGGCGCTTGTGGCCGCCGACCTGCGCTTGCCGGCGCGCCGGTCGCCGCCAATGAAATCGGCCACGCGTCGCACCTTTCGGCGGGCTCAGTTTGAATTAGGCATGCAGATGAAAGTCGATCACCAGCGGCAAATGGTCCGACGCTTGCTTGGCCGCCGCGGTCCGCACAATGCGCGCAGCGCGGAGATGCAGGCCGCCGCGGTGAAAGGCTTTGTCGAGCGCGCCGATTGCCAAATAGGCCGGAAACGAGCGAAACTTGCGCAGCGGCTGCGTGGCTTGCGTAAAACCATGCTCGCCGAGCGGTCCATGCGTCAGTTTGTTGCGCCAATCGTTCCAATCGCCTACCAGCAGCGTGGGCAGATCGAGCGATTCGCGGAACCGCGGATGGGCGAGCAAATGCTCGATTTGCCAATGCCGCTCCGCATCGGATAACCCCAGATGGACGTTCGCCAAGTGGAGCAGGCCCTCCGGAGTCTCCACGACGACCATTTGCGCCCCGCGGCATTTCCGCCAATTCAGCTTCAATGAGATTTGATGCTTGCTGCGGAATTTCCACCGCGACAGGATCAAATTTCCGTAGCCTCCTTCTTGCAATTTCACGTTCATCTGAAACGCGTGCGCGGCTGCTTGAAAATAGTCCGCCAGCAAATTTGGCTGGTCGTGATGCCGCGAGCGCGGCACGTTGCGGTCGACTTCTTGCAAGCAGATCAAGTCGGGATTCTCCGCCTCGATCACATCGATGACGCGGCGCAACGCGTACCGCCGATCGCGCCCGCCGATGCCTTTGTGGATGTTGTAGCTTAGAATCCGCATGATGATTCGCTGCGACCGCTCGTGCTGGCCGCTGCGAGTTGGGCTGACTGGGTTTTGGGAGGTCAAGATCGCGGGCCGTATCAAATCGGTCGTAGTTCGTTGAAAGGGATTGCTCGCCCGCGAAAATGGCCCGATTTAAAAGAAGCTCCCGCTCAATAATCGACTGCCACTTTCATAATCGCTTTATGAAGTTCGCCTATTCCGGCAAGCGGCGCGTGCGCATCGTCGGGAAAAAAGACGAGAAACTTGTCGCCGTCGAGTTCCAACCAAGTGTCAGGGCGGTCGCCATAAAAGGCGATATCGCGTCCTTCGTGGTACGGATCGGTCAATTCGCGGCAAGCCGCCAAGGGCTTCCAGCCGATGACTTCCGCTCCCTCGACGCAAAGTTGGATATCGATAAACCGACGATGTGTTTCCAGCCGCGCGCGGTCGCGCCCCTTGGCTTGGACGCGTTCGATGATCAATAGCAGTCGGTCGCGGTCGAGCGCATGTTTGCCCGGCGGCAGCTCGCGCCACCGCTGCGTCGATAGATATTCAAATCCCGCCGCCAAGCCCGGATGAGCGCCGCGATATCGATCCACATTCGCCAAGACATCGAGCAACATGAGTCATTTCGCCGGTGCGCCGGCGAGACGGGGTTTGGAGAAGGATTTATTACGGGTGGAGATCAATCTCGCGTCCGAGAATCTCGCTGCAAGCGGCGGGCCGCGGCGACCTGCGCCGATAAGTTTAGCGAGTTTATCAAATCGAATGCGGCGGATGCGTTTGCCGGCAGAGGTCCGGACGTTCGCGCCGTGTTCTCGGTAACTTCCAATTACTCTAAGGGGGCAAACGAGGCGCGTCCACCACGTCTGCCGCCGGTTGCGCTGGGCTACGTCCTCCGGAGCGCCTCGCGGCAATCGTCCGCCCAGACAAAATCGCGTTCGTCCGTGGCAGGGTTTTGAAATGGAGCCGCGATTGAAGTATGATGCCGGCTTCCCGCCTTTCATGATCCCCTCTAGGAGTCCCCACCCATGTTGCTCAGATCTCGTTTCGCCATTGCCTGCGGCGCCTGGCTGGCGCTGTCTTGGGGCTTGACCAGTTTTGCTGCCGAGGCGAAACCGGACCAAGTCGAAAAAATGGAAAAGGCCTTGCCCGAATCGGCCCCTGCGAAGCCGAAAGAACCGCGGAAAATCCTCGTTTACACGCATGCCAGCGGGTTCGTTCACAGTTCGATTGCGCTGGGCGCGAAGACGTTTGAAAAGTTGGGCGAAAAAACCGGCGCCTGGAAGGTGACCAAAGTCAGCGACGACCCGGCCGTCTTCGACGATCTGAAAGATTACGATGCAATCGTCCTCGAAAGCACGACCGGCGATTTTCTCGTCGTCCAAGGCAACGACAAGGGCAAGGAGTCGAAGGAAAAAGAACCGGCGCGCCGCCAGGCCTTGCTCGATTTTGTCCACAACGGCAAGGGGCTCGTCGGCATTCATGCGGCGACGGACGCTTATTATGATTGGCCCGCCTATGGCGAATTGATCGGCGGAGCGTTCAAAGAACATCCGTACCACAATATCGTGATCAAGGTGGACGACCCGAAATCTCCAATCAATGCGCAATTCAACGGCGAAGAATTCAAGTTTTCGGATGAAATCTACGTCTTCCGTCCGGTCCCGTACAGCCGCGCGCACGATCACGTGCTGCTGAGCGTCGACGTGGAAAAATCGAAGATCGAAAAGCAAGCCCGCGAGGATAAGGACTACGCCGTCGCTTGGATTCGCGAGGCGGGCAAAGGGCGCGTTTTCTACACGCTGCTGGGACATAGCGAAGAGACGTACTGGAATCCAATCTTCTTGAAGTTCGTTTTGGCCGGCACGCAGTACGCGCTCGGCGATTTGAAGGCCGACGCCAGCACCAGCGGCAAGTAACGCCGCCCCGGAGCCGTGGCTGCCAGAGAAGATCGTCCTCGGAGGCGCCGGCGCAGCGAGTTTTCTCGCCGCCGGCGTGCTCCCGAGGGAACCCCGGTTAAGACCTACGGCGCCGGTGCGGTTCTCAGAATTTGGCGGCGCCGCGTGAAGCAGGGGCTCGCAAAATCAGCAGGCTGCGATAAAATGTCGGGCTTCGCGAGGGCGGGCTGGCATTCCCGCAAGCCTTCGCGTCGTCGGAATAACCAGTCACAGAGAAGGCCTAGAAAAAGTGATTGTGGTTGACATTCTTTCGCTAAAGTTACAAAATGCAGATTGTGAAAAATGTCACGAACCAGGGCTCCCCAGTCGATAAAGTTATTCCTAGCAACCCCTTGAGTTGCTAGCGAGTTTGCCGAAAAGCGAGATTCTCGTCCCCCCTTTTCGGCGCGCGCCTCTGGTCACTTTGATCAAGTGAGTGAACCGTATGGCTGAAGAAAAGAAAAAAATGTCGGTGGCCGAGATTCTCGCCGCCGCACGCAAACAAAAAGCTGAAGCGGCTGAATCCGCTGCGCCAGCGGCAATTCCGGTCGAGCCCGAGGCTGCCGCGCCCGTCCCGGCGGAATCGGCCGCGTCCACGGCGGCGACGGGCGAAGTTGCGCCAGCCGCCAAACCGATCGCGAAAGCCGCAGGCGAACGGCCGAACGTCAAAGACATTCTGGCGCTGGCCCGCGCGAAAAAAGCGGAAGGCGCCGCGCCCGCCGCGCCGGCGGCCAAGCCCATTGCCAAGCCCGTCGGCGAAGCAAAGCCGGCAGCGAAGGCAGCCGTTAAGCCTGCCGCAGCGGCAGGCCCCGCGCCGGCGAAAGACACGGCGAGCATTCTGGCCGCGGCGCGCAAAGCCGCGAAGCCCGGCCCGGTGACGAAAGAAGAAGCGGCCGCCAAAGAGAAGACTTCTCCTGCTGCTCCGGTCAAAGCGAAAGCACCGCTCTTCGTTCCGCCGATGCCGGCCAAGCCCGAAGCGGCGAAGCCCAAGCCCAAAGCCGCTTCGGCCAGCGACGGGCGCCGCAGTTTTCTGGGAATGGTGATCGGTTCGGCGCTTGGGTTAGGCATGACCGCGCTCTCGGCCACGGCCGGTTTGTGGACGCTGGGGACGGCCCGCTTCATGTTTCCGAACGTCCTGACCGAACCGCCTAGTCGCTTCAAGGTCGGTCCGCCCGCCAACTTTGCGCCCGGCCAAGTCGAAACGAAGTTTGTTGCCGAGCGCGGCGTCTGGGTGGTGAACTACGAATATCAAGGCAAGCCGCAGTTGTATGCCTTGCGCACGGTATGCACGCATCTCGGTTGCACGCCGAACTGGTTAGAAGCCGAGCAAAAGTTCAAATGTCCGTGCCACGGCAGCGGTTTTTATAAAGACGGCATCAACTTCGAAGGTCCGGCTCCGCGACCCCTCGAACGCTTTGCGATCCACATCGCCGACGATGGTCAGGTCGAGATCGACAAGAGCAAGACCTTTCAGGAGGAGATGGGCGGTTGGGCCGATCCCGCCTCGTATATCGCGGTTTAGGCTCGCGGTCTCGGCCGCGCGGGATCGCCTGAGCCGCTACGGCGGGGCGGAGTCCGCGGGCCGGAAGAAAGCACACATTTCGATTTCGTCCTTTGTCCCCTATTCACTAAGCGACATTCCCCCGGGGATGTCCCCTTTGTAGAAGACTTTTACATTATGTCGCTCGGCGAAACGATTCGTGAGTCGCAGATTTGGAAGAGCGTCTTCCGCCATCCGATGCCGTTGGACCGCCGCAACCGCATCGTGGTCATGTTGACCAACTTCTTTCTGCACCTCCATCCGGTGTCGATCAAGAAGCAGGGAATCGCGCTCAGCTATACCTGGTGCATGGGCGGCGTCACGTTCTTTCTGTTTTTGGTCGAGACGGTGACCGGCGTCCTCTTGATGTTCTATTATCGCCCGACCTTAGATTGGGCGTACAAGGACATCCAAGATTTGCGCGACGTAGACAGTCTCGGGATCATGCGCGAGCTGCATCGGTGGGGCGCGCACGCCATGGTGATCGCGGTCTGGCTCCACATGTACCGCGTTTTTCTCACCGGCAGCTACAAACCGCCGCGCGAATTCAACTGGGTTATCGGCGTCATTCTCTTACTCTGCACGCTGCTGTTGTCGTTCACGGGCTATCTGCTCCCTTGGGATCAATTGGCGATCTGGGCGATCACGGTCGGCTCGAACATGGCTCGGGCGACGCCCTTGCTCGGGCATGAAGGGCCAGGCCAACAACTGTTGAATATCGGCGGAGTTCCCATGATTACCAGCGCTTCCGACGCTCGCTTCGCCCTGCTCGGGGCGCGGTTCGTGGGCGAAGAAACGTTGATCCGGTTTTACGTGTTGCACTGCGTCGCGATTCCCTTGGCAGTCTCCTTGCTGCTGGCCATTCACTTTTGGCGAGTTCGCAAAGACGGCGGGATCAGCGGTCCCTTGTAAGGAGCGCTCGCCGCGGTGTTTCGCGAACCAACGGGTGCGCAGCGGTTTTGTTCGTGGGAGATCGGCTCGCACGCCGGCAGTGGTGAAGAGAAGCGGCTTACCGGAAGGCTCTGGTGGCCGGGTTGAAGGACAGCACTTCCGCCGCACGAAGTCGGCGGCTTATGGGATTTCAGGTCCACTATGCATGGTCTTAGCCAATTGATTTTTTGGAGCCAAGCGTCCCTCGGACAGCACAGCTCCGACCCCGATTTCCTGGAGCACATGGCCGGGTTTCTCGGGGCCTATTACATCGTTTTGGCCATGATGAACGCCGGCGCCGCCCTCTATTTGTGGCGCAAGCGGAACGATATGCGCAACGCCCTGATCTGGGTGCTGATCGCGCTGGGCTTCACGATCCTCGCGCCCCTGGCGGCCAGCGCGAATGCGGACTGGGTGCCGGGGATGCCTCAGTTTTTCATCGATTTTGTCAATCGGTATTTCTCCGGCACGATCGGCGCGATTTTATACTCCAGCGGAACGTTGGCCCTGTTGGCCGTGTTGTTTGTCTGCCGGCGGTTCTTTGTCAAAGGACTGGTTGCCTGGTCGCTGTTGAACCTGGCGTTGCTGGTGATGGGGCTGTCGATGGCGAATCCGAATTTCGCCGCGATCGTGACCAAGCCGGACAATGTTCCGATTGTGATGCTCGTGTTTTTGCTCGGCTTCTTCACTTGGGTGGCGACCTCGCAGGCCGTGAAGAATGACGACCGGCTGGAGCAGGGCCTTCCGCCGCTGGAAAAACTGAACGACGAGAAAGTCCTCGTTTGGCCTGACCTCGTTTATACCGAGTTGATTTGCATGGTCGCCGTGACGGCGTTCATGATCGTCTGGGCCCTGCTGCTGCCTGCCCCGCTGGAGGATTTCGCCAATCGGGTGAAGACGCCGAACCCGTCGAAAGCGCCGTGGTACTTTCTCGGCTTGCAAGAAATGCTGGTCTACTTCGACCCGTGGTATGCGGGCGTCGTGCTGCCAAGCATTGTAATCGCGGGCCTGATGGCAATTCCGTATCTCGACTTCAACAAGTCGGGCAACGGCTATTACACGATCGCGCAGCGCAAGTTCAGCTATCTCGTTTTTCAGTTCGGCTTCTTGGCGTTGTGGGTGACGCTGATCATCTTAGGAACGTTTCTGCGCGGGCCCAATTGGAACTTGTTCGCTCCGTACGAGCATTGGGATGCGCACAAAGTCGCGGCTCTGAACAATGTCGATCTGTCGTACTACTTCTGGGAGTACGGAATCGGCACTGGGCTCCCCAAGGCGCCGACCGGGTCGAGCGGCCTCGCCAGTTTTGGATACATCTTGCTGCGCGAGTCGCCGGGCATCTTGGCGGTGCTGGCCTACATGATGGTTCTGCCGCCGCTGATGGCGATGACGATCTTTCGCAAGTTTTTCGCGCGGATGGGTTTCGCGCGGTACATGGTCATGTCGAGTTTGTTTTTGCTGATGATGACGTTGCCCCTCAAGATGGTCTTGCGCTGGACCTTCAACTTGAAGTACATCATCAGCATTCCGGAATACTTTTTGAATTTCTGAGGCGGTGGCCGGGCTTTTGCGGCCCGCCCCCCTCGCCTGGATTGAGTAAAAAATGCCCGCTACCGAACAAAGTTGGCGCAACATCCGCACGCTGCACGTCGTGTTTGCGGTGTCGTCGTTCGCCATGCTGTTTGTCACGATCTGGATGTTTTCAGCGGACGCCAACCGCGAGTGGAAGCCGATCCAGCTCACGCAGCAAGCGATCGACACGAAGATGAACGAGTGGCGGATCATCGAACAGAAGAACGACCAGTATCTCGACAAGCACGACGAGCTAGCTCAGGCCTTGACGGCCGCGCGGCTCGAACCGCCCGACGCTGGCTTATATGAAGCGTTCAAAGCGAGCGACGCCCAGTTTTGCGAAAAGTGGAATGCCGAACTGGAAGAGCGCCGCAAGGAAAAAGTGAATCGGGTCGAAAAGATTGATCCGTATGACTTTTCGCGCGCCGATGCGATCTTCAAGGCGTTGCCGGACATCGACCAAAAGGCGCGCGAAGTCCGCGCCGAATCGACCCAGGCCGACGCATCGGCAAAGACGGCCTGGAAGGCCTATATTGAAGCCAATGACAAGGCCAAGGCCGCCGATCAGGCCTTCGCCGCCGACGCGCCGAAGCTGCACGAAGCGGCGCAGGCCGCCAAGGACGCCGCCAGCGCGGCGCAGACCGCGGCCCAAAAATCGGATAAGGATGCGACCGCCGCCGAATCGATCGCGGAAGATCGCCGCGTCGCGTTCTTGAAAGAACTGAACGACGCCGTTCGCCGCATCAAGCAGAACGAAGACGCCTTGACGCAGGTCGTCAAAGGGCGCCGGGCGCAATTCGACGAAGCCCGCAGCAATTACGACACGGCCGTCGCGCAGCATCTGCCGGCCAACAAGTTGGACACGCTCGAGGAAACGTCAAAAAACATTGAGGCCAACATCAACGCCAGCGTGGCGGCCCAACAAGAAGCCAAGAACCAGCGCCTCGCGCTGGAAAAGATCCTCCACCAAATCACCGACCAAGAAGACAAAGCCAAAAAGGCGTTCGACGACAATACCGGCGCTTTGACGCGCCTCGAAAAGGCGATGAAAGAGCGGGCCACGAACGCCGGCAAGCAATTCCTCGAGCTACCGATTATCGATGCCTTTGGCAGCCCCTTGAAAATCGACCAGATGTGGTTGCCCGAGTTGACCATCAGCAACAATTTCAAGCAAGTGCCGCGGTACGATCGCTGCAAAACGTGCCACGTCGCGATCGAAACGACTGCTGCCGGCTCGGCGATCGAGCCAGGCTATCCGGGCCGCGACCGCGAGCCGCGGACGATGGTCTTGGCGACGCCGGCCGAGCCGCCCAAACCCCAGGCCAACGAAAACGGGGTCGAGATCAACCGCACCACCAAGAATATTTACGGCTTGGAGCTAACCAATGTCGGGCTCGTTAATCCGAAGGAAGTAACCGTCGATGTGGTTTGGCCCAAATCGGCCGCGGCCGATGCCGGCCTCCAGTCGGGCGACGTGATTGAGTCCATCAATGGCAATCTGGTCAGCACGCATGACGCGGCCCAAGCGTATCTTTTGGAGTATCCGAAGTGGGGCCAGCCGATCGAGCTCAAGGTGAGTCGAGGGCTGCCGAATCCTTATGCGACTCACCCGCGGTTGGACTTGTTCATTGGCTCGCTGAGCCCGCACCCGTATCAAAAATTTGGCTGCACGATTTGCCACGATGGGCAAGGCAGCGCGACGGCGTTCAAGTGGTCTTCGCACTCGCCGAATACTCCGGAACAACAGCGTGAGTGGGGCGCCAAGTACGGCTGGTTTGCCAACCACGACTGGATCTATCCGATGTTTCCGCGCCGCTTTCAGGATAGCGGTTGCTTGAAGTGCCATTTCGACGTGGTCGAGCTCGAGGCCAGCACGCGTTTCCCGGAACCTCCCGCCCCGAAATTAGTAGCCGGCTATGAAATCATTCGCCGCTACGGCTGCTTTGGCTGCCACGAAATCAACGGTTTCAATGGGCCGACGAAACGGGTGGGTCCGGACCTGCGATTGGAGCCCAATTTCACCGCGGCCGCGCAACAATTGAAAGCCGATCCGAACTTTGCCAAGCTCGGTCCGGAAACGACCGATTGGGTCAACGATCTGATCGCGCATCCGGAAGACAACGAGGCCCGCCAGCGGCTCCGCGAATTTCTGCTGGCCGACAAGAAGGCGGCCGACGACCATCTGAAGAACGCCGGGAAAAAAGACGATCAGACGAAACCGGCGATTCTCTCAGAGTCGTCGCAAAAGCTGGAATCCGTGCTGAAAGACGTGGAGGTGCCAGGAACGCTGCGGAAGCCGGGCCCGAGTCTGCGCTATGTCGCCAGCAAGCTCGATTTCCCGTTCTTGTTTAGCTGGATTCAGAATCCGACGAACTTCCGTCCGACGACACGGATGCCCCGGTTCTTTGGCTTGTACAACCATCTTGAGGCGGGGGCGCAAGAACAGCCTTGGGCGCTCGAGGCGGCCAAGCGCTTCGAGCCGATCGAAATTCGCGCGATTGCCGAGTTTTTACTCCGCAACAGTCAGCCGTTTGACTATATCAAGCCCGATCCGGCGTTGGCGGCCAAGGCCAGCGCCGAGCGCGGCAAGAAGCTGTTCCAAACGCGCGGCTGTTTGGCTTGCCACTCGCACGCCGATTTCCGCCGCGAGGACATGCCTGAAACCCAAGCCGACCAAGGCCCGGACCTGTCGCGGATCGGCGCCAAGCTGAAATCGCACGGCGACCAGGACCAGGGGACCGGCTTGTATTGGCTCTATAGCTGGGTCCGCCAGCCGAACCACTATCACGCCCGCACCGTGATGCCGAACCTGTTCTTGAACGTCATCAAGGACAAGGACGGCAACGAAACCGACCCGGCCGCGGACATCACGGCCTATCTGATGAACTCGCAGCAAGATTGGACGCCGACCGGCATTCCTGCGGAGAACACGATGACCAAGGACGAGGCGCAAGCCTTGTTCGATCTGTCGTTCGAGTACATCAAGGAAAAGGTTTCCGAAAAGGTCGCCTACGAATATCTCGGCAACGGCATTCCCAAAGAACGGGCGGCCGACCTGAAGGGGGACGAAATCGTTCTCGTGCGCGACGAAGAAAAAGGCGATTCGCCGGAGGTGATGCGCAAGAAGATGCTCGCCTACGTGGGCCGCCGCACGATCGGCAAGTATGGCTGTGCCGGCTGCCACGACATTCCCGGCTTTGAAGACTTCAAACCGATTGGCACGGGGCTGGCCGACTGGGGCCGCAAGGATTCGGCCAAG
>DASRSE010000133.1:0-12914 GCA_035656655.1 Pirellulales bacterium
GGGTGAAGGGGAGCAACCCTCGGAACCCTTAATCAGCATGCGGCACGGCGGCTGGCGCGGCTCTGGAAAGGGGCCGCTGGCCGCTAAATCCATCCACCTAATCCAAACCTACTTTTGGTCCAGCGATTGGGGTCCACTTCAAGCCTCAAAGCCAAAGGCCACCGTTACCCGAAGTATCTCTGCTCGACCTACTGCCGAATTGGCAAGAACAACCCGCACGGCTGCGGCTGCCACGGAGTCCATCAGGACCAATTGGTTGACATTCTCGTCCGCAAGCTCCAAGAGAACGTTCTGACGATGGAGAACCTCGACCGCGTGCGAGTCGCCCTGCGGCAGCAAATCGTGGATCGGCGGGAAATGAGCGTCCAGGGGGCGGACGGCATCCAGAAGCAACTCGCCGACCTAAATCGGGAAATCGACCGGGCTGCGGAAAACTTTCTCCGCGCCCCGGCGGAAATCCTCGACCTGGTCGCTCAGAAGCTCACCGCGCTCAAACGGCAGCGGGACCACCTGGAAGCAGAGTTAAAGCGTGGCAAGTCGGCCGTTCAATCGAAAGACGCGGAAGCCCAGGTCGAGGCCGTGGTGGGCCGGCTGTGGCAGTTGGGCGAAGATATGACGAAGGCCGCGCCAGCCCGCCAGCGAGAGGTTTTCCGGCTACTGGTGAGCCGAATCGACCTGCGGTTCGACAAGGTCCAGCGGGGAAAGAGAACCGAATGTCCCATTCAGTCCGGGGAAATCCATCTCCGGACCGAAGGGGACGGCTTCTTCGGTAGTGTAAGTCGGGGCGACACGATTCGAACGTGCGACCTCTTGGTCCCGAACCAAGCGCTCTAGCCAGGCTGAGCCACGCCCCGAACTTTCGCGGCTGCGAAGCGGCTATTGTATCGGACCGGCGCGGCAGGTCAACAGCAGGCCGGCACCGGTCGCCCGCGACCAGGCACCCCGAAGCAAGCCGCCGGTGGCACCGAGGCCGCGGCCGGCGGGCAGGAAAAATGCGGGCAGATGCAACGCGGCCAGACGAAAAGCGGGCGCAAGAATAGTGGGCGGCAGCCGGTTGTCCGGAGCGGATTGCCGAAAGCAAATTGCCCGAAGCGTGTTGCCAGACGCATGATTCGGCAAGCCGGATTCGGCGCACTTTGTCGCGAGGGAACGAAGCGTCTCCCTCGGTCAGGTTGCCAAAAGCGCCAAGGTCGCCTTGCCGATAAAGACGGCAAGGTCGGCCGCTCCGATGAAGTTCTTGGTGCCGCGCGCCGATACCAATTCTTCACTAGCAGCCGGTGGAAAAGCGCCGTGGCAATGTCCCATCTTCGCCAAGTGTCGCCGATGGATCGGCGCGGCTCGTGAAATAATGACTTAGGTATCGCAGAAATAAGACGCCGCTGATTCTTCGGCCGTCGCCGCATCCGCTTCCAGAGCGCGAGGGCTCGATTGCCGAAGTTGTATCGGGCAGTCCATGCTTGGTCGTTGTCGTTTCGACAAGGAACAGGGCGATGGCGAAGGCCACGGAACGGTCGCAGCGCAATCCGGCACTCCCAGGTCCAAGGCGGACGAAAGGGTCCAATGAACCGATTTTACTTCTTTATCGGCGCGAGCCTGCTGTTGCTCGCGTCCGGCTGTGAAGTGACCGACGAGCCCGCGGCTGCGACGGCGCCCGCGGCGGGTCCGGCGGCGGCGCAGTCCGATATCGCGCGCGGCGAGCTCGCGTTCACCACCGACTTGGCTCAAGGGCTATCGACCGCGCAGCAAGACGGGAAACCGCTGCTGGTGTTCTTCACGGCGCGACAATGCCATTTTTGTCATGAGATGGCACGCGAGTCGTTCACGAATCGGCAGGTTATCAGCCTCTCGCAACAATTTGTGTGCGTGCTGGTCGATGCCGACACCCAGCCTGATCTTTGTCAGCGCTATCAGGTACGAGGATTTCCCACGATTCAATTCATCTCGCCGCGCGGGGTGCCTTTGAACCGAGTGGTGGGAAAACGTTCCAGCCAGGAAATCATGCAGCAAATGCAAACCGCTCTGCAAGCGATTGCCGCCACGCAGAACCGAACCGGCATCGAACGACTGTGAGCGAAAGCCGGGCTGCCGCGTGGCGACTGGTGGTTTCGCCGTTTTTTATCGCGGTGAATCAGGACCGCCCGCCTTATTTCTGACCGGCGAAGGAGGCCGAATCGTGCAGCGCCCCCTCGGTTGATTGATCAGGCGGCGAGCCGAGATTAGGATAGCCGTTTATTCGCGACGCGTTCTCAACCTTGAATTGTCTCATGGCCCCTGCGACTTCTCAGCCGGCACCGCCCCCTTCCGGCTCGGAAGCGAAATTCCATCCGTACCCGTTTTGGTCCCCGCGCTTTTGGCAAGGAATGCGTTTTCGCACGTGGATGGGGCTGCTGATCCGCAATCGCTTTCGGATCACTCCTTGGCGGTGGGCGATGTGCGTGGTCATTACGTTGACTTCGCTGGGCAACTCCGCCTTGCACTTTCTCCATGCCCTGATCTTCAATCGCCGGCTGGCGCGCACGAAGTTGGCCGGCGATCCGATTTTCATCATTGGGCATTGGCGGTCCGGGACGACCTATCTGCACGAGTTGTTGGTGCGCGACGACCGGTTTGCGTTTCCGACGACGTTCGAGTGCTTCATGCCTCAGCACACGCTTTTGACCGAATGGTTCGTCGTGCGATTTCTCAAGTTTTTGCTCCCGGCCCAGCGCCCGATGGACGACATGGCGGCAGGCTGGGATCGGCCGCAAGAAGATGAATTTGCGTTGTGCAACTTGGGCGTCGGCTCGCCTTATACGACGATGGCGTTTCCGAACGAGCCGCCGCAAGGGCAAGAGTTTTTAGAGCTCGAACAGGTCACTCCCGCGCAGCTACAGCGGTGGAAGCGCAGTCTGCATTGGTTTCTGCAATTGATCACGTATCGCAGCGGCGGCAAGCGCATAATTTTGAAATCGCCCACGCATACGGCGCGGGTCAAGGTGCTGCTCGAGATGTTTCCGCAGGCGAAGTTCGTGCACATCGTGCGCGATCCGCATGCGATCTTTCCCTCGACGGTTCGCTTATGGAAGTCGCTCTATCGGGCGCAAGCTTGTCAGACCGCCAATTTCCAAGGCCTCGAGGAATACGTCTTTGAGTGCTTTGAACGGATGTATCGCCAATTCGACGCGCAGCGCGAGTTGATTCCGGCCGGCCACTTGTATGAAGTGCGATACGAAGACCTGGTGCGCGAGCCGGCGGGGCAATTGCAGGCGATCTACGAACAATTGGAATTGGGCGATTTCGAACAGGTCCGCCCGGCGATGGAACAGTATCTCTCGGGGACGAAGGATTATAAACCGAATCGCCACGTCCTGGCCCCGAAAATTCGAGAGCAAATCGAGCGGCGTTGGGGGGGCTATTTGCAGCGCTACGGTTATCGGGCCGACTCGTGATTTTGGTTGCGTGTTGGCCTGCGCTGGATTCCCGCCTGCGCGGGAATGACGAGGCGGAGGGGGAATGATGAGGCGGGGAATGACGAGGCGGGGAATGACGAGGCGGGGCGGCCTTGTTTGCCAGGCCGCGGTTCTGGATTGCGTCCTGTTTTGGCCTTGGTTGTGTGTTGGCGTGCGCTGGATTCCCGCCTGCGCGGGAATGACGAGGCGGAGGGGGAATGACGAGGCGGGGTGGAGGTCACGAATAAAGTCGAATGATGAGGCCGGCGCGTTTGTTTTCAGGGCGGGTTTGTTTGCCGGGTGGCTGTTAGCCGGGTGGCTGTTAGCGGGCGAGTGGCTAGACCACCGGCTTCGGGATCTTCTTGCCTTTGAGTTGATAAACGTACGCCAAAACCTCGGCGACCGCGGCGTACATTTTATCGGGAATCGGATGATTCAGATCGACTTCTTTGTATAGCGCCTGCGCCAGCGGCTTCTTCTCGATGATCGGAATGCGGTTCTCCAGCGCTAGCCGGCGAATCCGCTGCGCGAGCAAATCGGCCCCTTTGGCCACGACGATTGGCGCTGCCATCTTTTCCGGATCGTATTGGATTGCGATCGCCAACTCCGTCGGATTGGTGATAACCACGTCCGCTTTGGGGACCGCGTCGGACAGGCGATTCATGATCAATTGACGCTGCACCGCGCGGCGCCGCGAGATGAGTTGCGGATCGCCTTGCAATTGTTTCATTTCCTCGCGCATTTCTTGTGGGGTCATCTTCATATCCTGCTCGTTCTTCCACCATTGAAAGCCGTAGTCGAAGATTGCCAAGACGAGCAGCGCGACGCTGATCTTGACGCAGGTCCAGAGGATAATGTCGGTGACGAAGACCGCCAACTGGGGAATCTCAAAGGCGGAGGCGGCTAGAATTTCATCGCGCCGGCTATATAAGCTCAAATAGGCAACCGTCGAGACGATTAGCAATTTGATCACCCCCATCGCCAACCGCACCAGGTTGGTCAAGGAAAAAATCCGCCCGAAGCCGGCTAGGGGATCGATCCGCGCGAGGTCGGGAACCAACTTTTCCGGCAGCCACAAGAAGCCGGTTTGAAAGAGATTGACGACAAACGCGACTGCCAACAGGATGCCCAGCGGAGGGAGGAGAACTTTGCCCAGGTTCCAACAGGTGGCATTCCACTGTTCGGCCACCGCGCCCAGATCGGTTTGCAAGCTCGGCTGACTCAATTGATCGTGCGTGAATTGGGCCAAGTATTCGGCCACGCCGCCCCCCATCGCCAGCATCAACGAGAGCGCGGTGACCAGCAAGGTGGCGGCGGAGAGGTCTTGGCTGAGCGCAATCTGACCCTGCTCGCGAGCTTGTTGCCGGCGATGCGGTGTCGCGTCTTGAGACTTATCGCCGTCGTTTTCTGCCATGGACGAACCGGATTATTGAATCTGCTTCTAAAAAAGCGAACGGCTATAGAACCGCAGCGCGGCCCTGTTAGCCGATCACCGCGCGGGCTTGAAAACTTTCGAGCATCATTTCAAGCGACGGTTCAACCTGATCGATAAACACCCAAACGATCGCGCTCAAGCAGATCAAGAGCGTGCCGAAGGTGACCAGCGCGCTCAGGCTGAAACCGAGGGCGATAATATTCAATTGCGGCAACGTTCGACTGATGAAGCCCAACACCAGAGTCGAAAGGAGCAGCGCCACCATCGCCGGCGCGGCGGCTCGAATCCCAAGCACAAAGCTCTGTGTCAACAACTCGGTGACCGTGTGGGCGATCGAGTCGGCCACGCCTGAAGCGCCGGGCGGAATGCGAGCAAAGGTGCCCAGCAAACCATCCAGCACCATGCGGTGCCCGCCAAGAATGGCGAACAGCGAAAGGGTCAACAGATTCAAGAATTGAGAAAAGACCGGAATATTCTCATCGAAGCCGGGGTTGAACACGTCGGCCAATGACATCCCGCTCATCTGGCTAATGATCTGGCCCGTTAATTCGACGCCCGACAGCAAAATGGAGATTCCCACTCCGAGCGCGACGCCAATGAGCAGTTCTCCGGCAATCATTAGCGACAGGCTGAGCAGTTCGCCGGGAGGCGTAAAGCCCGCCGACGTTTGCAGCGGCGTCACCAGCAGCGCCAATCCAAACGCGAGAAAGGCGCGAATCGTCGCCGGAATCTGTTGCGTTCCAAAGATCGGCGCCGTCATCACCAGCCCGCTGATTCGTGAGAGCACCAGCGTGAACAGAAAAAACTGTCCGATAAAGTATTGGATCAGCGGCGGCATGGCGCGAAACGCATCAGCAAAAAGCCGGACAACCAGGGCGGGTCAGCGAGGCGAGCAATCCGGGGGTCGGCGGGCGAAACAGGTCAAAACGGATCAAAACATGTCAGGAATGCTGGAATAAAGTTGCTGCGTATACTCCACCATCTGCGAGATCAGCCAGGGCATGGTGAGGCTCAAAATCAAGACCATCGCCACCAACTTGGGAACGAATGCCACCGTCTGTTCTTGGATTTGCGTCAACGCTTGGAACAAACCGATCACCAATCCCACGATCAACCCGCCAATCAGCACCGGCGCGCTGATCAAAAGAGTCATCATAATGGCTTGCCGACCGAGGTCGATGGCGGTTTGCACATCCATGGCGAGCAAGTTCCTCTGAGCGTGTTTTCGCGTGGCAAAGAATTCGACGAACCAACGCAACGACCGGCGCGCAATGCCCCCTCGGGCGCTACGTGAATGGCTGAAAGCTGTCCATGAGCATGCCGATGACTAGGTGCCACCCATCGACCAGCACGAAGAGCAGCAGCTTGAACGGCAGCGAGATCAAGGCCGGCGGCAACATCAGCATCCCCATCGAAATCGTCACGCTGGCGACGACGATATCGAGGATGACAAACGGCAGATAAATCTGAAAGCCAATTAAAAAGGCCGTTTTTAGCTCGCTGAGCATGAAGGCCGGCAGCAGTGCCGCCAGCGGCACGTCGTCGTAGCTCTGCGGCGCGGGAGTGTCGGCCGGCAGATACTTGTAAAACATGTGCACATCGTCGCTGTTGCCAGTCCGCTCAATTTGTTGCGCCATAAACCGCCGGATCGGCTTCACGCCGCGGTCCCAAGCCGTCTCCAGCGAAATCTGCTTGCTCGTATAAGGATGAATCCCCTCGTCGTAAACTTGCTTCCAAACGGGCGACATAATCAACAACGATAAGAACATCGTGATCGCCGTGATGACCTGGCTTGGCGGCAACTGTTGGGTGCCGAGCGCCTGCCGCAACAATCCCAGCACCACGATGATCCGCACGAAGCAAGTGGTCATCAGCAAAATCGACGGCGCCAAGCTCAACACCGTCAGCAACAACATCACTTGGATGGCGCTGCCCATCCCTTCGGGACTGGTCCACTTTTCAGGCCCGCCATTCAAGAAGCCGCCCACGTCGACTTGCGCCGGCTGGTTGGCCAAACCCTCCGCGCGGGCGGCATGTCCGTTATTAAACAGCAGCAGACTGGTGAGCAATATGGCGGCGCCGTTCAGCCAGAGCGCGCCGCGAGAGGCGTGTTGGTTCTTAACCATCGGCCACCTCCGCGCTCAAGTTGCGGCCGATTTTTTCGGCGTTCGAAGCGCGGGCCGCCGGGGTCCCCTTTTCGCCGGTGAATTGATGCAGCAATTGCTTGAAGGTGCCGGTCACGCTATTGGCTTGCGTTTGTTTGCACAGCCCCAACAAGCGATCGACCTCGAGCGGATCGGTCACTTCGGCGAGGGTATCCATGCCCCCGGCCGTGGCCGAAACGAGAATCAATTTTCCGCCGAGGCGGATGAGATGCATGTTTTGGCGGCCGGCGAGCGGCGCGCGGCCCAGCACCTCAATGACGTCGCTGGATAGCAGCCCTGCCCCTTTGGGCATTCCGCGGCGGAAGAGCCACGTGGCCAGAAAGAACAAACCGAGCACGACCGCCAGACTCAGGGCGACGCTGAACAGTCCCGCCAATGTGTTCCCTTTGGCTTCGCCGCGGGAGCGACTTTTCGAGGCCGGCGCGAGGGGGAGCGATTTCTCTTGAAAGTTCGTGGCGAGTACATGCGGATCGCGGACCGCCGAATCGCGCTGCGGCAGCGGATCGCGCTGCGGCGAAGGATCGTGGAGCGCGGCGGGATCGTGGAGCGCGGCAGGATCGTGGAGCGCGGCAGGATCGTGGAGCGCGGCGGGATCGCGTAAAGATGCCGGCGCGGCTTCCGTACCGAGGAGCTGGGGCACCCGCTCCGCCGGCGTCGCGCCCGCGGTCATGGCCTTTTCCAGACCGCTGTTGGGAAATGGCTGCGGCGAACGGTCAGAACGCGCGGCCGGCTCGCCCTGCAGCGCCGCATTGCCCTGCACCGCCGCATTGCTGTGGAACGCCGGACTCCCTCCGCGCGCCGGGGCAGCGAGCCCCAGCATTCCGCAGAGCACGGCGATTGTGGCGATGGGGCGCATCCTTGCTCCCTGGGTCAACCGATTAAGCATCCTGCGCGTGGCGATCCGTCGCTACGCGGCGCCGGCGGTCGCGTCTCCCGCGACCAGTTCGGCAACTCGCACACAAAAGTTATCGTTGAGAACCAACACTTCGCCGCGTGCGACCAGGCGGCCGTTGACGAAGATGTCGACCGGGTCGCCGGCCATTTTATCCAGCGGCACGACCGCCCCTTTGCAGAGTTTCAGCACGTCTTCCAAATACATGTGCGTGCGCCCTAATTCAATTCGCAAATCGAGTTCGACATCGCGAATCAATTCGAGCGTGGCTGCTTCGGTCGAAGAAGGCGCGCCGCCGAATTCTGGCAAAGTAAAGGGGGAGACGCCCGCCGGCGGAGCCGTCGCGACCGGCTCGTTGATCGAGGCAATCGCTTGCTCGGCTTGGCGAAATAAAAAGTCGATGTCCGACTGCGAGATATTGCCGTCGGCCGCCGCGGGGGCGGGGCGCGGAGTCGTGGCCGCGGGGCTGGCGGTGCCGACCACGGGCGCACCCGCCGCGGCAGCCGGCTGCGCGCCGCCTTGCAGTTCGGCAAGGAGCTTTTCGACTTCGTCCTGACTTACGAGATCATCAGCCATGGGAATCCGTTCCGTGGCGAAAGGAAAGCACGCTCGGGCGAGCGTGCCAACCGTGTTTCAAAAGCAGTCGGGCTCATTGCTCGATCACGGCGAAGTCGCTAAAGACGACCTCTTTCAGCATCGGGTCACCCAACAAGGCGTTAGTTTTCGCCAAAATCTGTCTTTTGATCAATCCCAAACCGGGATCGGTCAGATCGCTCATCTCCGCAGTCCGGATGATTTTGATCACTTGGTCGCGAATTCGATGCTTGTTCTTCTTGAACAGCTTGCCAAATTTTGTGCTCGGATCAGGATCATCGGAAACGGGACCCTTCGGCGCGCCGTGGCCATGTCCCCCAGCCGGCGCAGCTTCCGCACCTTCTTTGTGCTCCATCGGAACGGTGCCATACAACTGAAAGTCGATCACCAGCGTCGTATTCGAGGTCGGGTCGAACGAAGTCAGGCTGAATTTGCCAAGGCAAACTTCTTGAAAATCCTCGTGCTCGGCGTCCCCTTCATGGCCTTCCTTGTCGGCGGCCTTCTCGTCCCCCTTTTTCTCTTTCGCTTTGTCACCGGCTTCTTCCATCTTTCTGGCGGCGGTTGGCGCAGCGGCGGCGGCCGTCGATCCCCCTTTGGGGATGAACATAAACGCCAGCACGATCTGGGCGATGATCACGACCCCCAGAAAGCCGATGATTTCGATTTTCGATAGACCTTTGGCCGCGGTCGGGGCCGCCGCTTCGGGCGCCGGTTTGGCTGCTTCAGACATGGCAATGCTCTGGTTTTAACTAGGGTTTTTGGCCTCTCCTGCCGGAGTGGCCGCGGACCGATCGGGGTTGGAATCGACGCGCGCGCGCTCTTCGGGCGTCCCGCGCAGATTCTCGGTAAACTCGTTCAACATGAAGATTTCGACGCGGCCGTTCTTGCGGAGCAGGGCTTCGTCGCCGAGCAGGTGGGCCGGTTCGTATTGGCCGGCCACGCTCATCCGGATGCGCTGCGGGTCGATTCCGAACTCAATGAGTTGGTCCATCGTCGCCTTGCAGCGAGCATAGGCCAAATCCCAATGGTCGTTGTATGGGCTCTCTTCGCGGAGCGGCTGATTCGACGTATGTCCGCGAATTTCAATTTTTTGCAGCTTGCCTGCTAACTCGCAGGCGATCGTCATAAGGGCTTTCTTTCCTTCGGCCGTGATCTCGGCGGAGGCATCTTCAAAGAAGATGACGCCGCCCGAGGAGGCTTGGGTTCCTTGGCGGATGTTCATGACGCGGAGTGAATCGCCCGGCGGACCGTGCGCGCTGGTCGATTCTTCTGGGGGGGGCTTCTTTTTCAAAAAGCCCGACGCCATCGTGGCGGCTTTGGAGTCGCGCGGAATGAGCTTGCCGCCGCCCGATGAGTTGAAGCGGCCAAACTGTTTGCGGAAGGCTTGCATGACCGGCTCTTGCTTTTCGCCTTCCGGCTTGCCTGCCATCGAATACATGACGACGAAGAAAGCCATCAGAATGGTGATCATGTCGGCGTACGACACCATCCACTCGGGGGCTCCTTCGGACGGAGGCGCTTCGGCGGGTTTGGGGGCTTTCGGCATGAAGTCTGTTTGCTTTTGTCTTGGCTAGTGCATCGTATCCGTGCGCTGATGCAACTTGTTGAATGCTTCAACCGGCCATTAGGCCGCCTCTCCATGCGACCGTTCCTTCGGCGGCAGGAAGTTCACCAGTTTTTGCTGAATCGTTCGCGGGTTGTCGCCCGACTGAATGCCGAGGATTCCGCGAACGATGATTTCCTTGGCCATCAATTCTTCGCCGCTGCGGACCGACAGTTTTTCGGTGAACGGGATGCAGACCAGATTCGCCATCAATGCTCCATACAGCGTTCCGATCAACGCCACGGCCATCGACGGACCAATCGAGTCGGGATCCGACAAGTTGCCCAACATCATGATCAGACCGAGGAGGGTCGCGATCATGCCGAACGCAGGGCCGCACCGGCCGATGAGTTCCAAAACCTTCTTTTGTTCTTTATGCCGAGCGGCCATGTTTTCCATTTCGGTCCGCATCACTTCTTCGATGACTTCGGCCCGGGTTCCGTCGACCGCCATTTGCACTCCCATCGCCACGAACGAGTCTTCGATTTCGGAGGCTTTGCTTTCCAGCGCGAGCAACCCATCGCGCCGCGCCGTTTCCGCCAAGCCGACGAGCTGCTCGATCAGATGGTTCAGGTTCTCGGGCTTGGTGAAGAACACCTTGAGGATGACTTTGAACAGGGCCAACACATTTTTTAACGGAAAGCCGACAAGCCCGACGGCCGTGCCGCCGCCGATCACCATCATGATGGCGGGGGGATCGATAAATGCACCGTAATTCACTTTGCCGTGGCCCATCAATTCCATCACGACGAGCGATCCGAGCATCATCCCGAACGCCATGACGAGGCCGGCGATTGTGGCGATATCCATTGCGACGCTTCCCTAATGTGCGAAAAAGTCTACGACCTGTTGGGACTTCCATCTTTACGCGACGGGCGCGATTGGGCTTCCGATCGCGCTCGCTCGCGGCGGCGCGTTGGGAACAAGATATTTCGAGCGTTGATAGTCGAGCGCTCGGCGCAACACCTCGTCCATGGACTCTTGGACGACGATTCGCTCTTCGTCATCGAGCGTGACAAACGTGTCGGGCCGCGCCTCGACGTAGCGGATCAACTCCGCGTTGACGAGAAAGGGCTCGCCTCCGAGTCGTGTCAACTTGATCATGGTCGAGTCTCTCTGCGTCCGATGGTCCGAGTGCTTTTGCCGTTGAATTCCGCGTGGTTCCAGTGAACTCGGCCGGCCTTGCACGCCGAAAACGAGCCGCCGCGTTCGGCAAGTGTTCATTTTCCCGGCGAAGTTCGATAATCGCTAATTTCCGTCTCCAAGGAAGACTAGGACAAGAAACCGGTCCGCGAGCAGATTCGGACCGCAAAAAAGCCACACGAACCTCCGGCTGTGGCGAAAAGAGGACTTGCCGCCGCGCAAAAAAAAATCCGCTCGCTGTCCCGGTGGGGGGGCAACGAGCGGATCGTGCGCGTCGTAACGATTGTGCGGCCGGCGGCTCGGCGCTTGGCCGCCGCCGGACGGCTGGCCATTTCGGCCAGTCGGCAAGCCGGCGAACTACCGATTGAGTTGCAACAACTCCTGGAACAATTGCTGCGTGGTCGTGATCACCCGCGTATTGCCCGAATAGGCCGTGGAGGCCAAGATCAGGTTGATGAGGTTCTGGCCGATGTCGGAGTTCGACAGTTCGACCGCGCCGGCCGTGATCGTGCCAATGCCTTGTTGGCCAGGCACGCCGACGACCGCCAACCCCGAGTTGGGACCGCTCGTATAGAGGTTATTTCCGACTTGTTGCAAACCGTCCGGATTGCCGAATCGGGCCAGGACGACCTGGCCCAGCGTTCGCGTGACGCCGTTGCTGAAGTTGCCGCGGATCGTCCCATCTTGACCGATGGTGTAGCTGGACAAGGTCCCGGCGCCGGAGCCGTCTTGCGACGAGGCGGCCAAGCTATTCGAGGTCCCGGCCAAACCAGAGAGTTTGGTAAAATCGAGTTGAAATTCGAGCGGCGAAAGGGCGGCGGTGCCGGTTCGATTGATGTCGACCTTGTCATTGGTCACATTGAACACGCTGCCGGTGCCATCGAACTTGATCAAGCCGGTGCCGACCGAGATTCCGTTGCCCCCTTTGTTGTCGGGCGAGTCGGCATACCAGCGGTAGACGGTGGAGTTGCTGGTTTCGCTTTCAAGCTCGACCGTGACGTGGACGTTCACCGGGACGCCGAGCGAATCGTACGCCACCAGATCGGTCGCGGCGCCCGCCCCGATTGCCGTCTGCGTGACGCCGAAGCCAAGGTTCGGCGTCGTCGTACCGGAGGCCGTCGTCAATTTGAACGACGTCAAGGGAATGTCGATGGCGCTATCGGTGCCATTGTTGCTGACGAATTGCAATTTGCCGCCAGTGATGACCGAGCCGCCGGGCGGCGTTCCCGAGGCATCGATCGGGATCGGGTTTTGCGGATCGGCCGCCGGTTGCTGGATGCCCATCGACTGGTTCATGAAGTTGACCAGATCTTGGACCGTAGTGGTGCTGGTGATGTCCAGCGTTTGCGTCGAGAGGGCGGCGCCCCCTTTGTGTCCCGTGAAGTCGAGCGTGCCGACGTCGAACGGGTGGTCGTACGTGCTGCCATTGCGGCTGATCACATCGACGAGCAAAGTGTTGTTCGTGATCTTCGGCCCGTCCAAATCGAGCACCTTATAATTCGGCGCGGTGGTGTCGGTAATCGCAGAATCGGGAGCGTTGTCCACGAACGAGTCGCCCGCATTCGCCGAGCCGATGTGATAAAAAGTGCTAGGATCGGTAGACAGGTTGCGATAGATCTGAATCGTGCCGCCGGCATAGATGCCAGTCGGGGCG